>DASSRN010000632.1:0-4686 GCA_035701785.1 Acetobacteraceae bacterium | reverse complement strand
ACTCGGTGAAGGTGTGCAGCATCGACCCGCCATGCACCGCGAGCGCCACATCGAGTTCGCCCGGCAATGCCTTGACCAGCGCATCGGTCACCGTGCGCGCGGTCGCCCAGGCCGGCTCGCGCGAGGCCGTGGCGTCGAAGCCGAAGATCAGCCGCGGCCGGGTCGATGCCAGCGCCGGGGGGCGTGCCGATCCGAACGGCAGCAGCGCGCGGATGTGGTCGAGCAGCGACGGCGGCTTCGGCGCCGGCTCATCTGGCTCGGGTTCAGGATCGGGGACCAGGACGAAGTTGGGCTTGTCGGACATGGCACCAGGGTCCATCGCTGTGCACAGCTTGCATATAGGGAGGGAACGCCGGCGCATGAGCACGGTCGTGGTGGTCTACGAACTGGAAGCCCAGGGCCGCCGGATCGTGGCCGAGGCGTTGGGCGACGCAGCCGATGCGGTACACCTGCCCGACCTCGACGATGCGGGCCGTGCGGCAGCGCTGCGGCGGGCGGATGCGGTGCTGGCGCGCACCACGCGCGAGCTGCGTCCCGGCGAGCTCGCGCTGCTGAAGGACGTGCGTCTGCTCCAGTTCATCAACGCCGGCATCGACTTCGTGCCGCTGGCCGATGTGCCGGCCGGCGTGCCGGTGGCGACCAACGGCGGCGCCTATGCCGAACCGATGGCGGAGCACGCCCTGGCGATGGCGCTCGCCGCGTCGAAGCGGCTGCTGGTGGAGCACGCCGAACTGGCGCAGGGCCGCTTCAACCAGTTCGCACGCAACCGGATGCTGGCCGGTGGCGTGTGCGGCATCCTGGGCTTTGGCGGCATCGGCATCGCCACCGCGCGGCTGGCGCGCGGCATCGGCATGAAGGTGCACGCGATCAACCGCCGCGGCCGCAGTGAGGAGCCGACCGACTGGATCGGCACGCCCGACGAGTTCGATCTGCTGCTGGCGGCGTCGGACGTGCTGGTGGTCTGCACGCCGCTGACGCCAGCCACCAACGGCATGATCGGTGCCGTTCAGCTCGCGCGCATGAAGGCGGACGCGATCCTGGTCAACGTCGCGCGCGGCGAGGTGGTGGATGAAGGCGCGCTGTATCAGCACCTGGTGGCGCATCCCCGGTTCCAGGCCTGCATCGACGCGTGGTGGATCGAGCCGATCCGCCACGGGGCTTTCCGTATGGATCAGCCGTTCCTGTCGCTGCCCAACGTGATCGGCTCGCCGCACAACTCGGCCTCCGCGATATCGGGCACCGGTGCTGTGGGGCTGCGGCGCGCGGTCGCCAACATCCGCCGCGCGCTGGCCGGCGAGACGCCGCACTATCTGGTGCCGCCGGAGGACCGGATGATGTGAGGCTGTCATCGCTATCGTCATGAATGGAACAGGGATGCGCAGTGATCGTGGCCCGCTGCCGTGTGGATCATCGATGCGCGTAGTGTATGCAGGATACCAGTGGAAGCTGTGCGCGGACCCATTCAGGCAGTGAGCGCCAGGGCACGACTGGGCGCAGGGCGAAAAACGTGACGTTGCCGGCACCTTTGCTGGACGAAGCCCGGGCGCTCGGCGTCAACCTGTCGCAGGCGTGCGAGCGAGGACTGGCCGAAGCGGTGACCAAGGCGCGTGCGCAGCGATGGCTGGAAGCCAATCGACCCGGCATCGATGCCTGGAACGAGGATGTCGAGAGCAACGGGCTGCCGCTGGCCGAATTCCGCCGCTTCTGATGGCCCGGCTCGACGTATATCCCATGCCCGGCCGCAAGGCGCGCGGATATGTGCTGGATGTGCAAGCCGAACTGCTGGCTGATCTCGCCGCTCGCACAGCCGTGCCACTGCTACCCGAGGAGGATGTGCGCGCAGCGATGCGGGACCTCAACCCGGTGTTCGGGATCGATGGGAAGCGGCACGTCATGCTGACCCAAGACATCACGACAGTTCCCCACAGAGAACTGCGCGACCCGGTCACTTCGCTCATGGCTAACATACAGTGGTGCTGCGGGCGCTCGATATTCTGTTTGCCGGTGTCTGAGACGCGATCGTGCCAACACCAAACTAACGATTGACATCAGAATATCTAACTGACATACCTGTTCATGCGTTCGGACCTACGCCCGCAGCTTGCCGCCCGCGTCCGACGGGCGTTCGCGCTATCGCATTGCGGTCGGAAACCTTGAGCCGAAACATCGGACGCTATCTCGCAGGAAGGGCAATGAGACGCTGGTGAGACACCTCCGCCTTCCCGCTCCCCATCCCGGCACGCTACGATCCTTCCAACCCGGGGAGATGCACAATGCCAGCAACGCCTACCTACGAAGTCCTTGCCCTTCGCTACGGCATTTTCGACGGCCGCATGCAGTTCCAGAACTATATCATCCCGGACGACCACGCGGCACCCGACCCGCTCGACTTCTACGTGTTCGCGATCCGCGGCAACGGCCAGACCATCGTGATGGACACCGGCTTCAACCCCGCCTCCGCCAAACGCCGCGGGCGTGAACTGCTGCGCACGCCGGCCGAGGTGCTGCGCATGGCGGACATCGATCCGGCCACGGTGCGCGAAGTGGTGCTGACGCACATGCACTGGGACCATGCCGGCGGCATGGATTACTTCCCGCAGGCAACGTTCCACCTGCAGGCGTCAGAGATGGCGTACTGCACCGGCCCCTGCATGTGCCAGCCGTTCCTGCGCCGGCCGTTCGACGTCGAGGACGTGCAGAGCGCGGTGCGCGCGCTGTATGCGGACCGACTGCGCTTCCACGACGGCACGGCGGAGATCGCGCCGGGCGTCACGGTCCACCTGATCGGCGGCCACTCGGGCGGCATCCAGTCGATCCGCGTGCCGACCGAGCGCGGCTGGGTGGTGCTGGCCGGGGACGCTTCGCATCTGTGGGGCAATATCCGCAAGCGCATGCCGTTCCCGGTGGTGGTCGATGTCGAGCGGATGCTGAAGGGCTTCGAGATCCTGGATGGGCTGGCCGATGGTCCCGACCACGTCATTCCCGGCCACGACCCGCTGATCCTGAAGCGCTTCCCGGCCATCGCCGCCTCGCTGGACATTGTCCGCCTCGATCGGCCGCCCATCGCCTAGCATTCACTTTCCTTCGTGGCGGCGGCCAGTCACCTTGGCAGCATGCGAAGATCCTTGCGGGTGCTGCGCCGCGCGCTGGCGTGGGCAGGCTTCATCGTGCTGTTCGTCGCCGCGGTGGTCACCGGTGTGCTGTGGCTGACCTTGCCGCCGCGGTCGCAGCAGGTGCGCATCGCCGGGCTGTCGGGACCGGTGGACGTCGGCTTCGACGGCGACGGCATCCCACGCATTCGCGCTGCCAGCGCGACCGATGCCGCAGCGGCACTCGGGTTCGTGCATGCGCGCGACCGGCTGTTCCAGATGGACCTGATGCGCCGGGCCGCCTCCGGCCGGCTGTCGGAGATGGCCGGGCCGGCGACGCTGGGCACCGACCGGATGATGCTGACACTGGGGCTGCGCCGCCGTGCACTGGCCGACTACCCCACGCTGCCGGCGGAGACGCGGGCGGTGCTGGAGGCCTATGCGCGCGGGGTGAACGCCTGGATCGCCGAGAAGGGTCGGTTCAGCGCGCCCGAGTTCCTGTTCCTGGGCACACCCGAGCCGTGGCAGCCGGTGGACAGCCTGCTGTGGGGACAGATCATGGGGCTGTCGCTGTCGCTCAACTGGCGCACCGAGTTGTCGCGCCAGGCGCTGACAGGACGTCTGCCGCAGCACAAGATCGACGAATTGTGGCCCCCATCAGGCGGACCTGGCCGCCCGGAGGCTGCACTGATCGAGCCAGCGCTGGGCGGCATTGCCGACGCACTCGCCGCAGCGCTGCCACGGTTCCCGGACCCGTTCACCCTGCCGGAGACCGCGTCCAACGAATGGGCGGTAGACGGCCGCCACACGGCGACCGGCGCCCCGCTGCTAGCCGGCGACCCGCACCTGGGGTTCGGTTTCCCCAGCATCTGGTACCTCGCGCGGATCCAGACGCCGGACGGCGTGCTGGCCGGGGCCACGGCGCCTGGCGTGCCGTTCCTGGTGCTGGGGCACAACGGCCACATCGCCTGGACCTTCACCACCACCGGCGCCGACACGCAGGACGTGTTCGTCGAGACGCCGGCCGGCGACGGCCAGTACCAGACGCCAGACGGTCCGCGCCCCTTCGAGGTGCACGAGGAGCGCATCAAAGTGCGCGGCCAGCCGGACAGGGTGGTGACAGTGCGCGAGACGCGGCACGGCCCGGTGGTAAGTGACCTCCGCGATCCGGGCGGCCCGATCCTGGCGGTGGCGATGGCCAACCTGGCGCCCGGCAACAGCGCCGCCGCCGGCCTGCTGGCGCTGAACCAGGCACGCGACGTCGCGGAGGCGGGCAAGGCCGCGGCGCTGATCACCGCGCCGGTGCAGAACCTGCTGGTCGCCGACCGTGAGCGGATCGCGCTCTACGTCACCGGCCGGGTGCCGATCCGCCGCGCCGGGAACGGATCGGCGCCCGTGCCGGGGGACGGATCGCATGACTGGACCGGCTGGGCCTCCGACGAGCAACTGCCCCACATCGTGGCTCCCGAAAGCGGCCGGCTGGTCAACGCCAACGAGCGCATCGCGCCACCGGACTTCCCGGTGTTCCTGGGCCGCGACTGGTTCGGCGACTGGCGCGCCACGCGGATCCGCGAACTGCTCGGGCGCTCGGACCGCC
>DASSRN010000631.1:0-12253 GCA_035701785.1 Acetobacteraceae bacterium | reverse complement strand
ATCCCACATCCGCACCACGCCGGCCACACTGTTGAGGTCGGTGATCCCGATGGCGGACAGCCCGAGCACCGATGCGGTGGCAGCGAGCTCTTCCGGCGAGGAGGCGCCGCGCAGGAAGGAGAATGCGCTCGCGACCTGGAGTTCGGCGTAGGTCATGGGTGGGGCATGGGCCCCCTCCCCCCAGCCCCCTCCCGCGAGGGGAGGGGGAGAAGGGGGTCAGCCGAACAGGCCATGCAGGTACCACCGCGGCATCCGGTCCGGGGCGTGCAGTCCGGCGCGGTAGATCCAGAACCTGGCGCCATCCGAATCTTCCACCCGGTAGTAGTCGCGGATCAGGTCCGTCTCGGGGCGCCTGCCGGGTTGCCGGCCCCGCCACCATTCGGTGGCGATCCGCTCGGGTCCTGCTGCGGCGCGCACGCGGTGCGCCACACCGCGCCAGCTGAAGCGCACGGGCGGATCGTCGGGTACCGGCGCGATCACCTCGATCTCCTCCGGCCGGCGCAGCAGCCGGATCGGCCGCGGCGCGGTGGGATCGGCCACCCAGGAGGGCCGCCGCAATGGCAATGGCGGCACGCGCCGCACCGCCCGCTCCGGCACATGGCTGGCAAACGGCGCGACGCGCGTCACGCGGTCTGCACCCAGGCGGTTGCTCAGCGTGTCGACCACATCCGCCAGGGTGTCAGCAGTGTCGGGGGCCGCGAGCAACTGCGTCTGCGGCGCTTGCAGCGGCTCCACGACCGCAGCCTCGAGCGCGATCACTTCGATGCCGAAGCCTGGATCGACGGTATCGAGCTTGTCGCCCAGCAACTTGCCCAGATAGCCGGGATCGCGCACCGGCAGCGCCGTGCCTACAGCGATCTGCGGCACCGCCTCATCCACGCGGAAGAACCGCGCGACGAAGCGCCGGCCGCCCTTGTCCTGCTCCGCCAGACGCCGGCACAGCCTCCCGGCAAGCTTGGCCAGGGTGCGAGCCAGATCCTCCGGCGTGCCGATCGGCTCGGGAAAGGCAAGGCGCTCGTCCCATTCGATCGGCGGACGCGGCCAGTCGATCGCTTCCTCGATCTCGCCAAGCGCCTGATCCAGCCGCAGCATCGGCAAGGCACCGAAGCGCGGCGTGATCTGTGCGCGCGGAATGCGCAGCAGGTCCTGCACGCTGCGCAGCCCCAACCGGCGCAGCCCGCCCACCGTACTGGCGTCAAGCCGCAGGCTGGCGATCGGCAGGTCGGCCAGCGCCGCTTTCTCCTCGCCGGCCGGCAGAACCGTGCGGTCCGCCTCCGCATGGGACAACGCCCAGGCCGCGCCTGTGGTGCCGGCAACCGCGAGGCGGCAGGGAACGCCGTTCCACTGCAGCCGCATCGCCAAGTCCTGCATGAGCGCGGCCTCGCTGGCGAACGTCGCTGTGCAGCCGGTGATGTCCAGCCACAGCCCATCCGGCGGATCGGCCGTCGCCATCGGTGTATAGCGCTCGCACCACGACGCAAGGCTGGCCAGTCCGGCCTCGTCGGCCGCCAGATCGGCCTCGACCGGGACCAGGGCGGGGCAGATGGCGCGTGCGCCGGTCAGCGTCTGGCCGGATGACAGCCCATGCGCCTCGCCCGCTTCACCGACGGCAACCAGATGGCGCACGCCGCGCACCGCCTCGACGGTGACCAGCGGTCTATCCGGCGAGGCGGGCGTGCTGCGGGTCAGGCGCGTGATCGGCCAGTGCGGCAACCACACGGAGAGGATGCGTCGCGTCATCCGAAGCCTCCATGATCCATTCGCCCGGCCGTCCGCCCCGGGCATGCGTCAACGCCACGTGCCAGCGCGCCCGGCCGGGTGCCTTGCCGTCCCTCACGCTAGGAACCGGAGTGAGATGCCAGCGGGTGACCGCCACGCTGGCTTCGCGGTCGGCGGTACGGTGGCCATGCGGCCAACGGCGTAGCACGAAACCGGTGGAGCCGCGGCCGAGACAGGCAAGCTGCAGCCGGCGCGAGGCGGTGCGGTCAAACTGCCCCACCTCTCCCACCACGGCAGCCACAACGCCTTCGCGCAGCGCCACCTCCATGGCGGCGAGCGTGTCCGCATCCTTCGCCGGACGCACCAGCACCAGCCGGTTGGGGTCGAGCCCGTAAGGCAGCAGGCCAGGCGGATGCAGATCGCTGACCGGCGCGATCCAAAATACCGGCCGGGCCGGAGCGATGCGCGCCAGCAGGGCGGCGATGAAGGCGGCGGACAGCGCGGCGGTCTCCGCATCCAGGCCCGCGGCGCCGACCTCATGCAACTGGCCCAGCGGCAGGCCCCCGGCCAGGCAGCTATCCACCCGGGGATCGTCAAACGCCAGGACGGCTTCTGCAGGCCGCGTCGGCTTGCGCAGCAGCGCCGTCAGGTGCGGCGGCAAGGGCTTGGAGCGGCCGAACCGAGGCCGCAGGGACCCTCCGCTGGTGGGAGCCGCATGGGAGTCGTCAACTGGACGGTCGGGGATGTAAAATTCGGGGCGCATGGTTGTGTTCCCTATTTGTTCCTAGCCAGCGCCAGAGTCAACGACTCGAATCGGCCTCCTCGATTCGCCACCCGGCACGCTTCAGGAACACGAGTGCCGGCGGCACGAGGCCCGCGCCTACCTCCGCCAGGAAAGCCGCAAGCTCCGCCATTGGGACCACCCGGAGCTCGGCATACTCCGTGTTTCCGTTCGCCCGGTGCGCCCCCAGGACCGCTTCGGCGTCCAGTTCGGTGTTCAGCGCCATGCCGAGATCCGAGACGTGGCTGCCGGGATGCTCCACGATGCAAAGCGGGCGCGGCACTCCCACCGCATCGCGTGCCAGCCCCAGTTCTTCATGCAATTCCCTGAAGAGCTGGCGCGGCAGGTCGAACGTGCCGTCCTCATCCAGCGTCCCGACATCCACGCTGCCGGCCGGCGCCAGCTGCCACATCCCAGGCTGATAGATCGCTGCATCGTGGCGGCGGCCCACCACCACGCCGCCAGCGCAACGCAGCACCCCGCACACCGCGAACGACCGCACGCCTAACTCGGCGAACAGCGCTGGCTGCTCGATCTGCGCTACGACGCGGCGGTATTCGGTCAGATGCCCGGTGACCAGATGCGGCGTGATGACGTCGGCGCTGAACACCCGGCCGTTGAACATCTGGCCTGCTCCGCCGGCGGCCACCCGGTGGCATGCAACCTGCCATAACCGTTCAACTTCACGGTCCAGCGCGACAGGCAGCTCCGGCATGGCACGACCGATGCGCACCGCGACGTCGGGCGCGACGTCATGCACGACAAATCCGTCCACTGCCTTCTCTTCCCCCCGTGGCGTGCCGATAGTAGGGCTGGATCAGCCGAAGGAGGCAGCGCCATGAGCCAGCACGACCACCATCCCCACTTGCCGGCGCCCGGCACCGTGGACTGGCGGCACAACGGCGTCCGCGTGATCAAGGGCAACCAGCTGGATTCCAACACCGCGCAGACACCCGGCATGAACCGCGCGGCCGCCATTAATGCCGCACGGGTCGGGGCACAGAAGATCTGGGCCGGGACGGTCAGCATCTATCCCAATGCCAAGACCGGGGCGCACCACCATGGCGAACTGGAGAGCGTGATCTACGTGGTGCGCGGCAAGGCCCGTATGCGTTGGGGCGAGCATCTGGAATTCGTCGCCGAAGCCGAGGCGGGGGATTTCATTTTCGTGCCGCCGTATGTGCCGCACCAGGAAATCAACGCCAGCACCGACGAGACGCTGGAATGCGTGCTGGTGCGCAGCGACAACGAGGCAGTGGTGGTCAATCTCGATATCGAGCCGGTGGAGAAACCGGAGGCGGTCTACTGGGTGGATCCAATCCACAAGCATCCGTAGAGCGCACCTTGAATCTGAGCGTATTTCGATATATCTGATATTTCGCTATATCGAAACTCACTCGGAGTAAACATGTTCCATCGACACTTCCACAGCGCGCTTGGCCACCGCTTTGCGCGTCACGATCACAGCCATATCCGTGGTACACGTCACGGACGCCTTGGCGGACGCGGCCGGCTGGGCCGGTTCTTCGCCCATGGCGACCTGCGCCTGGTCATCCTGCACCTGATCGCCGAGAAAGCCCGGCATGGCTACGAGATCATCAAGGCGATCGAGGAGCGGGTGGGCGGCGCCTACAGCCCCAGCCCGGGCGTGATCTATCCTACGCTGACGTTGCTCGAGGAACTCGGCCACGTCACGGCCAGTACGGACGAAGGCACGGCGAAGCGGCTGCACCAGATCACCCCGGAGGGACAGGCGTTCCTCAACGCGAACCGCACTGCCGTCCATGCGCTGCTTGCGCGCATGGACGAAGCGGGACGCACGCACGGAGCCGGCCCTGCGCCGCAGGTCGTTCGAGCGATGGAGAACCTGAACGTCGCGCTGCGCATGCGCCTTGCCCGTGGGCCGCTCAGCGAGGAAGAGGCCAACGCCGTGGCGGCAGCGCTGGACGGTGCAGCGGTCGGCGTGGAGCGCGCCTGATGTCAGGCCAGTCCTTGCCATCCGCCGCCGCGCGCGTGGCACTTGCCACGCCGCGGCGTTACCTAGCGCAGCTTTGCAAGCATTTCGCGCACCGCCTGCCGGTCACCCTGACAGAGGATGACGGCCGCATCGACTTCCAGGGCGGCATCTGCAGGCTCACGTCGGAAACCAGCATTCTGGTCCTGCACCTCACCGCGGACGACGAGACGGCGCTCGAGAAGCTGGAAGACGTCGTCGCACGTCATTTGGCACGGTTCGCGTTCCGTGACCCGCCGGCGATCGCGTGGACGCGCGCGCCCTGAAGTGATCAGGCTGGCGCGGCGGCGGCAGCTGGCTCGACCGCATTCAGTCGCGCCAGGATCAGGCCGATCCCTTGGCCGTGCCAGCGCTTCACCGCCTTGTGGTCAGCCCCGATCGCCTCAGCGAGACGGCGCCATGGGAACAGGTGGCGCTCGGTAATCGGGTGGACGAGACTGCGGGCGCCGACAATGCGCCGTAGCACATAGCGGTCGAGCGGAATGAGCGTGATCCAGCTCAGCGCCTCGTCCATTCGTGTGATCCGTACCGCGGACGGCACCGCCGGGCGAATGCGTTTTTCTGTCCAGCCGTAGCTCTCAATGGCGCTGCGCACGATCTCGAGGTTGGAGGTGCGCAGGCGCGTCGACCAACCCGTCGAGGGTAGGGCAAGCAGCGTGGCGCCCGCCTCTTCCAGACGACAGGTGATCAATTCGACATCGAACGGGTGTAACTCGGTCGCCTGAGCGGTGGCCATCGCTTTGCAACTCCTGGGTCAGGAGGAAAACACCGGCAGCGGATAGGGCGCGTTCTCCAACACGGTGCCTACAGTCAGCACGCCCCAGCTTTTCGGGTGCCCTGGGGGCAGAGGAGGACGGCGCGGATCCTCGGGCGGCACAACGGCCGTCGGCGGCGGCTGACAGGCGTTGATCCGTCGCCCCCGTTCGATGACCGACCAACGGCTCAGGCCGAGCGTAGTGGCGATCGTGTCCCACGAAGCGCCCTCCAGCCGAAGTCGCTTGATCTGGGTGTCCTGGGCGTCGGTCCAGATGAGCTTGGTCGGCATGCAGGTTCCGTGGGATGGGATTAGTCATTACGTTATTATGTCTTACTCATTGCGTCAAGATAAATTGCGGGCGCGCAGGCAAAAACACTTGTGGCGCCGTTAGGCGGACTTACGTAAGATAGCGCAATGACCAGCCCAAAAGATATCGGCGTCCGCATTCGAGCGGCGCGTGAAGACCAAGGATGGACGCAGGATCAGCTGGCAGCAGCGGTCGGTGTGTCGCGCAGTGCGGTAGCGCAATGGGAGACCGGTCGAGCCGGCCAGGTCACCACCAACCTGACGCGCGTCGCCGGTGCACTGGGCATCGGCGTCGAACACCTGATGTATGGCCGAGACAAGCTTTCGCCGGGCCAGCCGCACACCGGCGACGAGTTGGCGATCCTGCGGCTCTACCGCGAGTGCGCGCCGGAAGACCGCCAACTGCTGCTGCGCACCGCGCGACGCCTCGCACGGCAGTAGGTGTCAGGCGTGACGCGACGCGGCGACCATTGACGCGATCGCGCAGGATGCACGTCGTGCCGTCAGCGAATCTGCCCGGCTGGTCAGGATGATCGGCACGCGTGCGCCGAGTACGATGCCGGCGCTGTCGGCGCCGGCGAGGAACGACAGGCTTTTCGCGAGCATGTTGCCCGCTTCGAGGTCGGGCACCACCAGCACGTTGGCATGACCGGCAACCGGCGAGACGATATGCTTGATCGCGGCTGCTTCCGGGTTGATCGCGTTGTCGAGCGCCAGCGGGCCGTCGAGCACCGCGCCAGTGATCTGACCGCGATCCGCCATCTTGCAGAGCGCCGCCGCCTCGATGGTCGACCGGACCTTGGGATTGACTGTCTCCATCGCCGACAGGATCGCGACACGAACCTCGGGGAAGCCGACTGCGTGCGCCAGATCGATGGCGTTCTGGACGATGTCGACCTTCTCCTCGAGTGTCGGTGCGATGTTAACCGCGGCATCGGTGATGATCAGCGGGTCAAGATGGTTCGGCACGTCCATGACGAAGCAGTGGCTGATCCGACGCTCAGTGCGGATACCGCCGTCGCGCGCGACGACCGCGCCCATCAACTCGTCGGTATGCAGGCTGCCCTTCATCAGGGATTGCGCCTTGGCTGCGCGAACCAGCGCGACCGCTTTGGTTGCGGAGTCATGGCTGTGTTCGGACTCCACGATCGGCAGACCGGCCAGGTCGATTCCGTAGCGTGCAGCGACGTCGCGAATGCGCGCTGGTGGCCCGACCAGGATCGGGTCGATCAACCCCTGCCTGCCTGCCTCGACCGCGCCGCCAAGGGAAACCTCGTCGCATGGATGCGCGACGGCCGTCGCGACCGGCGGAAGCCTGCACGCTCCTTCGATAAGGCGAAGGTATTTGTCGTGCGCGCGAGGGCGAACATGCAGCAGATGAGGTGCCTGGGTATCCATAATGCGATCAGGTGCCACGCGACCGCGTCGCGTGCATTGACGTGGATCAACTGCAATCGCGGGTTATGCTGGTGCCGCAGCTTCCTTCGCCGACTCTGCACGCTCGGGTAGGCCGAACCACAACAGCACCGCTGCGACGACACCGATCGCTCCGCAACCGAGGAAGGCGTCGTTGTAGCCCAGGTATTCGACTAACAATTCGCTAAGGAGGCCGCTGCTGGTTGCGCCCAGTGCGCGCATCGCAGCCATGACCCCTTGTGCGAGGTTATAGTGCCCGCTGCCGCGGGTGGCGTCTGCCAGCCAGATCGGCGTCAAGCCAGCGAACAGTCCGGCGCCGATGCCGCCGAACGCCTGAACCCCAATCAGCCAGGATGGCGATGAGGAAAACACGGTCAAAGCGGCTTGTACCGGCAATAGTGCAAATCCGATCGCCATCAGCAATCGATGCCCAATGGCGTCGCCGCGTTTGCCTACCAGGATCGAAGCACCGAGCATGCCGAACTGCGCGGCGACGACGAGTGCCGAGGTGAGCACGAGGCCAGCGCCCTGCCGGTCGGTGCCGAGTTTCTGGCCCACCAGCGTCAGCAACGGCGCATCGGCGAGTTCGTAGAGGAAGCTGCACACGGCGAACACCAGCAGGGGCCGGCTGCGCAGGATACCCCACCACGATTGCGGCCCCGGGGCCTGGTCATCGCCCGGCTCCAGTCCGCGTGCACGCCGAAGATCGACCTTTGAGTAGGGGATGGTCATCGCCGCGATCGCCGTAAGTGCTGCGATGACCGGGACCTGGAGAAACACGCCTCGGGCAGAGAACAGCCAGGCGATCAGGCCCGACAAGACCGCCGCTGCCATGTTGCCGGCCCGCGACCACGCGGCGTTGCGGCCCATGCGCGCGGTCAGTGCCTCGCGCAGGCAGAGACCCACCGTCAATGCCGCAATCGCTGGCTCGAAAACACCGCTCACCACCTGCATGGCGCCATTCGCCAGCAGCACCGGCCAGAAGTTGGGCGACAGCGCAATAACCACCCCGCCGATCGACAGCCCAACCAAGCCCCACAGCATCGCCCCGCGCTTGTGCCGCGTTCGATCGAGCCAGGCGCCGATCGGCACCTGCGCTGCCAGGCCGACCCAGCCGCCGATCGTGCTGACGATGCCTGCGGCAGTTGGCGTCCAGCCCTGTTCTGTCACCAGAAACACGACCACATACGGGCCAAGGCCGCCGCGGACGTCGGCGATCAGGAAATTCAGCCAATCGAGCGAAGGTGCGTGCAGGTTTTGGGCGGTGAAGCGCTCACGAACGCGCGTGCCTCGCTGTCGCATCGCGTCCACGCCGCGACGGAAGCGAGATGAAGGCTGCGACGTGTGACCGACCGATGACATCCCGCTCAGTTTGGCAACGTACAGGCTGTCGCAACCGATGCTCAGCCAAACGTGACGCCACAGAACCGTACTCGCGGCGCGCGACTCCCGGCATGCCACAGGTGTATAGATAGCGCTGTTCTGCTGATGAGTTGCGCCATGCGGCCTGCCACCCTGATCTTCCCGGTCATCGCCCTCACGCTCGGTGCATGTGTCTACGGACCACCGCCCGGCCCTACGGTCATGGCCCTCCCGGGTCAGGGAAAATCGTTCGAGGCGTTCCAGCAGGACGATGCCGTGTGCCGACAATACGCCTGGCAGCAGACCGGCGGCCCCGGCCCAGCGGCCGCCGCGTCACAGAGCGCTGTCGGCAGCGCGGTTGCCACCACTGCACTGGGAGCTGCGGCGGGCGCCGCCATCGGAGCGGCGAGCGGTGCCGCTGGCGCGGGTGCGGCGATCGGCGCGGGCGCAGGTCTGCTGGCGGGCAGCGCGATCGGCGCCAACAATGCTGCCGCGACCTACGGTGCCTCGCAGCAGCTTTACGATATTGGCTACAGCCAGTGCATGACGGCGCACGGCGACACGGTGCAGGGTCCGCCGGTCAATTACGCGGCCTATCCGTATTCAGGCTACGCCGGGTATTCCTATCCGTATGGGTATCCGTATCCCTATCCGGCCTACCCGTATCCGTATGGAGGCTATTACGGTGGCGCATTCTTCGCGCCGTCAATCGCGATCGGCTTCGGCGGCGGTTGGGGATGGGGACGAGGCTGGGGATGGGGCGGCGGCTGGCATGGCGGATGGCACGGCGGCGGCTGGCACCACTGACGGCCAGAATTACGGAGCTGCGCGACCGACGCGACGCACGGTGACGGTAGCCGTAACCAGACCAGCGTGCTCGAAATTCAGCGTAACAGGAAAACTGTCACCTTCCCTTAGCGGCTGCTTCAAATCCATCAGCATGATGTGGTAGCCGCCCGGTGACAGCGTCACTTTGCTGCCGGCTGCGACCGGCAGCGTGGCCACGCCACGCATTTTCGCAATGCCTTGTTCAGTGAAAGATTCGTGCAGATCCGCCTTGGCTGCCACCGGGGCCGATAGCGCCACCAGCCGGTCAGGCGCACCGGTATCGATGATGGTCAGATACACGACTCCCGTGCCGCCTTGGATGGCCGGTCGCGACCAGGCTTCCTCGATCTTCACATCGTGCTGCTGCGCGTGCGCCAGGACTGGGACGAGGATCACAGCGCAGCGCAGTGCGCGGCGGAACATGGTGCGCATTGGACGCCTCTTGTCAGGACATCAGCTTGGCCAGGTCGGCTGCCATCTGTGCACCATCCTCATCAGCGCGGATCGGTGCGACAAACTTCCCATCTGGCCCGATGAGATACAGCACCGAACTGTGGTCCATCGTGTAGTCGTTTGGCTGTGGACCGCTACGGTGCTTGGCGTAGTAGACGCGATATTCCTGCGCCACCTTGGCGATCTGCCCTTCCGAGCCGGTCAGGCCAAGGATGCGGGGTGAAAACGCTTCAGTATAGCGCTTCACCACGTCCGGCAGGTCGCGGTCGGGATCGATCGTGACGAAGATCGGCTGCAGGCGATCCGCCTTGCTGCCCAGGCGGTCGAGCGCGTCCGCCATCTCGTTCAGCGTGGTCGGACAGACATCCGGACACAACGTGTAGCCGAAATAAATCAGCATGTACTTGCCACGGAAATCCCGGTCGGTGACCTGGGAACCTGAACCGTCCACAAGGGTGAACGGACCGCCGACGAAGGACGCGCTTCCGCCCTGGCTGAGCCAGAGGAAGCCGCCCGCGCCGAAGATCAACACCGCCACCACCAGTCCGATGATGCCGTAGATCAGGGCCGGCCGCCGGCCACCACGGAAGGACGGTTCGGTTGAGGCGCTCATGGGGGGCGGGAACCTAGACCAGCCACGATGCTTCAGAAAGCCCTCATATCCCCGGGCAGAAAACGCATGGTGACGCCGCCTGCGACAGGCGCCGGAACGACGAGCGCATCGCCATCCGCTTGGTATGCAACTGTGCGCGCTATCAACCGGCGGCGTAGCGCTGCATTCCCATCGGACGTGCGCAGACGCAGGCCCGAAATGCGCGGCGCAACGGCACACCCGCCGTCGGGCGGCAGCAGATGCACAATTCCGTGCGCCAGCGTGAGCACGACACTCCCGGCAAGATCCGGCGTCGCGACGCAACCGATCAGGCGAGACAGCCGTGCCGCAGTGTCCCACACATCCTGTACGACGAGATCCACCGCCTCGAGCGTCGTGGCGTTGTTGGGGTGTCGCAGGAAACGGTCCTGCCACAGCGCATCCGTCAGGTGCCGCACCAGGTTGAAGCGGCCTTCCGGCTGATCAGGCAGCTGGATCAGTGCGAACTCCGCCTGCGGCCCTGCGGGATCCGCGGCATCAACCGCGCGTTTGCTATGAGTGATCGCGGGCGCCGCGACGCCGGCCCGCTGCAGCCGGGTAAGTTCCGCCGACGAATCATCTGTACTGCACGCGACAATGTGGACGCCGGCATAGCGCGCAAGGAAGCGATTCAGCGTGGCACTGCCACGGATCGGATCGACGACGGCGAGCAGCTCCAGATAGGTTCCGCGCAGCATCACGCAGCGATTGCCGACACGACCCTCGGCCTGGAGCGACAGCGGCGTCAGCGTGAAGCCGAGTTGTTCGTACTGCGCCGCGACCGCCGGCAGATCGCGCGCGACCACACCGACATGATCGAGCGCGACCCGTCTCATCTTGGGTTTTCGTAATCCGGCAGCAGCCATTCCGTCGGCTCGGCCGCAGCGGCATCGTGCCACGCCGCTACCAGCGGATGCGCACGCACGGCCTCGCAGTAGGCCCAGGTCGCTGCGCCGATATCGGGCTGCCAGGTGAAGAAGCGCGTCACCACCGGTGCATACATCGCGTCGGCCGCGGTGAACGCGGCACCGAACAGGAATGGACCGCCGGCACCATAGCGTTGGCGCGTGTCCGCCCACATCGCCTCGATGCGCGCGATGTCGGCGAGCGCCTCCGGTGTGCGACCGAGCCCGCTGAAGTCGCGCCCCAGGTTCATCCACATCGACTGCCGCAGCCCCATGAAGCCGGCATGCATCTCGGCGCTGATGGCGCGTGCATGCGCCCGTGCGGCAACGTCCGAGGGCCACAGCGATGGTGCGACCTCGGCGCAATACTCGCAGACCGCGAGCGACTCCCAGACGCGCACCCCACGATGCTCGAGATACGGCACGAGGCCGTTCGGGGACAGCCCTACGATCGCCGCGGTTGGACCAGGGCGGATGAAGTGGATCATCACCTCCTCGACATCGAGGCTGGCGAGCCGAACAGCAAGCCAGCCGCGCATCGACCAGGAGGAATAACGCCGATTGCCGATATAGAGACGACCTTCAGGCATCTCGCGACCTCATTCGAACAGTTTCTGCGGCGCCGGTGCGTCGCGCGTATAGTCCAGCCCGCAGAAGGCCCCGCCCATGTAGCGCTCCACGATTGGATTGCCGCTGAGCTTTCCCGCCAATTGCCCGGCGAACGGATCGGCGCTGTCGGTCGGCTGCCAGCCGATGCGGCCGCGCGCATCGTCCTTCCACCAGGTCATGCGCTGGTTGTTCGAAGCGCCCCATACGACGCTGCACCCGACACGCTCGGTCATCACGCACCGCACCACCAGGCGCGACAGGTCAGCGTAGGACAGCCAGGTGGCGAGTGCCCGCGCGTCCATCGGTTCCGGGAAGCAGGAGCCGATGCGGAGGAACACGCTTTCCACGCCGTGCTTGTACCAGTAGAGGCGCCCCATCAGCTCGCCATACGCCTTCGACAGGCCATAGAACCCGTCCGGCAGAAACTGCGTGTCCGCACCAATGCTTTCGCTGCGCTCATGGAACCCGATCG
>DASSRN010000630.1:0-2709 GCA_035701785.1 Acetobacteraceae bacterium | reverse complement strand
GCAGCGCGGGATGAGGATCAACGCACCGGCTCCTTCAGATCGTCCGGCAGGAAGCGCGTGTCGGTCACCTTCTCCACATCATACGGCGGCTGCACGTTGCCGATGCTCTCCTGCATCTTCAGCATGCGGTTGATGCCGTCGAAGTAGATGCGACCTTCGTTGTAGTACGGCCGCCCGTCCACCCGCACCGCCAGCAGCTTGCGCAGCAGCGCGCGCGTCGCCTCCTGGTCGATGCGGTTTACCCGGGCGATGATGTCCGCCGCCTCGTCCGGATGCTCGTTCATGAACTGCACGGCGCGGCGCCGCGCACGGATGATGGCGCGGATCTTGTCGCCCTGCGTCTCGGTCGCATCCACCGTCGCCACGCACAGCACGTTGCTGAGTGCCGGCAGCACCTCTTCGGCCGTGGCGATCACCCGGAGTTTGGCACCCGAGCGGATCCAGATCAGGTCGGGCACCGGTGCCACGTCGATCAGCCCAAGGTCGAGTGCCGCGACGCCTTCGCCAAACCCGCCGGTCTTCACCGTCTCGACGTCGGACATGCTGAGTTTCGCGTAGGCGAGCAGTCCGGCGGTCAGGCCCTGGCTGGTCGACTTCGGATTGGTGTAGCCGAGTTTGTGGCCCTTGATATCCGCCAGCGTCTTGATCGAACTGTCCGCCTTGACTGCCCAGACCATGCCCGCGATCAGCGGCACCGTGTCGGCGACCAGCCGCAGCCTGGCGCCCTGCTGTACTGCGGCGATGAACGCCGCCGGGTTCATCTCGCCGAAGATCACGCCGCCGGCCACCATATTCCGCACCGTGGTGCCGCCGCCTTCGGATGAGATGATGCCGGTGATGTCCACGCCTTCCTGCTGGAAGAACTGCTTTTCCAGCGCCACGGACCATGGGAACGGCGGCGAGCCGCTACCGTAGTTGGACACCACGATCTCTTCCGCCCGCGCGCCTGTGGCGGCCAGCAGCAGGGTACAGACGAGTACGCGTCGGAGGATCGAGACCATATTCGCTTCCTTGGACGGTTTGGCTTATGCGGCGATGATGCCGAAAGCCATGGAAGCATCCAAGACTCTGGTCAGCCTGCGCGGCGTCAGTCGCGTGTTTCCGCCTGTGGCGACCGGCGGCCAGCCGGTGCACGCGCTTGGACCGCTCGATCTCGAGCTGCGAGCCGGCGAGTTCTTTGCCGTCGTCGGTCCATCCGGCTGCGGCAAATCCACGCTGTTCGAGCTGATCGCCGGATTGCAGTCTGCGACCGACGGCACGATCTCGTTCGAGGGACGGCCGATCGCCGGCATCGTGCCGGACGGCATCGGTGTGGTGTTCCAGGAGGATTCTTGCCTTCCCTGGCGCACCGTGCGTGCGAATATCGCGCTGGGGCTGCGCAGGAGCGGGCTCGCGCGCGCCGAACAGGACGCTCGCATCACGCGCGTGCTTGAGCTGATGAAGCTGACCGAGTTCGCCGGCCATTATCCGGCGCAGCTTTCCGGCGGTATGCGCCAGCGCGTCTGCATCGCACGCACCCTGGTGATGGAGCCGCGGCTGATCCTGCTGGACGAGCCGTTCGCGGCACTCGATCAGCAGACGCGGCTGCTGATGGGCGAGGAGGTGCTGCGGCTGTGGCGTGCGACGGGCGCCACGGTGTTCCTGATCACCCACGCGCTCGATGAGGCGGCGATGCTCGCCGACCGCATCGCGGTGATGTCGGCGCGGCCGGGGCGGATTCTGGAGGTGGTCGAGACGGCATGGCCGCGTGAACGCGACAGCCGCATCCTGGAGGACGAACGCTTCGGCGCGGTCTCCGGCCACCTCTGGCACCTGCTGCGCAACGAGACGCTGAAGGCCGCCGATGCGGCGTAGCTGGCGGCTGCCGCTGTTTCGCGCGCTGATCCTGCTTGCGTTCGTCGGCCTGCTGGAACTGCTTTGCGCAGTCGGCGTGATCGACTCGCTCACCATGCCGCCGCCACCCCGCATCGCCGCCGATCTGTGGCGGCTGCTGGCTTCCGGCGCGTTCAACCGTGCCATCGTGCACACGCTGACCAACGCCCTGATTGCGACCGCCATGGCGATGATCGTCGGTGTCACCGCCGCCACGCTGATCCATCGCGTGCGTCCGCTGCGCGAGGCGATGGACCTGCTGTTCTCCACCTGGTACGCGGTGCCGATCCTCGCGTTCTATCCGCTGCTCATCGTGATCTTCGGCCTGTCTAGCCTGCCCTCGATCGTGATCGGGTTCATGCAGGGCGTGGTCGCGGTGATCGTCACGGCGCTCGACGGCCTGGACCGTGTGCCGCGCGTGCTGCGCAAGCTGGCACGCACGCAGCATATGACCGCGCTGGAGACGACCTGGCTGATCACCTTGCCGGCCGCAGCGCCGTGGCTGCTGAGCGGTGCCAAGCTCGCCATCGCCTTCTCGATCATCGGCGTGGTCGCGTCCGAGTTCCTGATGGCGCGCGAGGGCATGGGGTTCGAGATCAGCTACGCCTACAACAACTTCGACAACGCGCGGATGTATCCACTGATCCTGCTTGTGATCCTGTTCTCGGTCACGGTGAACGGGGTGCTGCTGCGCTGGGAGAGACGGCTGGCCCGGCGGCGGGGACTGGTCACCTGATGCGCTGGACCAACCTTGCCCTGCTTCTGGTTGCCATGCTTATGGTGTGGGAACTGCTTTACCTTTACGCAGGCGAGGAAGCGCTGCGCGACCCCGCCGAA
>DASSRN010000629.1:0-8280 GCA_035701785.1 Acetobacteraceae bacterium | reverse complement strand
TCTCAAAAACCCCCGGAGGAAACTCCTTGCCGGTTCGAGTCCGGCCTCGCGCAGATCACCCGTCAGCGCAGACCGCCGGCCAGCCGTTCCAATCCGACCGGGTCCTCGATCACCAGTTCGCTCTGCGAGAGGATCTCGATGACGCCTTCGCCTCGCAGCCGCGTCAGTGTCCGGCTGACGGTCTCGATCGTCAGTCCGAGGTAGTCGGCGATGTCGCTGCGCGTCATCGGCAGCTTGAACTGGCGGCGCGCGTGGCCGCAGGGCATGCCGTGCCGGCTCTGCATCAGCAGAAACGAGGCCAGGCGCTCCCGTGCCGTCTTGCGCCCCAGCAGCAGCATCTGCTCCTGGGCTGCCACCAGCTCGTTGGCGGCAGCCTCGAGGAGGCGCTTCTCCATCAGGGGAAAGTCATCCAGCAGGCCGCGCAACGCCGAGCGTTGAAACCGGCAGAAGCGTACCGGTTCGATGGCTTCGGCGCTGAATGCGTAGGTGTCGGAAACCGCGAGGCCCAGGAAGTGGCCGGGGCCGACGAAACCGGTGATCTGTCGCCGCCCGTCGGGCAGCAGCTTGAACAGCTTGGCAGTGCCGGCGGTGATATTGAAGAAGAAGGTGGCGGGCTCGCCCTCGTCGATGAAGCCTTGGCCGGCGGCAACCTCGGTTATCACGGCGATTGCGGCGAGGCGGGTCATCTCGGCATCGGGCACAGCGTTGCAGACGCTGAGCGCGCGCGCCTCGCAGGTGCTGCAGGGATCAGCGCCGCCAATCGGGTCCAGGACCTGCGGGCGCGCCAGCCGCGTTGTCATTTCTAGTTCCTTGGTCCCAGTTCCGTGCCCGAGCGGCCTTATCGCTGGCTGCCAATCGCCGGTCGCAGTAAAATTCGTGACGAAGCGTCTCGCATTGATTTAGGTCAACGATTTGCGATCCGACCTTGGGGCAAGCTTGCAGCGTGAGTAACGTGCAGGCCCGCTATGGCGGATTTCATTATCGAGGAACTCGCACCTGAGCAGGTACGAGCGGTGTATCCATTGGTGCGGGAGGCGTTTCCGCCCCTCGACCTCCCGGCATGGGTCCGATTTGCGCGCCAACTGACCGGTCCGCGCCGCAAGGGGCAGAGCGGCATCATCGCGATACGGCGCGAGGCTCGGATCTTTCCCTGCGGCCTCTTCTGCTATCGCGTCGAGGACGATCTGGAACTCGGCAAGGTGCTGACCGCTGATCATTTCGTGGCTGTGGACCTGCTCGAGCCAGCCGCGGTCCTGGTCGCGCTGGTCGAGGAACTGGACGATCTGGCGAAACAGCTGGGTTGCCAGGCGGTGCGCAGCGTTGTGCACGGTGGTGAGCCGGGTGTCGCCAACGGGCTCCAGGCGGCCGGCCATCGGCCGGAGACAACCTCCCTGCTGCTGAAGCGACTGCGCCAGCCGCACTGTGGTCGGGACACCGGCGCCGAGAGCCGCCGTGGACCGCGGGTGCCGCAATCGGTGATTGCCTGAGCACTCGCCGGCTATCGCCCGGCACTGGCGAACCCGACTAATATGGCTCCTCCAGCGCCAGAGAGGATCACGGCCATGCACCTGCAGGCACTCGGCTATGTCGGGATCGGCACTTCGGATCTCGCCGGCTGGACTGACTTCGCCACGAACTGGCTCGGCATGCAGATGGTGGAGCGCGGCAATTCGTGTCGCGCCTTCCGCATGGACGACCGCCGGCAGCGGCTGGTCGTCGATCGGTCGCTGGCGGATGGCGAGCGCTATTTCGGCTTCGAGGTGGCGGACGCGACAGCGCTCGATGCGCTGGCGGTGCGGCTGGAGGCGCACAACGTTGGGGTGCGGCGGGAGCCCGCGGCAAAGGCCGACCAGCGCTGCGTGCGCGGGCTGATCAGCTTCGCCGACCCAGGCGGCAACCGGCTCGAGGCCTTCTGGGGCGCCGCGATTGCCGATGAACCGTTCCGGGCCGGTCGTACGATCTCCGGCTTCCGCACCGGGCCTCTGGGCATGGGCCACGCGGTGTTCCACGTGAAGAACATCGACGACCTGCTGGGTTTCTACTGCGATGTCCTTGGCTTCGGCGTCAGCGACTACATCCTGAGCCCGTTCCGGGCCTATTTCCTGCACGTGAACCCGCGCCATCATACGATCGCACTGATCGAGACCGGCAGGCAGGATCTGCATCACCTCATGGTGGAGCTTTACTCGCTGGATGACGTGGGGCAGGGCTACGACATCGCGCTCGGCGAACCCGAGCGCATCGCCACCACATTGGGTCGGCACCCGAATGACTGCGTGACCTCTTTCTATCTGAAGACGCCGTCCGGCTTCATGCTGGAATACGGCTGGGGCGGCAAAGAGGTCACGCCAGGAAGCTGGCAGGCTAGCGAAGTGACGGTGGGCCCGAGCTTGTGGGGCCATGACCGCACCTGGCTACCCGACGGACAGCGGGCGCAGGCACGCGAGATGCGGCTGAAGGCGGCGCGCGATGGAATGCGGCAGCCGGTGAACGTGATCGAAGGAAACTACCGCCGGATGCAGGGTGTGTGTCCTTGGTGGGACGCCGCGATCCAACAGTAATGTGAAGCTGCTCAGTCCATTGCTGCCATAATGCGCCGATAACCCGGGTGACGATTGTTACGGGAAACGTGATCAACCGTTCGACGTCGCCATGCAAGAATCTTCTGTATCGCTTCCGCGCGCGGCCACTGGGATTGTTGGCCTCGACGACATTCTGAGTGGGGGGCTGGCGCGCAACCGCCTGCATCTGCTCGAAGGCAGTCCAGGAACCGGCAAGACCACGATTGCGCTGCAGTTCCTGATGGCTGGCGCCGCGCAGGGCGAGTCCGGCATCTATGTCAGCCTCGCAGAGACCGAGCATGAACTGCGCGATGGCGCGCGGTCGCACGGCTGGGAGATCGACCATCGGATCGAGATCGTCGAGCTGGTTCCACCCGAGAGTGCGGTCGACCCCGAGCAGCACCAGAGCCTGCTGTATTCCTCGGATCTGGAATTGGGCGAGACGATCCAGCGCCTGTTCGAGGCGATTGAGCGTTTGAAGCCGAAGCGTGTGGTGGTGGACAGCCTGTCCGAGATCCGTCTGCTGGCACAGAGTTCGCTGCGCTATCGCCGGCAGATCCTGGCGTTGAAGCACTATTTCGCACGCTACAATTCGACCGTGGTCCTGCTCGACGACTTGACGACCGACAATGTCGATCGGGCGGTGCACAGCATTGCGCACAGCGTCATCCACCTCGATCAGCTTGCGCCGCTGTATGGCGCGGAGCGACGTCGGGTGTGGATCGTGAAATGCCGCGGCCAGAGTTTCCGAGGCGGCTACCACGACTTCACTATCGCGCATGGTGGCGTGCAGGTCTTCCCGCGCCTGGTCGCCGCCGAACATCGCAGCCGCATGGCAGGCCGTCTGGTCACCAGCGGCATCGCCGGCCTCGATGCGCTGCTGGGGGGCGGTATCGCCGGCGGTTCGAGTACGCTGGTGCTCGGGCCGGCGGGCAGCGGCAAGTCGCTGCTGGTCCTGCACTATATGTCGGCCGCAGTCGCGCGAGGCGAGCGCGCAGCGCTGTTCGTGTTCGACGAAGAACTGGGTCTGCTGTTCGAGCGGGCGCGTGGCCTTGGCATCGACATCGAGGGTATGCGCGACGCCGGCAAGCTGTTCATCGAGCAGATGGATGCAGCCGAGTTGTCGCCTGGCGAGTTCACTCACCGCGTGCGGCAATGCGTCGATCGCGAGCGGATCCTGACGGTCGGCATCGACAGCCTGAACGGTTATCAGGCATCGATGCCGGAAGAGCAGTATCTCATCCTGCATCTGCACGAGCTGCTGCAGTACCTGAACCGGCGCGGCGCGGCGACCTTCCTGACCGTGGCGCAGCACGGCATGATCGGCGAAACGCGGCAGACCATCGACGTCACCTATCTTGCCGACACCGTTGTCCTTATGCGCTTCTTCGAGGCTCTCGGACGAGTACGCCGTGCGATCTCCATCGTGAAGAAGCGCGCCGGCGGCCACGAGGACACTATCCGCGAGTTCCGCATCGATCAGCAGGGACTGACGCTTGGCGAGCCGCTGGACGCCTTTCAGGGCGTGCTGCGCGGGGTCCCCACATATGTGGGCCCGTCGTCGCCACTGATGAGTTCCGGAAGTTGACGCCGCGGCCAGCTGATTCGGAGCGGACCCTGATCCTTGCGCCGCGTGGTCGTGATGCAACTATCGCGGCCGGCATACTGCGTGAGGCGCAGTTCGAGTGCCACGTGTGTGGGGACCTTATCGAGCTTGCGGAAGAGATCCGCCACGGCGGCGGCATTGCGATCGTCACCGAAGAGGCGGTCGGTGGCGGAGACAGCCGGACCCTGATCGGCTGGGTCGGCGCGCAGCCACCCTGGTCCGACTTTCCATTTGTATTGCTGACCGGGCATGGCGGTGGCCTGGAGCGCAATCCCGCGGCAGCGCGCTTCATGCAGATACTGGGCAACGTGACGTTCCTGGAGCGGCCGTTCCACCCGACGACGCTGGTCAGCGTGGTGCAGACCGGACTGCGCGGGCGCCAGCGCCAGTACGAATGCCGGCGGCTGAACGAGGAGCTGGAGTCGCGCGTGCACGAGCGCACGGCCGAGTTGGCTGCAGCGAACCGCCAGTTGCTGGCGCAGATGGAGGAACGGGAGAAGGTCGAGACCACGCTGCGCCGGATGCAGCGGCTGGAGGCGGTCGGGCAGCTTACCTCGGGCGTGGCGCACGACTTCAACAATCTGCTGACCGTGGTGCTGGGGAATATCATGTTCCTCGAGCGGCAGTTTGCCGCCGCTGATGTCGATCCGAAGCTGGCCCGGCGGCTGGGCTATATGCGGTCGGCGGCCGAGAGGGGCGCCAAGCTCACCGACCAACTGCTCGCCTTCTCGCGCCGTCAGCGGCTGGAGCCGAAGGCGCTCGACCTGAACGAAGTGGTCGATGGCATGCATGAACTGCTGCAGAGCACGATGGGCGGCAGCGTCAGCATCAGCACAAAGCTGACGCCGGACCTCTGGTCGGCGATGGTCGACCCGACCCAGCTCGAGCTGGCGGTGCTGAACCTGGCGATCAACGCGCGCGACGCAATGGAGGTGGGCGGCACGCTCGCGGTTGAGACCGGGAACGTGGTGCTGGGGCCGCCCTCGGCGCCCGAGGAGCCGACGGCAGGCGAATATGTCGTGGTGCGGGTGACCGATAACGGTTCCGGCATGTCCGAGGAGGTGCGGCTGAAGGTCTTCGAGCCGTTCTTCACCACCAAGGACGTGGGCAAGGGATCGGGTCTCGGTCTCAGCCAGGTGCTGGGATTTGCCCAGCAGTCAGGCGGCGGCGTCAGTATCGAATCGCGGCTGGGCGGCGGGACGGCCGTTAAAATCTATCTGCCACGGACCAACCGGCGTCCGACGACGGCGGCGCAGCTGACCCGGGCGGCGCAGGCCGACGGCAGCAACGGCGCCAGCATCCTGCTGATCGACGACGACAACGGCGTGCGCGAGGTCACCGCGACCCTGCTGCGGGATCTTGGGTATCAGGTGCACGAGGCGGGCAGCGGCGGCGCGGCGCTCGACCTGCTGCAGCGCGTGCCGGATATTGATCTGCTGCTGGTCGATTTCGCCATGCCTGGCATGAGCGGGGCGGATGTCGTCCGCCGGGTCCGCAGCCTGCGCCCGTTCCTGCCGGCCGTCTTCATCACCGGCTACGCCGATCACAGCGCGCTGGGTGAGGTCAGCGAAAGCCAGGTGATCGGCAAGCCATTCCAGCCGGATGAACTGGCCGACAAGGTCCGTGCGGCCCTGGCCGAGGCGGGTTCGATCGGCGCCTGAGGTCGTTTCGGCCTGCACCCCTCGACCGGTCCAGCCTGATCGCCTAACCTTGGGACCTTCGCGCCCGGGCCGCTTGGCGCCGGGCATCCCACGCGCTCAGAAATCGGGAGCAGGAATGCCAACGCTCAATTACGCCGCACCGTCGTCGGTCGACGAGGCCGTCAAACTTCTGGCCGGGTCTGCCGGGCTGGCGAAGGTTCTGTCCGGAGGCACCGACCTGCTGGTCCAGATGCGCTCGGGCCGGCTGCGGCCGGAACTGATTGTCGATACAAAGAAGATCCCAGGCATCATCGGCATACGCGAGGAAGGCGGCGCCTTCGTGGTTGGCGCCGCGACGCCGGGTGCCGAGGTCGAGGCGCATGCCGGCATGAACAGGGCGTGGCCGGGTGTGGTCGAGGCGCTGGACCTGATCGGATCGCAGCAGATCCAGGGTCGCTGCTCGCTGGCCGGCAACCTGTGCAATGCCTCGCCGGCGGCGGACAGCGTGCCGGCCATCTTCGCCGCCGGCGCCATCGCCGTGGTGGTGGGCAGCAAAGGGCGGCGCGAGGTGCCGGTCGAGCAGATTCCTGCCAGCCCCGGCCGAACCACACTGGCCAAGGACGAGTTTATCCTGGAGTTCAAATTCCCGCCGCGCACGCCGCGGTCGGCTGACGCCTATCTGCGGTTCATTCCCCGCACGGAGATGGACATTGCGGTCGTGGGGTGCGGGATCAACGTGACGCTCGACGAGAAGGGTGTCTGCACCGCGGCGCGGGTCGCCGTGGGCGCCGTCGCGCCGACGGTGCTGCTGGTGAAGGACGCGGCCGATGCGCTGGTCGGCCATTCGCTGGATGAGGAGACGCTGAAGAAACTGGATGCGGCGGCGCGCGCGGCGTGCAAGCCGATCAACGACAAGCGTGGAACGATCGAATACCGCACCAAGGTGGCTGGCGTGCTGGCACGCCGGGTGGCCGCCATCGCATTCGATCGCGCCATGGGCAAGGCACAAGGGAAGACCCACTGATATGAGCAAGCATCACGTCACCACCACGATCAACGGAGAGCCGGTCGAGTTCCTGTGCGAGACGCAGCAGACCATGCTGGACACGCTGCGCGACGTGCTGGGCCTGACCGGCAGCAAGGAAGGCTGCGCATCGGGCGACTGCGGCGCGTGCACCATCATCGTGGACGGCAAGATCGTCTGCTCCTGCCTGATGCTGGGCGTCGAGGCCGAGGGCAAGTCTGTCACCACCATCGAGGGCATCGCGCAGGGCGATCGCCTGCACCCGGTTCAGCAGAAGTTCCTGGAGCATGCGGCGCTGCAGTGCGGCTTCTGCACGCCGGGGTTCATCGTGGCCGCCAAGGCGCTGCTGGACGAGAACCCCAACCCGACCGAGACCGAGGCGCGCTATTGGCTCGCCGGCAACCTGTGCCGCTGCACCGGCTATGACAAGATCATCCGCGCCGTGATGGACGCCGCCGCCGAAATGCGAGGAGAAGCTGTGCGATGAACTACGTAGGCACCGATCTGAGAGTCGTCGGCACCCGTCCGATCCGCCCCGACGGCGTGGACAAGGTGACCGGCCGCGCCATGTTCGGCGCGGACATGGTGATGCCCGGCATGCTGTGGGGCAAGGTGAAGCGCTCGCCGCACGCCCACGCCCGCATCGTGTCGATCGACGCCAGCAAGGCGCTGGCGCTGCCGGGCGTGCGCGCGGTGGTGACCGCCGCCGACTTCCCGGACATTCCCTCGGAAGAGGCGTTCGTCGGCGAAGGCCCGATGAACTTCCGCGACCTGTCGCGCAACTGCATGGCGCGCGACAAGGCGCTGTATGAGGGCCACGCCGTCGCCGCGGTGGCCGCCAGCTCGCAGGCGATCTGCGACGCGGCGCTCGAGCTGATCGACGTGAGGTATGAGGTGCTGCCCTACGTCATCGACGTCGACGCCGCGATGGCCGACGGCGCGCCGGTGCTGCACGACGACCTGTTCACCGCCAACGTCGAGCCGAAGCCCACGAAGCCGTCGAACGTCGCCAAGCGGGTCTACTTCCACAAGGGCAACGTCGAGGCCGGCTTCAAGCAGGCCGAGGTGATCGTCGAGGGCCACTACAGCACCGAGCCGGTCCACCAGGCCTATATCGAGCCGCACGCCTGCCTGTGCTCCTACGGCGGCGACGGCCAGTGCACCGTCTACAGCTCCAGCCAGGGCCACTTCATGGTGCGCTCCTACGTGGCCAAGCTGCTCGGCATCGAGATCGCCAACATCCGCGCCACCCCGGCCGAGATCGGCGGCGGGTTCGGCGGCAAGACGCTGGTCTACCTGGAGCCCGTGGCGCTCGCGCTGTCGAAGAAGTGCGGCCGCCCGGTGAAGATGCAGATGACCCGCGAGGAGGTGTTCCGCGCCTCCGGCCCGACCTCCGGCGCCACCATGGAGGTGAAGATCGGCGCCAGGAAGGACGGCACCATCGTCGCC
>DASSRN010000628.1:0-4089 GCA_035701785.1 Acetobacteraceae bacterium | reverse complement strand
CTCCCCCCAACCCCCTCCCGCAAGGGGAGGGGGAGTTCTGGTCCTGAACCGCTCTACGCCTCGTTCGACTTATCCAGCACGGGCTGGAACGCCGCCGTCGCCTTCTTCAGCTCCGCCGCCGGATCGTTGCCGGCGACAATATTGGTGACCGCCGTCCCCAACGTGTCGCGGAACTCGGTAACCGGCACGATCACCGGCAGCCCCGACCGCGCCATCTTCAGGCTGGTCTGCGTCGTCTCGAACCACTCCGGCGGGAACGCGCTGCCCTTCAGCACGTCGGCATCGTCGTAGCACGACAGGCGTGCCGGCGTGCCGGACCCGGTGCGCAGCACCTCGGTCAGCATCTTCTTCCCCGTGACCCACTGCACGAACAGCCAAGCCGGCTTCTTGTTCTTCGCCGTCGCCGGAATGCCGATGCCGTCGATGAAGGTCGCGCAGTTGCGCACCTTGCCCGCGGGATCCGGCGCAAACCCGATCTTGCCCACCACCTTCGACTTGTTCGGATCGATCATCGGCGCCGAGAAGCCGATGCCGTCCCACCACATCGCCGCCCTGCCCTGCATGAACGTGGTCTGGCACTCGTTCCAGTTGAAACCAATCACCCCAGGCGGAGCACACTCGCGCATGATCTTCTGATACCAGGTGGCGGCCTCGATCGCCTCGGGCGTATCGGTCAGCAGCTTCTTGCCGTCCGCCGTGACGGTCTCCTGGTCCCACTTCAGCAGGATGTCGTCCCAGAACGTCATGTTGGCGTTCTTCAATCCACGCCCGACAAAGCCGTAGATCCCCTTCGGCGCGTCAGTGAGTTGGTGCGCCATCGTCATGACCTCGTCCAGCGTCTTCGGCGCCGCGTTCAGTCCCTTCTGCGCGAACAGCTCCTTGTTCCAGTACAGGATGAACAGGTCCTGGTTCAGCGGCAGCACGTTCAGCTTGCCGTCCGGCCCGGTCGCCACCTCCATGGAAGGCTTGCTGAAGTCCGGCTGGTTGAATTCAGGCGCGGTCAGCGACGCATCGGCGACGAACGGACGCAGGTCCGCCATCCAGTTGGCGCGCTCGATCAGCCGCTTCTGCACGTGCATGCCGACATTCACCACGTCGAAGCTGGGATGGCCGGTGGCCATCTCCATCGCCACCTTGGGCCGCTGCTGCTGTTCGGGGATCTGCTCGAAGCCGACCTTGATGCCGGTCAGCTCCTCGAACTCCTTCAGATGCGCCTTTGCGACGTCGCCGCGTGGCGAAAGCTGATAGTTCACCTCGATCGACTGGCCCTTGAACTGCTTCCAGTCGAAGGCCGACTGCGCGTTGGCGCGCTCGACGATGGCAGGGGCTGCCAGGCTGGATGCGGCAGCGGCCAGCAGATGGCGACGGCGGATCATGGGGGTTTCCTCCAAGTCAGGCTGGCGGCTTATAGGACCTCAGCCGCCCTTCACGCCACCCGCGGTCAGGCCGGCGACGATCTCCTTCTGCATCGCGAGCGTCAGCAGCAGCACCGGGGCGGTCACCACGAGGGCGGCGGCGGCGAGCGGGCCCCAGCTGATCTGCTCGAAGGTCAGCACGTTGTAGACCGCGACCGGCAGCGTCCGCGTGGTGCGCCCCGCCAGCACCACGCCGAAGATGAAGTTGTTCCACGAGAAGATGAACGACAGGATCATCGCCACCATGATGCCGGGCCGCGCCAGCGGCATCGCGACATGCAGGAAGGCCTGCCAGATCGTCGCGCCATCGACCAGCGCCGCCTCCTCGAGCTCGCCCGGCAGGCCCTCGAAGAAGCCGATCATGATCCAGACGACGATCGGCACCGTGATCACCAGATGGGTGATCACCAGCGGCGTCAGCGTGCCGATCATGCCCAGCCACTGGAACAGCAGGAACAGCGGGATCAGATAGGACAGCCCGGGCGTGACGCGCGCGATCAGGATCAGTGCCGCCGCCCGCGTCGCCTTCGCCTTCGCGATGCCATAGCCCGCCGGTACGCCCAGCAGCAGTGCGAGCCCGGTGGCGGAGAACGACACGATGACCGAGTTGATCGTATAGGTGAGAAAATCGTTCTTCTCGAACACATCAACGAAGTTGGCGAGCGTCGGCGGATGCGGGATGAACACCGGCGGATAGGCCGTGTTGTCGAGTTCGTTCTTCAGCGACAGCGACAGCATCCACAGGAAGAACAGCAACGCCGGCGACACCAGCAGGATCACCGAGAAATAAAGTCCCGCACGACCCAGCCCGCGCCGCAGCCGATGGCGGGTCATCGCCACGCCTCCCGCTGGCGGATGCGCAGCAGCAGCAGGCTGATCAGCAGGATCAGCACGAAGAACACCACGACGATCGCCGACCCGTAGCCCAGGTCGTAATACGCGAACGCGGTCTGGTACAGCAGGATGTTCAGCGTCTCGCTCGAGGTACCGGGACCGCCCAGCGTGATGACGTAGATCGTGTCGAACGTCTTCAGCGCATCGATCAGTCGGATCACCGTCGCCACCATGATGAACGGCCACACCAGCGGCAGGGTGATGTGGCGGAACATCTGCCAGGCACTGGCGCCGTCCAGAATCGCCGCCTCATACGGGTCCTGCGGCAGGCTGGCGATGCCGCCCAGCACGATCAGCATCACCAGCGGCGTCCACTGCCAGGTCTCCACCATCACCAGCGTCGGGATCACCGTGCTGCTGTCGTACACCCAGGAAGACGGCGGCAGGCCCAGCGACGTCAGCACATAGTTCAGCACGCCAAGCTGCGGGTGAAACATCATGGTCCACACCAGCGCGATCGCCACCGGCGTCGCCATCATCGGCAGCACGAACAGCGTGCGCGCCAGCCCGCGCAGGCGGAACTGCGAGGCGAACACGACGGCTGCCCACACGCCCAGCAGCAGCGGCGCGATCACCGTTCCGGCGGTGAACCAGATCGTGCGCACGATCGCCCACAGGAACCTCTCGTCCTGCAGCATCTTGGCGTAGTTGGCGAGGCCGACGAACGGCGTGGCGCCGGTCACCTTCCAGTCGTGCAGCGACATGAAGATGGTGAAGATCCACGGGAACAGGATCACCAGCAGCACGACGGCGGCAGCCGGCACGGCGAATGCCCAATAGTGCCGCGCATAGGCACGGCCGCGCACGGCCTCCGAGCGCATGATGGTAGTCGCGGTGGTTGTGCTCATCGCTCAGCCTGGCAATGCGATCCGTCGTCCGACACCCTTTGGCAACGGCCGGTCGCCGCGCGCCTGCACCGCCTGCCGCAGCCTCTCAGCGAGATCGTCGGGAAACGGCGCCACGCGGCGCACCGACAGATCGATATGCAGCGCAATCAGTTCCTGCGCGGCAACACGATGCCCGCCCTCGGCGTGGAACATCTCGTGGAAGTAGTGCATCCGCTTGGCATCCGCGCCCAGGAGGTGTGGCACCACGCGCACCCGCTCGCCGACCAGAAGCTCGCGTTCGTACAGCGTGTGCGACTCTGCGGTGAAGGTGGAATTGCCGGTGGCATCGCGATACGCCTGGCCCACGCCCAGTTCGTCGTACATCAGGTACGGTCGCCTGGTCGAACAGCACGACATAGTAGGCCAGGTTCATGTGCCCGTTGGCATCGATCCACTCAGGCAGGACCACGCCGTTGCAGTGTGGAAACTCCATGGCCGGCACCTTGTTGACGAACCTGCGAAGGGTCAAGCACACACGCCGCGATGCGCCTGACCCGCCTGCACGACCCCGAGATAGCCGACGGCCTGCCGCCGGAAGAGCGCTGGCGCGCCATGCTCGCGGTCGCGATCGCCATCGCAATGTCGGTGCTGGTCACCTCGATCGCCAACATTGCGCTGCCGACCATCGCGCGCGACCTGGACACGACGCCGGCGGCCTCGATCTGGGTGGTGAACGCCTACCAGCTTGCGGTGACGGTGACGCTGCTGCCGTTCGCCTCGATCGGCGACATCTACGGCCATCGGCGCGTCTATGTCTGGGGGCTCGCCCTCTACACGGCCGCGTCGTTCATCTGCGCGGTGGCGCCGTCGCTGCCGGTGCTGGTGATCGGCCGCGTGCTGCAAGGCTTCGGTGGCGCCGGGATCATGAGCGTCAATGGCGCGCTGGTCCGCTT
>DASSRN010000627.1:0-3417 GCA_035701785.1 Acetobacteraceae bacterium | reverse complement strand
AGCGGCTGGATTGCCTGATCGATGGGGACGAAGCGGCGCGAGCGGTGCACGCGGTGCGTCCTGCAGAACTGGCGGGATTCCTCGACGGTCTACCGCCGGCGCAGTCCCGGTTCCTGCGCCAGCTGGATTTCACAGCCGCATCGCAGGAGTTGCTGTTCCTGCCTGGCGATGACGGGGTGGCAGGTTCCGTACTCGGTCTCGGCGACGATAACTCGCCGTTCGCATTCGGCAACCTGGCATTTCGTCTGCCGGCGGGCACGCCCTGGCGGTTGGAAACCGGCAGCTACGATCCTGCATTCGCCACCCTTGGCTTCTGTCTCGGCGGCTATCGGTATGGCGCGCTGAAGGAACAGAAGCGTGCATCGGCACGGCTGGTGTCGCCAGGGCCGCAGCCGCGCGCCCGATCCGCCGCCGCTTCCACCTGGATGGTGCGCGATCTGGTCAATACGCCGGCCAACCTGCTCGGACCGGCCGAATTGGCCGAGTTCGCCATTTCGCTCGGCAAGCGATACGGCGCGGAGACTGCAATGATCCAGGGCGATGCGCTGGAGCAGCAGTATCCGACGGTCACCACCGTCGGACGTGGTTCGGCGCGGCCGCCCCATGTGGCGATCCTTCGCTGGTCCGGCAGCAAGGCGCACGCCTCGGCGCCATTGATTTCGCTGTGCGGCAAGGGCGTCTGCTTCGATACCGGCGGCTACGACCTGAAGCCGTCGAGCGGTATGCTGCGTATGAAGAAGGACATGGGCGGCGCTGCCACCGTACTCGGCCTGGCGCGCATGATCATGGAGGCCGATCTGCCGGTCCGCCTCGCGGTGCGCGTCGGCTGCGTGGAGAACTCGGTGTCGGGCACGGCGATGCGGCCGCTCGACGTCATCCGCACGCGCAAAGGCGTCACTGTGGAGGTCGGCAACACCGACGCCGAGGGACGGCTCGTGTTGTGCGACCTGCTCACGGATGCGTGTGACGAATCGCCGGAACTGCTGGTCGACTGCGCGACATTGACCGGAGCCGCACGGGTCGCGCTGGGGCCCGACCTGCCGGCGATGTTCTGCAACGCCGACCAGTGGGCGGACACCGTGTTGCACCACGGCAAGCAACAGCACGATCCGCTGTGGCGCCTGCCGTTGTGGCAGCCGTACGACCGTTGGCTCGACAGCACGATCGCGGATTTCAACAATGTTTCCTCGAAGCCGCACGCCGGCTCGATCACCGCTGCGCTGTTCCTCCAGCGTTTCGTTTCAGCAGGGACGAACTGGATGCATCTTGATCTTTATGCCTGGAACGACCAGACCGCGCCGGGTCGCCCGGAAGGCGGTGAGGCATATGGTATGCGGGCACTGTTTGCCAGCCTGCTCGCGCGCACGGAATGTACGCAAGCGGATTGAACAGCAAAGGTAACGTCTACGCGAGCGATACAAAAAGACTTCGCTTTCGCAATGGAATGTCGCTAGCCTGGAAACTCGACCTTGGCCCGGCTGGGAAAAGCCGAAACGAAAAGACCGGGAGGTTTCGGGGATCCTTGAAAGGAACAAACATGGCTGTGAGTCCTTCCGCCGACCAGATGGTTGGCATCCTGCGAGAGACGGTCGTAGCGCTGGTCCGCCGCGACGGCGCCGATCTGTCAGCACGGCAACTGGGGGTGTTCCTGACCTGCTATCTGCGGGACGGCGGGCATACCGTTCGTGGCCTTGCGGCCGAACTCAATGTTTCGAAGCCGGCGATCACCCGGGCGCTGGACCGACTGGGCGAACTCGACCTGGCGCGGCGCAAGGTGGACCCGTTGGATCGTCGCAGCATCCTGGTGCAGCGGACGCTCAAGGGCGCGGCTTTCCTGCGCGACCTTCGCTCCATCATGGGCGAGGCGGCGACCATCGTCAGGAAGACCCCGCAGAGCACGGGCAGCGAAACGTCGGCACGACGCCCCGTTCACGCCTGATCAGCGAGACCGTCAGCCCCAGCGGGTGATGCCGGCCTGCCGCGCGCGACGCGCCACGTACAACAGCCATACCAGCTGCAACAACAGTGTCAGCAGCGGGATATAAGGCTTGAGCGCCGAAGGCACTGCGAGGAACACCAGCGCACACAAGCCGCCGAACGCGGCAAAACTCCAGTGCACCAGCGCGACTGTGGTCGCTGTCATGCCGGATCGTTGCGCGACCTGATACAGGTGACCGCGATGCGGTTCGGTCAGCCGCTCGCCGGCGACAGCGCGCCGGATCAGGGTGTAGCCAACGTCGAACAGCACGCCTGACAGCAGCATTGGCACGATCAGAAACGATAATTCGACGTTGTCGAAGCGGCCGGCGACCACCGCAAGGATCGCCAGGATGAAGCCGCAGAACTGGCTGCCGACATCGCCCATGAAAATGCGCGCGCGGGGGAAGTTGAACGGCAGGAAGCCGGCCAGGCCGGCGACCAGCAGCAGCGCGGCGAAATAGGCGAACCAGCCCTCGTGCGTCGCGGCGATGAACGTAAGGAAGCCTGCGGCGATCAGCGCCACGCCACCGGCAAGGCCGTTCAGCCCGTCGATGAAGTTCATCGCGTTGGTCGCGAACAACACCCACACGATGGTCACCGGCGGTGCCAGCCAACCGATGAACAGCGGGCCGACATAGGGCACGCGGTAGTCGGCTATGTAGATGCCGCTGGCGACCGCGACGACCGCCGCCATGATCTGCGCGGCGAGCTTTACCGTGAACTTCCAGTCGAACATGTCGTCCAGGAAGGCAACGACGGCGATCGCCACCGACGCCTCGATAACGCCCACGAAATAGGGGTCGGCCAGGCGGGCGAAGGAGGCGAAGCGGTACAGCACGGCGATGCCGACCAGGAACGCGACCACCACGCCGACGCCGCCGCCTTTCGGCGTCGCCTGGGTATGCACCTTGCGCGGATCGGGCCGGTCCATCACCCGCGCCGCGATCATCGCGCGCACGACGGCAGCCGACAGCAGCGCCAGCCCGCAGGCAAAGGTCAGGTGGCGCAGAACGGCGGCAAGAGTCATGCGGGCTCCTCGCGTAGGAGGAGCCCGATAACAGCGATCAGCGAGGCTTGGCCAGTGTGCGCCGGTTGCTGACGCTCAGCGGATGAAGCCTTCCAGCTCCTCCTTCGCCCAGGCAATCGACTGCTTGATCGTCTGGCCGGCCATCAGCTTGGTGACCATGCCGGGGAGGATGCCGCGGTTCCACATCTGAACGGCGATGTCCGGCGGAGCCGACGATCCGGTTATGTAGTACTCGGCGTCGTGCCAGGGCCGGACCGGATAATTGTAGATCGTGCCCTTGGGCGGCTCGACGTCGCTCCAGATGCTCAGGTCGTACATCGAGGTGAACGGCGGGATATCGTAGCCGGCGACCGGTGCTGCCAGCACCTCGACCTGCTCGCGTTGCGACAGGTATTCGATGAGCTCCTTGG
>DASSRN010000626.1:0-24207 GCA_035701785.1 Acetobacteraceae bacterium | reverse complement strand
GGAGCAGCGGATCGCAACCGACCACTGCACGCTTGCTGGTCTGCTGCGTGGCTTGGCCAGCCTCGATCTGGCGGATAGCCGGGCCTTGATGGGCAGTGTCGCCGACGTCATCCATCGTGGTGTCGGCGCGACCAGCTTCGCGGTCTACCTTCGGCGTGCCGAAGGATACGTAGCCTGCATCGCCATGGAGGACGGGTCGCCTGTGGCAGGCGCCGCGTTCCCCGACCTCGAACATGATCAGATCCACGGGATCCTGTCCGGTGACGAGTGTGTCATCGGCGGACATGTGTGGGGTGTGATCAGGTCATCGTCTGCCGACAATGCACTTGGAATGGTGGTCTGTACGCGGCTGCTGCCGTCGCAGGATCCGGCGATCGCAGCCCATCGGCTCCACGATATCTGCAATATTCTGGCTGCGTTACTGTCAGTCTGCCCGGAGCCACACTCCGAGGCGAGGCACCTTGATAGCGTCTAGTTCGACCGTGGTGATGCAAAGCAACCCAGCGCGCCGCACGCGCGCACAACAGGCGTTGCTGGTCGCTGTCGTGCTGTGTCCGGAGTCTGTGCTGTTCGTGTCGTTCGCCTCTGATTATCTTTCGCTCCCGGCTTATCTTGGTCTGCATCTGGGTCTGTGTGCCCTTGCGCTGGTGCTGGGACGGTGGTGGTCCTCGGTGTGGATGCTGGTGGCCTGTACCGCGGTCGCCGGTCCGTTCGGAAGCTTGATCGGGGTGGGGCTCCTGGTGGCTCAGAATGAAGCCAGCGGCGATCGAGCGAAGGACGACATCAAAGGGACGGCCAAGCTTTCGCACCTGGAACTGTTGCACGGCTCATTGCGCGACAGCCGCCTGCGCCTGGGCAGTGCATCGTCGATCCGTCCGCTGCTGGACGTGTTCATCGATGGAACGCCGATCGAAAAGCTTGATGCGCTGAGCCTGATCTCCAGTCGGTTCGTACCACCGCTGGTCCCAGCGCTGAAGCTGGGCCTGGGGGACAGGGACGCGTCGGTGCGCGTTCTCTCCGCGACGGTTCTCGCGCAGCAGCACAACCAGCACACAAGGTGCATCGGCGAGTATCTGGAACAGGCCAATCGCGAGCCGGATGCGCCGGCCAATTGGCGAAGGCTTGGCCAGGCGCAGTTGGATTACGTCGGGAGCGGCCTGCTGTCAGCTGAGCGCACGGAAAGAGAACTGAGTGCTGCACGCACACACCTGGCGCGTGCGGACGCCATGGAGCGAGCTGCTTCGTCGACACCAGCGGCTGCTTATGCCTGAATTCCTCGCCCATACTCATGATGCTGTCGAGGCAGATATCTGCCTGATCGTCGAAGGTGGCTATCCCTATGTGCTGGGCGGTGTGGCGTCGTGGATGGATGCGCTGATGCGCGCTTCGCCTCACGTGACGTTCCATATTATCGCCATTACCATTTCTTCGCAGCCGAAGGTCCGGAAGTTCGATATCCCGGCGAACGTGGTCGGCATTCTCGACATTGTCCTCGACGTCAGTCCCGCCGGAGACAGGCCGGCATACAAGGACAGGCAGCACATCGAGCAAGGCGTGCGGCTGTTGCAGGAGATCCTGAGCGGGAACCCTGACTCATGCTTCACGAAGCTGATCGATCTCACGCGCGGCACCGGACTGGCGCAGGCTGCGTTGCTGGATTCCAAGCCGGCATGGACGGCGATGGAGCAGGTCTACCAGGACCTGCTGGTAGACGGCCCGCTGGTCGACTTCTTCTGGACCTGGCGATTTCTCGCGCGCAGCATCCTGTCGATCATAACCGCTCCGCTGCCGAAGGCGCGGGTGTTCCATGCTGTCTCGACAGGCTATGCAGGTCTCGTCGGCGCCTATGCCAGGCATGTCACCGGGCGCCCTTATGTCGTCACCGAACATGGCATCTACACCAACGAAAGGCGGATCGAGCTCGGTGTGGCAAGTTGGATCTTCGATTCTGGCGCCAACGGCTTCGCGGTCGGTGAAAAGCCCCGGCAGCTGCGCGACGTTTGGCTCTCTGCCTTCACCGGTTTCTCACGTGTTTCTTATGCGCTTGCCGATGTCATCACCACGCAGTATCGCGCCAACCAGAACTATCAGCTGGTCGACGGCGCTCCGGAGCACAAGCTGCGCATCATTCCGAATGGGATCGACGTGGATCTGTACGCGGGTGTCAAGCGCTGTACCGAACCGCATCCTCCCACCGTTCTCATGATCGGCCGGATCGTGCCGATCAAGGACACGCGGACGTTCATCATGGCGACGTCGCTGCTGAGAGAGCTGGTCCCGGATGTGGTCGCGATACTGATCGGGCCGGAGGAGGAAGACCCGGCCTATGCGGCGGGCTGTCGGTCCCTGGTGGCCCAGCTTGGGCTGGAGGCGACCGTGCAGTTTCTGGGGCGTGTGCCGGACGTCAAGGAGTATCTTGCGCGGGCAGATGTGATAGCATTGACGAGTATCAGTGAGGCGCAGCCGATCGCGCTGCTGGAGGCCGCGGCCACCGGACTGCCAGCCGTGACCACCGATGTTGGATCGTGCCGGGAGATCATTGAAGGCTTTGCCGATGATCCTGTGGTGGGCCGGGGCGGCTTTGTGGTGGAGGCCTGCAATCCCAAGGCGACTGCCGAAGCACTCGCGACCATACTCCTGGATGACGAGCTTCGCGCCAGTATGGGTCAGATCATGCTGCGACGGATTCCGAACCTCTACCACAAGGAGCGAATTCGTCACCTGTACGAGGAGCTTTACAGCAGCTTGGAACCATCCGCTCGTGTCGAGACAAAGCCAATCCGCGCCCTCGGCACGGCCGGCAGACGATCGCTACTCGGCAAGGTGTGGCCAGTAAGCAAAGATCGGCTCTTCCCGGCGCGCTATGCGCTGGAACGGTAAGGCACTTCGCGATGGCCGGCATCAACATCGCTATCGAGCGAATGACGCAGCAGAAGGCGCTGACCAGCATAGCGGCGGCGTATTTCTATGCGGCGCTACTGGTCGCGGGGCCGTGGATCTTCACGATACTGGGCATCGCAGGTCTAAGCTCGACCGGCTGCACGACTGCTTGCGATGACCTGACCTTGTTCAGGTCGGTGGTCATCTACAATTCGCTATTCGCATTGGTCGTCACCAGTCCGTTGGCCTTCTTCTCCGGACGCTGTGTGTCGGACCAGCTGTATGCCGGCGTGACGCGGGGTGCCTACTTCGTCTTTGCAGCAGCCCTCGGCGTGTTTCTCCTGGTGGTGTGCGCGACCGCCGTGCCGTTCTACCTGTTTGCTGCGGAGATGGATGCATCGGTCCGTTTTGCCGCAATCCAGAATGCCGTGCTGATCGGGCTTTCCTGGTTGCTCATCCCGTTCCTGGGGGTGATCAGGGCGCACCTGTCGTTGCTTGTGGCATTCGGCATCAATGCGCTCTTGATGATTGTGCTGGGTCGGATGCTGTCCGAGCCATCCGCTGGCACTTTGCTCGGGGCCTTCAATGCAAGTTTCGCGATTACGGACGTCATCCTGGTCGGCACCTTGGTACGCACCTTTAGCACAAGAGTCGAGGTGCAATGGACGCTGTTTCGGTTCCCACCGGAGAAGTGGGAACTGCCGCTGGCCGGGTTTGCGTACGCGGTCGGGATCTGGGCCGACAAGGTCATCATGTGGTACGGCGCTGAATCGGGTGGATTGTCGGTTGCAGGCGTGTTGCGGACGATGCCCAGCTACGACACGGCGATGTTCTGGGCGCAGCTGACGTCAATACCAGTGATCGCGGTTGCATTCGTACATGTCGAGACGCAAATGTCGGACCTGTTTGGCCGGTTCTATGGTCGCCTCGATCAACAGGCGAGCCTGCGCGAGCTGTCCGAGGTGATGCAGAGCTTGCGCACCTGCGTCATCTCCAGCGTCGCGACGCTGTTCGTTGCCCTGGCGATCGTGGCGACGATGACGATCCTGCTCTCGTTCGTGTTCATGACCGAGTTCGGTCTGCGGCCGGCCTATATGAGCATCCTGCGGATCTCGTTGTGGGCGATGGCTTTTCACACCAGTTCGATGTTCTGTTTCGTCTTCCTGCTGTACTTCGATCTTCGCCGCCAGGCCCTCCTGATCGTCTCGACCTATGCGATTCTGAATACGGCACTGACGCTGCTCATCCTGCAGTGGGGCCAAGTGTACTACGGTTACGGCAGCTTGATCGCCGCATCGGCGACATTTGTGCTGGCATTCAGTATTCTATTGCGAGAACTGCCCTGGTTGCACTATCACGCGTTCATAACGAACAACACTTCGCTATAAGGATAGCCAATGTTTGCTGGTAAGAAAATTGTCGTGACCGGGGCTGGTGGTTTCATCGGCAGCCATCTGGTCGAGGCGCTTGCCTCTGCGGGCGCCACGGTGACCGCGATGGTGCGATACAACTCAGGCTCCCTGATCGGTAATCTGTCGTATGTGTCGCCAAAGGTTCTCGATAGTGTGAGGGTCGTCGCAGGCAATATCGAGGACAGCGACTTCGTCTTTCAGACGGTGAAGGGTCAGGACATCGTCCTGCATCTCGCCGCGCTGATAGCCATACCGTACTCCTATGAGGCGCCGCGGAGCTATGTCAGGACCAATGTCGAGGGAACGCTGAACGTCCTGGAGGCCGCGCGGCGCCACGATGTGTCGCGGGTCGTGCACACCAGCACCTCGGAGGTCTATGGCACGGCGCTCTGCGTCCCGATCAGCGAGCGACATCCATTGCAGGGACAGTCGCCGTACTCGGCTTCAAAAATCGGTGCCGATAAGCTGGCGGAAAGTTATTACCGATCGTTCGGCACGCCGGTGATGACATTGCGGCCGTTCAACACCTTCGGCCCGCGGCAAAGCGCGCGCGCCTTAATTCCCACGATCATCTCGCAGGCGTTGACCCGAGACGCGGTCCATCTCGGCTCACTCGATCCAGAGCGCGATATGACCTTTGTCGGCGACACGGTGGCGGGGTTCATGGCAGCGGCGGTCGCGCCGGGAATCGAGGGTATGACGATAAACCTTGGGACTGGCGAAACTCATTCGGTGGGCTGGTTCGTCGACCGGCTGCTCGGTCTCATGGGTGTCGCCAAACCTGTCGTTCAGGACCAGCAGCGCCTCAGGCCGGGGCTCAGCGAGGTGATGAAGCTGGTGTCGGACAACTCGCTGGCGCGCGAGAGGATGGGCTGGAAGCCAGCGGTGACGCTTGACGAAGGTCTGCGGAGAGCGATCGACTTTGTGAGTGCCAATCTGAACGCCTACAGGGCCGACGGGTATGTGAGATAGGCCGGATGCGCTCTGGTCGGGAAAGGGTCGCATGGTGCGGGTAGCAGCGCCGCGACGCTTCATCCTGCTCGTTGTCGGTCTCGTCGTGGTTGCAGGTGCTGTCATGTTGCCGCGCCGCGACGAGTGGCTGGCGGTAATGCGAGACGAGGACAAGCAGGCACAGATCATATCGCTGCTTGAGCCGCGCCTGGCGGCTGGGGATGACGAACCGGAGCTTCTTGCGACACTCGGGCGGTCATACGGCGAAGTCGGCAACTATCGGCGCGCGATCGAACTGCTGGAACGGTACGTGGCGCTTCGCAGTGACGATGGCGAAGCCTATGCACGGTTGGCGGACCTGTACCGACAGACGGGCGATGACAGGCGGCGGGTGGCGATGTTGGAGCGCTCCGTATCGCTGCTGCCGAAGGTCACGCGCGCCATCGAATTGGCTGATCTGCATCGTGAGCGGCAGCGTCCTGACCGGGAAGTCGCGGCGCTGTCGCGTGCCGAAGCCGGCGCGACGCTCGAGAACGGGCTATGGCTACGGCTCGCGCACCTGCGGGCAGCCGCGGGGGACGTTCCCGGCGCCATCCAGACGCTCGAGCGGCCAGAGGTCGTCTCGACATGGTCGCTGCCATCAAGCAACGGGGAGTCGCGGCTGTTTCTGGCGGAACTGCTGGTGCAGTCCGGCAGGAGCGTGGAGTTGGCGCGGCTGGGCAGAGATTGGATCCAGCAGTGGCGGGAACCTTGGCTCGACAACCGCCTGTTGAGCCTTATGGCGCTGCGCGCGCCGGCCGAAGCGGCCGATCTCGCACAACTCGTCGGCGCGCTCCATCCCGTAGTGCGCTTCTACATTGCGCACGGACTGCATGAGCTGGGTGCCAGCCTGGTTGCCCGGCGGCTGCTGGAGACCTGGGTTGCTGCGACACCATCGCCGTCGATGAACGATGTCGCCGCGTTCCTGACCGCGTGTCGCGAGCAGGACGCCGAGGATGTCGTGTGGCGCAGCTTTGAGGACGTTCTTCGTCACCCGACCTCGAATGAAATCGTGGGAAACTTCAGCGAAGCTATCGCGGCAGAGTTTGGATTGGGCGCGCTTGCACCGTTCTGGCCCAGGGTGGCGCAGGCGGTAGGGGCAAGCCGACCGTTGCTGGCGGCGCGATTTGCCTTCGCGCAGCAGGATATACCGTCGGCACGATGGCTCCTGGGGCAGATCGATCCGAATGGGCTGGATGCATCGAGCCGCAGGATGTGGATCAACCTGCTGCAGGCGGTCGCGACGCCGCAGGAAGCCTATAGGGCGCTGCAGGAGCGTCGGCGCAACGGACAGCTCCCGCCTGAACTGACGGTTCAGTACGCCCGGCTGGCGGGACAACTCGGCGACGAATCTGGTTTTCGCGCTGCTGTCGCCGACCTGCGACGTTCGCGATAGTGAAGAGGTCGCCTTGACACGGAACCAGACGAGTGCCTCGAGGCCTTTGCTGACGCGACGGACCATGTTCTCGATGTGGGCCAGGCTGGTCGCAGCATTGTCGTGCGGGGCGCCGGGAACACGCCCCGCGGCGGCGCAGGCGAGCGTAGGCAAGACCTGGATCGCCTTCTACGGACAGACTGCCGACACATCGGAACTGTCACAATACAACATCGTTGTGCTGGACCCGATGTTCCAGGGCTCGATTGCTGAGATCGCCGGCAAGGGCGCTACGGTCTGCAGTTATCTCAGTCTGGGTGAGGTGAGGCTCGATGCGGCGTATGGCGCGGACGTAGCTCCCGACGCTCTCCTGGAGGAAAACCCTAACTGGCCGGGAACAAGGCGGATTGATGTCAGGCAGGCCTCGTGGTCGCGACTTGTGCTGGACGAGCTCATTCCTCAGGTCGCCGCCAAGGGCTTCAATGGACTGCTGCTCGATACGTTGGAAACACCACACCACCTTGAGCAGCTCGACCCAGAGAAGAACGCCGGCATGTCACAGTCGGCAGCGAAGCTCGTCCGCGAGATCCGCTCGCGCTACCCAAAGATGATGCTGATCATCAATCGTGGATATGGACTTCTGGCGGACGTGGGCGACTGTGTGGATGCCGTGGTGGCAGAAAGCTTGCTGACCACGGTGGATTGTCGTGAGGACAGGTTTGACTATCGCTGGAATTCTGCCCAGGAAGTCGGCTGGCAGCTCGCATTGTTACAGCCGGTTCTCAACCGTCCAGATCCGGTGCCAATTCTGAGCCTTGATTACTGGAACCCTGAAGACACCGAAGGTGTAAGAGAGATCTACCGTCGTCAGCGTTCCCTGCATCATTACCCCTATGTCGGCCAGCGCTTGCTTGACACGATTGTGCCGGAGCCCGGGAGGCAGGAGACGCAGTAAAGCTGCGCGGACGCCGACTACCAGCACACAACCTGCGATGGCGAGCATGTTGGCGAGGCCGGTCTCGAGCGAGGCGATGCGCTGATCCTGGATACGACCAACGGTGATGTCTGGCACCCGATTCAGGTGCCTGCTGGAGGAGATAAGAAGGCAAGCGAACTCTTGCGTTATCAGGGGCAGGCACAGCCGCAGATGAGCTTCGTGGATGGCAAACCGGTAGCGCAGTGATCCCAATCGGCCGTAGGTCTGGACGGAGATTGGCTGAACGCCGGATGGCCTATATGCTGGAACCCTGGCACAGCAGAGGGACACGTCCATGGCTCTGCAAGGCATGAAAGCGCATATCGCGAAGGCGCCTGGATTCATCGCCGCGCTTGATCAGAGTGGCGGGTCAACGCCTGGGGCGCTGCGGCTCTATGGCATTCCGGAGAGCGCCTATAACGGCGAGGCTGAGATGTTCGCCCGCATGCACGAGATGCGGGTGCGGGTGATGACGGCGCCAGCCTTCACCGGTGACAAGGTCATCGCCGCCATCCTGTTCGAGCGTACGATGGATGGCGAGGTCGCAGGGAAGCCCACGGCGGATTACCTTTGGCGGGAGCGGGGGTGCGTCCCCTTCCTCAAGGTCGACAAGGGGCTGGAGGCGGAGGCCGACGGCGTCAGCCTTATGCGGCCGATCACGGGCCTTGACGCGCTGCTCGAGCGCGCGGGGAAGCTTGGAATCTTTGGTACCAAAATGCGCTCCACGATCAATTTGCCGTCTCAAAGCGGCATCGCTGCTATTGCGAAGCAGCAGTTCGAGATCGGCGGGCAGATCGCGAAGCGTGGGCTCGTGCCCATTCTCGAGCCGGAAGTGTTGATCAAGAGTCCGAATAAGGCGGCGGCCGAGGCGCTGCTGAAGGATGCGCTGATGCGGCACGTCGATGCGCTGCCGGCCGACCAGCAGGTGATGCTGAAGCTGACCATTCCGGAGCAGCCCGACCTCTACAAGGATCTGATCGCACATGACCGGGTACTGCGCGTCGTTGCCCTGTCGGGCGGCTATACGCGTGCCGATGCATGCGAGCGCCTGGCCCGCAATCATGGCATGATCGCCAGCTTCTCACGTGCGCTGCTGGAGGAGTTGCGGCATTCCATGAGCGATGCGGCGTTCAACGCGGCGCTGGCGCAGGCGATCGACGAGATTTACCGCGCCTCCACTGTGAAGCTATAACGCCAGCGCGAGACGCTGTGTAACCGCCCAGGCCCGGCGTTGTGTGACCGTTCCGGGTCAGCGGTGCGGGCGTAGCCCACGCGTGCCAGTTTCCGGTCGGGTTGCGCTGTGGTGCCATCCGCCGTGGCAAGAACCGATGGGAGTCCACCGTACATGACGTCCCTTCCTAGCATGGACCAGCTTGCGATCAACACGATCCGGATGTTGTCTGTGGATGCCGTGCAGCAGGCGAAGTCGGGTCATCCTGGCACGCCGATGGATGCGGCGCCGACGGCATACACGCTGTGGCAGCGGATATTGCGCTACGATCCGACAGATCCAGGCTGGATCAATCGAGACCGCTTCGTGCTGTCGGCCGGGCACGCGTCGATGCTGCTGTACAGCCTGATCCACCTGGCTGGCATCAAGGCGGTCAATCCAAGTTACGAGCAGCTGGGGCGAGACGCGGTCACACTGGACGACATCAGGACATTCCGTCAGGCGGGCAGCCGGTGCCCGGGACATCCGGAACATGGCTGGACATCTGGCGTGGAGACGACGACGGGCCCGCTGGGCCAGGGAGTGGCCACCAGCGTCGGCATGGCGATCGCGCGGCAATGGCTTGCGGCGACCTACAACAAGCCGGGCTTTGAGCTGTTCGACTTCAACGTCTACGCGCTGTGCGGCGACGGCGACATGATGGAGGGCATTTCCGCCGAAGCGGCGTCGATGGCGGCGCATCTGAAGCTGTCGAACCTGTGCTGGATCTACGACAGCAATCGCGTGACGATCGAAGGACACACCGACATCGCGTTCAGCGAGGACGTGGCGGCACGCTTCCTGGCCTATGGCTGGAACGTTTCGCGGGTGACCGATGCGAATGATCTGGAGCGGCTGCAGCAGGCGTATGAAGGCTTTCTCCGCACCGCGGACCGGCCGACGCTGATCATCGTGCACAGCCACATCGGCTACGGCTCGCCGCACCGGCAGGACTCGCCGGAAGCGCATGGCGAACCGCTGGGCGAGGCAGAGGTGAAGCTGACGAAGCAGTTCTTCGGCTTCGATCCGGACCAGACCTTCGTCGTGCCTGACGGAGTTCGCGCACATTTCGCGCAGGGGATCGGCGCGCGTGGCGCCAAGGTGAACGGCGAATGGCAGGCGATGTTCCAGCGCTATCGCGCGCAGCATCCCGAACTTGCGGAGCAGGTGGCCTGCATGACCAACCGCAGGCTGCCTTCCGGTTGGGAGCAAGTGTTGCCGGTGTTTCCACCGGATGCGAAAGGCCTGTCGACGCGCGACGCCTCAGGCAAGGTGCTGAACGCAGTCGCGGAGTGCATACCGTGGATCGTTGGTGGCGCAGCGGACCTGGCGCCGAGTACGAAGTCGCGGCTTACGTTTGCCGCGGCGGGTGATTTCCAGGCCGGTGGCGCGCTGGGTAATTATGCAGGCCGCAACATGCATTTCGGGATCCGCGAGCACGCAATGTGCGCCGCGGTCAATGGCATGACGCTGAGCGGGCTGCGCGCATACGGCTCGGGCTTCCTGATCTTCACCGACTATGCGCGCGGTGCGATCCGGCTCTCATCGCTGATGGACCTACCGGTGCTGCACATCTGGACACATGACTCGATCAGCGTCGGCGAGGATGGCCCGACGCACGAGCCGATCGAGCAGCTGCTGTCGCTGCGCGCCATCCCCGGCATGGTGGTGATCCGCCCGGCCGATGCCAACGAAATGACCGAGGCCTATCGTGTCGCCTTGCAGCAGACGCACCGGCCCGTGGCGCTGATCTGCTCACGCCAGCCGCTGCCGATCGTTGATCGCACGAAGTTCGCGCCTGCTGCGGGCCTGGCGAAAGGTGCGTATGTGCTGTCCGATGCGCCGGGAGGCCGGCCGGACGTCATCCTGATCGCGAGCGGCAGCGAGGTGGGCCTATGCCTCAGTGCGCGCGAGGCGCTGATGGCGGAAGGCGTCGCTGTGCGTCTTGTCAGCATGCCGTCATGGGAGCTGTTCGAGGAGCAGGACGCTGGCTATCGCGACTCTGTCCTGCCGCGGTCAGTGAGCGCGCGCGTCACCGTGGAGGAAGGCTCGGCCCTGGGCTGGCAGCGCTATGCGGGCGGTGCGGGCGAGGTGCTGGGGATGCGCAGTTTCGGGATGTCGGCGCCGATGAAGGACGTGGCGCAGCATTTCGGCTTTACTACCGACGCTGTGGTCGCCGCGGCAAAGCGGGCGATGAGTCACGTGAACTGACGTCGAAAGGATCAGCTGATGGAACTGGGCATGATCGGCTTGGGCCGCATGGGCGCGAACATGGTGGAGCGCCTGATGAAGGCGGGGCATCAGTGCATCGTCTACGACACCAATGCCGCGACGGTGGAGACACTGACAGCAAAGGGTGCGCGCGGCACGACCAAACTGCCAGAGTTCGTGAAAATGCTGTCCAAGCCGCGGGCAGTGTGGCTCATGTTGCCGGCGGCCGCGGTCGATCCGGTGCTGCATTCGCTGGTGCCGCTGCTGGAAGCCGAGGACATCGTCATCGAGGGCGGCAACTCGTACTATCATGACGACATCCGCCGTGCGAAAGAGCTGAAGCCGAAGCGCCTGCACTATGTCGATGTCGGCGTCAGCGGCGGCGTGTGGGGGCTGGAGCGTGGCTACTGCCACATGATCGGCGGGGAAGATGCGGTGGTGAAGCATCTCGATCCGATCTTCCGTTCACTGGCGCCGGGTGTGGCTGCGGCGCCGCGCACGCCGGGCGCATCCGGCGTGCCGTCGCAGGCCGAATATGGCTACCTGCACTGTGGTCCGAACGGCGCCGGCCATTTTGTGAAGATGATCCACAATGGCATCGAATACGGCATGATGGCGGCGTTTGCCGAGGGGTTCAACATCATCAAGAACGCCGATATCGGCCTGCGTACTCACGAGGTCGACGCCGAGACGACGCCGCTGCGCGAGCCGGATCACTACAAGTATCAGATCGATGTGGCGCAGGTGGCGGAGTTGTGGCGACGGGGCAGTGTCGTCGGGTCGTGGCTGCTCGACCTGACCGCCGGTGCGTTGCGCATGGATCCGGCGCTGGCCAATTTCCAGGGCCGGGTGTCGGATTCCGGCGAAGGTCGCTGGACGCTGCATGCGGCGATCGATGAAGGGGTACCAGCGCCGGTGATCAGCGCGTCGCTCTATTCACGCTTCGAATCGCGTGGCAACGCCGATTTCGCCAACCGCATCCTGTCCGCCATGCGCTTCGCGTTTGGCGGGCATGTGGAGAAGAAGGAATAGGAGGCAGTCATGAAGGCGACAGAGCAGCTGCACCGGCTGGGCCAAAGTCTCTGGCTGGACAACATCACGCGCGACCTGCTCAGCAGCGGAACGCTGCAGCGCTACATCGACGAGCTGTCGGTGACGGGACTGACGTCGAACCCGTCGATCTTCGATCATGCCATCGCGCATAGCGGCTGGTATGATGAAGAGATCAGGCGCCAGGCGAAGGCCGGCAAGGTCGACGAGGCGCTGTTCTTCGAGCTGGCGATCCAGGACCTGACGAAGGCGGCGGACATGTTCGCGCCGGTGTTCCAGCGCACCGCGGGCGTGGACGGCTGGGTCTCGCTGGAGGTGTCGCCGCTGCTGGCGCACGACACGACACGCACCGTTGCCGCGGCGAAGATGCTGCACGCCAAGGCTGACCGGCCGAACCTGTTCATCAAGATCCCAGGCACGATGGAGGGGTTGCCCGCCATCGAGGAGGCGATCTTTGCCGGTGTGCCGATCAACGTGACGCTGCTGTTCTCGCGCGACGACTATGTGCGCGCGGCCGATGCGTATATGCGCGGGCTGGAACGCCGGGTCGAGGCGGGGCTCAGCCCGGACGTGCGCTCGGTGGCGTCGGTGTTCGTCAGCCGCTGGGACAAGGCCACGCTCGACAAGGTACCTGACGCGTTGCGCGACCGGTTGGGCATCGCGGTGTCGCAGCAGGCCTACAAGGCGTATCGCGACCTGCTGGACTCCGAGCGCTGGCAACGGCTGGAGGGTTGGGGCGCGCGGCCGCAGCGGCTGCTGTTCGCCAGCACCAGCACCAAGGATCCGAAGGCGCCGGACATCTTGTATATCAGCGCCCTGGCGGCGCCGAACACCGTCAACACCATGCCGGAGGAGACGCTGCTCGCGTTCGGCAACCACGGCAAGGTCGGTGCCGTGTTGGCGCGTGATGGCGGTGACGCGGAGCAGGTGCTGGTGGCGATTGCTCGCGCCGGCGTCGAGGTTGCGGCGTTGGCGCGCGAGCTGCAGGACGAAGGGGCGAAGGGGTTCGTCGATTCCTGGAAGGAGCTGCTGGCGGCGATCAAGACCAAGAGCCGGCAGCTGGCATAACACTCTTAGCCTGACACTGCTGGGCGGCGTGCTTTCGTTCGCCGCCCACGCAGCTATGCGACTACGCCGATCGCACCTGGTCAGCTTTTCGCCCGCTTCCGTGCGATCCCGATGCCAAGCAGCCCGGCGCCCAGGATCGTGAGCGTCGTCGGCTCAGGAACCGGCGTCGATCTGGTCTCCCAGGCTTGCGAGCCGGTATTGCTGCCTCCGTCGGTCAGATCGGCCGCGAAATACGCCGGGCCGCTGCTGCCCGGATCGATCCCCGCGTTGGTGATGAAGTCGTCCGTGCTCAGCCCACTGGTCCGGATGACCTGAAACTCCAGGTCGCCGTAATAGGCATTGCCGCTTCCGTTATTTGCCGAGTAGTCGATCGAGATTCCGAACTCACCGTAGGGTGTGTCGGACCCGTTCGCAGTGGTCAAGCTGAATGCGCCGCTGTTCGGCTGGAGGAAGTTAGCGGTAACCCCGGTCTCGGTTCCGTTCAGAGTAAAGACAAACGGGGTGTGCGGGCCACCTGTGTTCAGGAACCCGTATCGCGGCAGTGGAAGCGTCGTGTCGCCCAGATCCACCAACACGTCCACGGTCGTGCTGTTCACCTGGGTAAGCGTGACCGTCCCTACGTTGGAGGGCTGAGATCCCTCACTGGTTGTGAACACGTACATCGGCCCGGCGTGGGCGGAGGTTGCCAAAAGAAGTGCGCCGACTGCGGCCAGCCCGCCGATGTATTTCCTGGCACCGCGTTCCGGTCTCGTATCTTGACTCATATCATCCTCGATCATTGGTAGAAACGTGTCGGTTCTCTAAGAGCAAAGGCCGTGCCACATAGCCATTTCAATCAGTTACAGCTTTCGAGAGGGACGAATGTAAATTTCTCCGACAGGGAGCGTCGCGTCCGCCCGGCGGCGGACATCAGCGCGCGCGGCACGTGATGCCCCAGGCAATGACACGAAATGCTCACTTGCATCAGGGCGGCAGGCCGCGCCCCCTCGCGGGCCCAACCAACGGAGACGGTCATGGCCAATCCATTCGTGCATGTCGAGCTCAACACCCAGGACGTGGCAAAGGCGAAGTCGTTCTATCAATCGCTGTTCGCCTGGACGCTGAACGACGTCGATATGGGCGGTGGCAAGACCTACACGCTGATCAATGTCGGCGAAGGCACCGGCGGCGGGATGATGAAGCATCCGATGGAAGGCGCGCCCTCGACGTGGCTGCCCTACGTGCTGGTGGACGACATCGTCGCGGCCACCGCGAAGGCGAAGTCGCTCGGTGCCACCGTGGTGCAGGATGTGATGGAGGTGATGGGCGAGGGCTCGCTCTCCGTCATCATCGATCCCACCGGTGCCGCCCTCGGCCTGTGGCAAGCGAAGGCGCAGTGACCGGCAGGCTCACCCAGCCTTGCGGAAGGTGAGATTGATGCGGCACGCACCGGTGAGCGCGTGCCGCCCGTCCGCCAGCGGGTCGACGCCATGGAACGCGAGCCGCGTCGGCCCGCCCCAGACCACCACATCGCCGTGCTCCAGCCGTATCCGACGCGGCCGGTCACCACGCCGCAGCCCACCGAACAGGAACGTGGCGGGAAGCCCGAGCGAGACCGACACGATCGGCGCTATCATGTCGCGCTCATCGCGGTCCTGGTGCAGCGTGAGCCTCGCGCCGGGCTCATAGCGATTGATCAGGCACGCATCCGACACGAAGCACGCATAGCCCGCCTCCGCCGCTGCGTCCGTTGACAGCGCTCGCAGCAGATCGGGCATTGCCGGCCACGCCTTGCCGCTGAGCGGATCGCTGCGCTGGTAGCGATAGCCGCTGCGATCCGACACCCAGCCTAATGCGCCGCAATTCGTCATCGCCACCGACATCACGTGGCCGCCCGGCGTGGTCAGATGCCGGAACGGCGCTGCCGCGGCGATCGCCTCCACCGCGCGCAGCAGGTCGCCGCCATGCGCATGGACAAAGCCATGCAGCACGACGGCGCCCTCGCCGATCGGGGCCCTGCTACGCTGTGCCGGCAGACCGCTCAGCAGGTCGTCCATCCGCTCTCCCGTCAGGCCCGCTCCACCCGCGCCGCATAGCAGCCGGGCGAGGCGAAGTGCACGTGCAGATACCGCGTCTGCGGATCATCGAACAGCCGTTCGATCGCCTGCTCGACCTGCCGCCCTTCGATCAACTCGTGTCCGATCATCATCGCGTCACGATCGAACGCCCGCACCGCCAGCATGCGCTGGCGCAGCTGCTCCGGAACCTGGTCGACAGCGTCGAACCGCTGTTCGCCCGGCCGCACATAGATCGCGAAGCGCATGCGATACGGCGAGTCGACCTCATGGTGCTCGTGATTGACCAGGATCACCTCGTCACCCGGTTCGGCGTCGGTGAGGCTGATGCGGCAGGGATGGTTGCCCGTAGCCGCACGGCGCACCGCGCCGCACGCCTTCAGCTGCGCGTCTGACATGTCGAACAGCGCGGCGAATGGTTCGGCCGGCAGGCCGCTGATGCGAAAGCTCATGGTCTTCTCCTGTGATGTGGGGTGCGATCAGGCGGCGCGCAGGATGCCAAGCTGCTGCAACGCGGTGGCGCCATCGTCGAGCCCGACCTCTTCCGCGATCTGCCCGTTGCGCACCCGCAACACGGTGGTGCCGGTGAACCGCATCTTGCGTCCGGATCCCGCCGGCAGCGCGCCGATCAGGAAGTCATCGAACGCCGGCCCGCTATGCGTGCCGCCGCCTTCCCAGCGGCCGACCACAAGCTCGCCCTCGGCGATCAGGTCCGCCACACCCCAGAAGTTGAGGTCCGGGAAGGCGGCACGGAAGCCGTGCATGAAGTCCAGCACATCTGCTCGACCGCGACGCGGTGCATGCAGCGAGTATTGCAGCAGCATGTCGGGCGCAGCGAGCTCCTTCACCACCGCGGGGTTCCAGGGATTGCCCCAGAACTCGCTGAACCAGCGTCCGACTATCGCCTTGTTGTCCTGTTCCTGCGACATGGTCTGTCCTTCCGATTGCTGCGATGCGCGCAGTATCGTCAGGATGCAGGCGATCAGAACTCCGCTTCGTGCTCTGGCTCAAGCTTGACGCCGTGGTCGCTGGCCGGAGATGAAAACGCGGCGACAGCTCAGCGCGCGCTGCCGCGACGATCGCACAGTGCGGTACCCTCACGCATCTCGCTCATGCATCGGATCACGGCTGAGCCACGCCGGCGGTCCTTGCGCGAAACCCTGATGCAGCCTTGGCCGTTCACCGGCAGTCCTACGAAATGCTGCGCTCGCCCATGACCGTGATCGCCTGCCGGGACTGTGCCGCACTTCAGCGGGTCTCGCGACCCCGAAGCGGCGGACGCCTGGACTGCTGGCAATGCGGACGGGTCCTGGAAAGCCGCATCGGCCGCAGCATCCCGGGCGCGCTGGCGTGCTCGATCGCGGTCCTGCTGCTGCTGTTGCCCGCCAACCTGATGCCGCTGATGACGGTACATCTCGGGCCTGTCACCAGCTCCAGCATCCTTGCCTCCGGCCTGCGCGTCGCCTGGGTGCAGGGCTGGCCGCTGGTGACCATCGTGCTGGCGTTGGAAGCGATCGTGCTACCGTTCGCGCGCTTCGGCCTGTTGACCGTCAGCCTGGCGATGCTCCGCCTGGGCCGACGCGACCGCTGGATCGGCACCGCGTTCCGTTACGCCGAGACACTAGACCAATGGGCGATGTTCGACGTGCTGCTGATCGGCGCCGGCATCGGCTACGGCCGCATCGCCTCGCAGGTCTCGGTGCATATCGATGCCGGCGGCTGGTGCTTCGTCTGCGCTTCGGTGATGACCATGATCACCCGCGCCACGCTGGAGCGTGCCGATGTCTGGCGGCAGCTGGGCTCGGAACAGGTCGCGGTCGGGGCGCGCTCGATCGCCTGCACCAACTGCGATCTGCTGCTGCCCGCCGTCGCGGAGGGCAGCACCTGCCCGCGCTGCACCGCCGTGGTGCACCGACGCCGACCGTTTGCCGTGAAGCAGTGCACGGCGCTGCTGCTGGCAACTGCAGTCCTGACGCCTCTGGCCTATTCGCTGCCGATGAGCGAGTTCTGGAAGGGTGAAGAAGCCTCGCCGCACTCGGTCATCAACGGGATCATGCTGCTGTTCACCAGCGGCTTCTGGTATTTCGGCGTGATCATCTTCTGCGTCTCGCTGATCTTCCCGCTGACGAAGCTCGGGGTGTTGACCTGGTTCGTGACCTCGATCCACCGTCGATCCAATTGGCAGCTCAGGCGCAAGACGCAGCTCTATAGGTTCATCGACGAGGTCGGTCGGTGGTCGACGCTCGACCCGTTCACCGTCATGGTTTTCGCGCCGATGATCCAGTTCGGTCAGCTCGCGCATTTCGATTTTATGGGCGGCTCTGCGGTGTTCCTGGCCACCGTGGTGTTGTCGATGCTGGCGACCAAGGCGTTCGATCCACGCCTGCTGTGGGATGCCGCCAGGTCGGGCGCGGCTCAACCGTCGGGCGCCATCTCGCTTTCCACCTCGGGGTCGCCGAGGATGCCCGCCACATAGACCTCGCGCACGATCACCAGCACGGTCGCGGCAATCGGCGTGCCCAGTATGATGCCGAGGGGACCGAAGATGGTGCCGAGAACCGTCATGGACAGGATGGTCACCGCGGGCGGCAGCCTGACCGTGCGATGCTGAACGAATGGCGAGATCAGATAGCCCTCGATCAGGTGGCTGACGATGAACACCACCCCCACCCAGACAGCGCTCTGCCAGCCTCTGGTCAGCGCGACGACCATCGCCGGCACCGCGGCGGCCAGCGCACCAAAATACGGCACGAAGGTGAACAGGCCGGCGATGAACGCCAGCGCCAGCGCCAAGGGCAGATGAAGCAACAGCAGGCCAGCGCCGGTCAGCAAGCCCACCATCAGCATGTCGATCGACTGGCCGAGTGACCACCAGCGCAGGGTGCGGCCGATCTCGTAGTGCAGGCGCTCCGCACGCCCGCGCCACGCCAGCGGGAACAGGCGCACGATGCCGCCTATGTACAGCTCGGGCGAGGCGGCGAAGTAGATTGCGGTCACAATGACGATGAAGGCGGTCGCCAGGCTCCAGATCGCCGACGTGGCAAATGTGCTGGTGTAGCCGAAGATGCGTTCCTGCACCTGCTGCGGCTGTGCCGCCGGCTGAAGCAGCAGCCTGCCCCAGGTCGTGCCGCCGTAGGCGTTCTGCACCTGCGCGAATTCCTGCTGGATCTGCCGTGCCAGTTCCTCGGACTGGGCAATCAGCCGGGGGGCCACATAGTACAGGAAGCCTGCTACCGCGAGCGCCGCGAATAGCGTGATCGGCGCCAGCATAGCCTGTTCAGAGAGACCGGTGTGGTGTGCCGCCCAGCGGCTGATGCCGCGCAGGATCACCGCCATCACCACCGACAGGAAGATCAGCAGCACGACGTCGGACAGGAGCCAGACCACCAGGATCACAGCAGCGACTATGGCGATCGTCCGCAGCGTCGAGGCGACGGCGGTGCTACGCTGCGTCGCCGCGGGCTCGGCCTCGCGCCGCATCGGAAGGTTCACAGTGCAACCGCCACTTGGTCGGCAAGCTGGCCCAACGCCTGGCTCATGGCGACGGTGATGGCATCCGCGCTGTCGCCGTTTGCGGCGACCTGTACGCTCGCCTGCCGAGATGCGGCGGGCGCGCCGTGGCCCTGCACGACCCAGTCGGCGTCGAGTGTAACGCGTCCTGCGGCATCAGCCATAAAGCGCCGCACATTGACGGTGAGAGTGCGCGCGTTCTTCGGCACCGGGTCACCGGGTGCCAACACCGTTGCTGACGGCAGGCGTGTGCGCAGATCGCCGGTCAGCGCCCGGCGCACCAACTCGTCGAGCGGCGCGGCCCAGCGATCCTGGTCAGACACCTTGATCGTGGTGCCGCCTCCGTGGGTAACAAGCGATTGGCGGTCCAACTCCCCGGGTAGGTCGACATGACCCACCACGATCGGCACATCGGCGCGAACTGCCGACTGACCGCCGGGCACCGGCTCCAGCGTGTAGAAGTGCGTCGTGGGGCTGCTGCCGCAGCCGGCCACCATCAACATCGACGCGACGATAATGACCCTTGCCTTCATCCGGGCTCGCCCTTGCCGCGCAACAACGCTTCGGGGTGGCGATCCAGATAGTCGGCGAACTCCCGCAATGCCCGTGCGGCGCGGCTCAGTTCGTACAGCGCGTTGCCAAGGCCGGTGGTGCCGGGCTGGTTCTCCACGCTCCCCTTGCTGGCGATCAGGCTGTTGGCCGATGCCATGGTGGATTGCGCCTCATTGGCGACCTGCCGCAGCCGGCTAAGGATCGGGCCGACCTGCTGGCGTGCCTCGTGCGCCACCGCATCGACGCTGCCGAGTGCCTGGTCGAGATGCTGCAAACTGTCCTTCATCTCCGGCGAGTTGCTGAGCTGGGCCAGCCTCTGCGTCGTCTGGTGAATGTCGTTGGCGATCTGGTCGAGCGGCATGGCATTGAGCTTGGCCCCTACGCCGCCAATCGACGCGATCAGTCCCTGGATGTCCGAGCGCGGTGCCGTGGGAAGCTCCGGCACGTCGCCGCTGCCAAGGCTGGCTTGGGTGGGCTGCGGCACGAAGTCGAGTTGCACGGCATCAGCGCCGACCAGCGGCAGCGTCTTGCCGATGCGGGCGCGCAGGCCCTGGTCGATCAGGTGGCGCAGCAGCGCATCCATCTGAGGCCGCGGATCGCTCTGCCACTGCTCGCCATCCGCCAGAGCGAAATGCGTGGGGTCGAGTGCCACGACCACATGTGCCGCCAACTGGCCGGTGTGGGTGTCGTATTGCAGGGTGGTGGCCTGCACGGCGCCTATCACCTGATTCGCCAGGCGTACCGGCGCGCCGGCATCCACTCCGCCGATGTCGGCGGCACTCAGTGTCACGCCATAGCGCACGACAGTCGCGCCCGGAGCATTCTCGGCGGTGCTCTTGCTGTCGTACAGTTGGAAGGGTGCGTTCTCCTGCACGGGGCCGCCGGCCGCCGCGCCGTCCGGCGTTGCAAAATCCACCGCACCGCTGAACAGCGCCGGCAGCGACTGGAATTTCAGGCTCGGACCGGGCCCACTCATCGACAGCTGGACGGCACTCGCGTTCCAGAAGTGCGTGCCGGCATGCACCAGCTTATCGAACGGTGCGTTGACAAAGGCGGTCACGGTGAAGTGCCGCCCGTCCTGCTGGAGCGCTGCGCCTTCGATGGCACCGACCTGGAGGTCGCGGTAGTAGATCGGGGAACCCCGGTCGATCGAGCCCAGTCTCTCGGCGGTCAGCAGATAATGGGTGCCGGGCGATTCCTCCTTTACCGCCGGCGGTTCGGACAGCCCGTCGTAGAGGTCCTGCTTGTCGCCGGGATGCGGGTCGATGCCGATATAGGGGCCCGCGACAATCGACCGGATCGACGAAAGATCGGTCAGCGAGGGCTTGCCCCCGGCGATCCAGAAGCGGGTTCCCGGTCCCAGATGGCCAGCCATCTCGCCGTGGAGATCCAAGGTGACGTCGACATGCCGCATATCCTTCTGCAGCTTGACCGACCCGACCGTGCCGACCTGCAGGCCTTCGTACTGGACCTTGGTGTCGTCCGGCTTGATGCCGCTGGCCGACGCAAAAGTGACGGTGACCGAAGGGCCATGGCTGGTGAGTTGCCGCACGCCCAGATAGCCGACGATCAGCAGCGCGGCGACCGGCACTGACCAGATCCATCCCGGCCACCAGCTGCGGTGTTCCCGCGCTTCCGGTACGTCCTGCGGCGCACCCTCCTCCGTCACAGCGCTCCATCCAGAGTGACAGCCATGCTTGCTTAAGTCATGGCGCGAACGCCGCCGGTCGCCTGCGGTTCTGCAAGCCATGCCGGGTGAGCAGGCTTGGTGCCGGCTGGCCGTTCAAAAATGCGGCAGCGCGGTGCTGGTCAGGGCCATCGCCAGCTTATTCGACCAGATGGCACGCCACGCTGTGCCCGGTTTCCGGCTCCTTCGTGCGCGGTTCCTGTTCGCGGCAGATCGGCATCGCGTGTGGGCAGCGCGTGTGGAAGCGGCAACCGGCTGGCGGATGCAGCGCGCTGGGAATGTCGTCAGCCAGGCGCTCGCGCCGGCCGCGACGACGCTGCGCCGGATGCGCCGCCGGCACCGCGGCGATCAGCGCCTGCGTGTAAGGATGCAGCGGCCTGGCATACAGCGTCCGCTTGTCGGCAAGTTCGACCAGCTTGCCGAGATACATCACCGCGACTCGCGTCGAGATGTGCTTCACCACGCCCAGGTCATGCGCAATGAACAGGTAGGTGAGGCCAAGCTCACGCTGTAGATCCTGCAGCAGGTTGACGATCTGCGCCTGCACCGACACGTCCAATGCCGATACCGGCTCATCGCACACGACGAATTTCGGCCGCAGCACCAGGGCGCGCGCGATGCCGACGCGCTGCCGCTGGCCGCCGGAGAATTCATGCGGGAAGCGATCGCGCACGCGCCGCGGCAGGCCCACCAGTTCCAGCATCTCGCTCACCCGCTGCTGCGTCGCGGCGTTGGCGCGCGCGCCATGGATCAGCAGCGGCTCCATGATGATGTCTTCAACCGACATCCGTGGATTGAGCGCGCCGTACGGGTCCTGGAAGATGATCTGCATCGACCGCCGCTTCACGCGCAGTTCCGCGTGGTTCAGCAGCGTGATGTCGTCGCCATCGAACAGTACGTTACCTTGGGTGGGTGGCACCAGCCGGATCAGCAACCGGCCAAGCGTGGACTTGCCGCAGCCGGATTCGCCGACCAGGCCCAGCGTTTCACCGGCCTCGATGCGCAGCGACACACCGTCCACCGCGCGCAGCGGAATGGTGTGGCGATGCAGCAGCGTGCCCGTGCGCACCGGAAAGTGCTTGCTCAGTCCGGTCGCCTCGACCAGCGGCGTCAAGCGAGCTCTGCGACGCGGATGCAGGCTGCTGCGTGGCCATCCTCGAACAGCGAAAGGGGTGGGATGGCGGTGGCGCAGGCCGGTGCGCCATGCGGACAGCGCGGCTGGAAGCGGCAGCCGGCAGGCCGGCGTGCTGGGTCCGGCAGCGTCCCGTCGATTGCGACCAGGCGATCGTGGTCCTGCTCCAGCGTCGGCACACAGTCCAGCAGGCCGCGTGTATACGGATGCAGTGGCCTGTCGAACAGGCGCGTCACCGGCGCCTGTTCCACAATGCGCCCGGCGTACATCACCAGTACGCGGTCGGCGGTCTCGGCCACCACGCCCATGTTGTGGGTGATGATGATGATCGCCATGCCGAACTCGTCGCGCAGGTCCATCATCAGGTCGAGGATCTGCGCCTGGATCGTGACGTCGAGCGCGGTGGTTGGTTCGTCGGCGATCAGCAGGCGCGGGTGGCAGGCGAGCGCGATCGCCAGCATGACCCGCTGTCGTTGGCCGCCGGAAAGTTGATGCGGATAATCGCCCATCCTGCGCGCGGCGGACGGGATGCCGACCTTCTCCAGCATCTCCAGCGCGCGTGCGTGCAGTGCGCGCTGCGACAGCCGTTCATGCGCGCGGATCGTCTCGATCACCTGCTCGCCGATGGTGAACACGGGGTTCAGCGAGGTCATCGGTTCCTGGAACACCATCGCGATGCCAGGCCCGCGGATGCGCTGCATCCGGGCATCGGACAATCCGGTGAGGCGCTCGCCGGCGAAGCGGACCTCGCCGCTGACGATGCGGGCGGGTGGATGCGGCAGCAGGCCCATGATGGTAAGCGCGGTCACGCTCTTGCCCGACCCGGACTCGCCGACGATGCCGAGGATCTCGCCTTTGTCGATGGAGAACGAGACGTCTTCAATCGCCGACACTTCGCCACGCGAGGTGGCGAACGCGGTGGTGAGATTGCTGACGGAAAGCAGAGGCATTCAGCTTCTCCCCCTCCACTTGCGGGAGGGGGGTGGGGGGAGGGGGCCTGGGACCAACCGCGGCCCCCTCCCCCTGACCCCCTCCCGCAAGGGGAGGGGGAATCTCGTTTTCGCCACTCGCTGCCTCACTGCTGCACCCTCAACCGCGGATCCAGCACGTCGCGCAGCCCGTCACCCAGCAGGTTGAGCCCCAGCACGGTGATCATCAGCGCCGCACCGGGTATGGTGATGATCCACGGTGCATCGATCATGTACTGCCGTCCCTCCGCCATGATGTTCCCCCATGTCGGTGTCGGCGGCACCGCGCCGACGCCGAGAAACGACAGCGTCGCCTCGGTCAGCACGGCATAGGCGAACAGGAACGACAGCTGCACGATCAACGGCGCCATCGCGTTCGGCAGGATGTGGCGGCGCAGAATGCGCCAATGGCCGGCACCCGCTGCCACCGCCGCCTGCACATATTCCATCTCGCGCAGCACGATCACCGACGACCGCAGGATGCGCGCGGTACGCGGCGTATAGACCAGCCCCAGTGCGATGATCACGTCGTTGATCGAAGGCCCCAGCGCCGCGGTGACGCCGATAGCCAGCAGAACCGGCGGAAACGCCATCAGCGCGTCGTTCGTGCGCATCAGCACGTTGTCGAGCGAGCGGAAATACCCTGCCGCCGCGCCGATCAGCGTGCCGAACACCGCGTTGATCGCCACCACCGCCGACCCGATGAATATCGAAAGCCGCGCGCCCCACACCACGCGCGACCACAGCGAACGGCCCAGGTTGTCGGTGCCGAACAGATGTTCGAAAGACGGCGGCAGGAACTTCTGGCGCATCGCCAGCTTGTTGGGATCGACCGGCGCGATCCATGGCGCCAGGACGGCGAAGACCGCGATGATGGCGAACAGCAAAAGGCCAGTGACAAACAACCGGTGATGCAGCAGCCGCTGCGCTGCGGCCCAGGCCGGATGATGACGCCGCGCCGGCGCCTCGTCTTCCAGCGCCTCGACCGGCAGCGCGAGCGCTGCGGTGTCAGGCGCCATTGTAGCGCACCCGCGGATCCAGCAGCGCATAGCAGACATCGACGCCGATGTTCACCAGCACCAGCAGCGCCGTGGTGATCAGCAACCCGCCCTGCACCATCGGATAGTCGCGG
>DASSRN010000625.1:0-3928 GCA_035701785.1 Acetobacteraceae bacterium | reverse complement strand
GGCCCTGTTGTGGACCTGGCAGCGGTGCGCATGGAGTTCAGCTATCGCGACTGGTTCCCGCGGGAGCCCAATGTCGGCTACGAGACGCTGATCTACGACTGCATGATCGGCGACCAGACGCTGTATCAGCGCGCCGACATGGTCGAGGAGACCTGGCGCGTGGTGCAGCCGGTGCTCGATGCGTGGGCGGCGAAGCCGCCGGTGCATTTTCCCAACTACGCGGCCGGCAGCGACGGGCCGAATGCGGCCGATCAGCTGCTGCAGCGCGACGGGCGGTCGTGGCGTCCGATCTGACGGGCCACTACTGCACCACCATGCCGGTCAGCAGATAGGCCTGCGCCATCACCAGCAGGCCGACAAGGCAGGCCAGCGCGATCGAATGAAAGAACACAAAGCGCAGGATAGAGCCTTCGTGGCCGAACCAATTGGTGGCGGTCGAGGCGACGACGATCGACTGCGCGTCGATCATCTTGCCCATCACGCCGCCCGACGAATTGGCTGCGCCCATCAGGATCGGCGACAATCCGAGCTGCTGGGCGGTGATCTTCTGCAGACCGCCGAACAGCACATTGGACGCGGTGTCCGATCCGGTCAGCGCCACGCCCAGCCAGCCCAGCAGTGTGCCGAAGAATGGATAGAGGAAGCCGGCATGGGCGAAGGCAAGGCCCAGTGTCGCGTCCACTCCGGAGTAGCGGGTCAGCGTGCCGATCGCCAGCATCGCGGCGATCGTGACCAGCGAGTAGCGCACGATCCAGATTGTCCGACCGTACGAGCGCACCAGCCCGGCCGGAGAGAAGCCCATGATGAAGCCGGATATGATCGCGGCGATCAGCATGCCAGTGCCCGTGAAGGACAGATAGGTGAATGCGAACACCGCGCCTTCACTCGTCGGCTGCGCCACCACGGGGGGCACCTTGTTGACCAGGTTGTGCAAGCCCGCGACGGGGTAGTTCCAGGTGAAAAGCGGGTTCACGATGTTCTTGAACCAGCCGGAGCCCCAGATCAGCAGGATGACGCAAACGATGACCCAGGGCGTGAGCGACGCGCGAATCGCCGCCCTGCTTGGACGTTCCTGGCTCGTCACCGCCCTGCGGGGCATTGACGCAGCTGAGGCGTCATGCGTGCGCAGCGCTGGCGAAAGCCAGAGCTCCTTAGGCTGCCATACCTGCAGGAAGCCGATCAGACAGGCCATCGAGATCAGCGACGCGCCGATATCGACAATCCACGGATTGATGAAGTTGGAGATCAGGTACTGCGGGATCGCAAAGGATACGCCGCAGACCAGGACAGCCGGCCACACCTGCGCCATCCCGCGCCGCCCTGCAAAGGTCCAGATCAGCCAGAACGGCACGATGAGCGAGAAGAACGGCAATTGCCGACCCACCATCGCACCCAGCAGGTAAGGATCGAGCCCCGTGACTGAAGCCAGGCCGGCGATCGGGGTGCCGAGCGCACCGTAGGCCACAGGTGCGGTGTTGGCGATCAGCGACAGGCCTGATGCGGCAAGCGGCGAGAAGCCAAGACCGATCAGGATCGCACCGGTGACCGCGACAGGCGTGCCGAACCCGGAGGCACCCTCGAAGAACGCGCCGAACGCGAATGCGATCAGCAGCAGTTGCAAACGGCGGTCTGGCGTGATGCCGCCGATCGTCTGCTGCAGCGTAGCGAAGACACCTTTCTCAACCGTCAGCCGATAGAGGAAGATCACGTTGAGCACGATCCAGCCGATCGGGAATAGGCCAGTGGCGATCCCGAGCAGCGTGGCACGTACGGCGTGGCCGACCGGCATGGTGAAGATCGCGACGGCGATGAAGATGGCGGCGGCCAGTGCGACCAGCGCTGCCAGGTGCGCCTTCACCTTGCCAGATGCCAGCAAAACCAGCAGCAGCACGACCGGAATTGCCGCTGTCAGCGTGGACAGCGCTTGATTGCCGAGTGGATCGTAGACCTGATTCCACATCTCTCCTCCCCGCGCTCCCGGAAGCGCTCGGTGTTGCTGCACCGTTGCCGAGACCCTGCAACCTTTGCGCGAGTCGCGCCAGCCTCGGGGAGTTCTTTATAGCAGTCGGTCTACCGCTTGTTGGCGGCGCGCGCTGCCGCCACGGCCTTCCGCAGTTCGGGAAGTTCGACGGCGCCTGGGACCAGTTCGCCACCAATCACCAGGGCGGGCGTGCCCTCGATGCCGATTGAATGCGCCAGTTGGAGATGGGTGTTGATGCGCGCCTGGATCGCAGGGTCGTCCATGTCGTGCTCGAGCCGCGGCCAGTCGAGCCCCAGGCGCTGGGCCGCCTCCTGGATCATCGGCTTGGTGGTCTGCGGCGGCGCGGCCATGATCGCGTCACGCAGTTTCTCGTAGCCGCCCTGCTTCTGCGCCGCGAGCAGCGCCTTCGACCCCAGCACGCTGGCCGGTCCGAGAATCGGCAGGTCCTTATAGACCAGCCGCACGCCATGATCGCGCGCCAGCAGGTCGGCCATGGTCGGCTCCAGCTTGCGGCAATACGGGCAGCGGGTGTCGAAGAACTCGACAATCGTCACGTCGCCGTTGGTGTTGCCCGCCACCGGGTCTGCGGGATCGACCATCGTGTCTTTGGCGGCGACCAGTGCGGCGCGCTGCCGGTCGGTATCGTCGGCCTGCATGGCGCCGATCGCGTCGCGCAGGATCGAGGGGTCGCGTCGCAGCGCGTCACGTAGGATGCGCACGATCTCCGCGCGTTGGGCGGGCGTGAACTCATCCGCCAGGGCGGGAAGACCGGCCAGGCAGATCGCCAGGCAGATCAGCAACGATCGCGCGAGATGGGCCATGGGCTGCCTGTAGCGCTCCGGCAGGACGCGTGTCGAGACGCGAACGGTTGCCGCCTCGGCGGAAGGCGTCTATGGCACCGAGCCTCATCGGGATGATTCGGGCCACCACGCAATTGGCACACAAGCGACCCCGCGCGGCGGGCAGAGGACATTGGCTGCGCGCGACCGCTGTGTTGACGGCGCTCGCCTGCTCTGCCTGCAACACCGTCTCGAGCGTCACCAACGCCTTGGTAGGCGGCGGCGACGCGCCCAAGCAGGGCCAGCCCGGCTATGTCCAGGGCTTCCTGGGTGCCGCAGTTGCGGACGAGCCCCGGGCGGCGCTGGCGGCGCGCGAAATCCTGTCGGCCGGCGGCAGCGCCGGTGATGCGGCGGTGGCCCTGGGCTTCGTACTGAGCGTCACTCTGCCGTCGCGCGCCGGATTGGGAGGCGGCGGTGCGTGCCTGGCGTACGCCAGCGACCGGAAATCGGTGAACGGCGGCGTGCCGGAGGCGGTGCTGTTCACGCCGGTGGCGCCGTCGGTTCTGAGCAATTCCGACCGCCCTGCCGCCGTGCCGATGCTGGCGCGCGGGCTCTACCTGCTGCATGCGCGCTATGGTTCGCTGCCGTTCGAAGGCCTGATCGCGCCGGCCGAGCAACTGGCCCGTTTCGGTACGCCAGCGCCGCGCGCCCTGGTCCGCGACATCGGGACCGTCGCCGGTCCACTGCTGGCAGACCCTAATGCACGGGCGGTATTCTCGCAGAACGGCACGCCGCTGACCGAAGGACAGACGCTGATCCAGCCCGACCTCGCGTCGACGCTGTCGCGCATCCGAGTATCCGGGGTCGGCGATCTGTACACCGGGACGCTGGCGCGGCGGATCGTCGATGCCTCGCCGCTGGCCGGAGGGCCGCTGTCGCTCGCCGACCTGACGGCCGCGCTGCCGAGGTTGTCGCCGGCCATCGTCCTGTCCAATCGCTTCGACCGGGTCGCATTCCTGCCGCCCCCGGCCGACGGAGGCTTGGCGGCTGCCGCGGGGTTTGCCGTGCTGCAGCACGATCCGTCGGCGTTCGGCCCCGCCACGGCGCGCGCGCTCGCGGTTGCGGCCCGGTGGCGGCAGGGCGGCGGCGATGCCGAGGCATTGCTGCG
>DASSRN010000624.1:0-2266 GCA_035701785.1 Acetobacteraceae bacterium | reverse complement strand
CCGGCTGATGACCACATCGCCGAACTTGGCGTCCGGCAGGATCTCGCGTTTGACGGCCCGGCGGCGGCGGCTCATCGCATCATCTCCCCTGGCTCACTTCGGCCGCTTGGCGCCGTACAACGATCGGCGCTGTCGGCGCTTGGCGATGCCCTGAGTGTCGAGCACGCCGCGAAGTATATGGTACCGCACGCCGGGCAGATCCTTCACGCGCCCGCCGCGGATCAGCACCACAGAGTGCTCCTGGAGATTGTGGCCTTCGCCGGGGATGTAGCTCACCACTTCATACCCGTTGGTAAGCCTCACCTTGGCGACCTTGCGCAGCGCGGAGTTCGGCTTCTTCGGTGTCGTCGTGTAGACGCGTGTACAGACGCCGCGCTTCTGCGGGCAGCCCGCCAGCGCCGGCACCGTGTTCCGGGTCTTCTGCGGCTCACGCCCCTTGGCAATGAGCTGATTGATCGTCGGCATCGCGCCTCGTCATTCGGTTCGGCCTCCGGCCGCCGTCTGACAGGCAAAGCCCGCCGGCTGGGAACACCCCATCCTGCGGGTCCTGGAGCCCACGGCCTAGGCCCGCCGGTCGATCCGGAGGCGGCGCCGCACGCGACTTCAGCCTGCAAACAACGACCGCCCTTCAACCATTCCGGGTCGGCCAGAGGGGGCGGAACCTAGTGTCGGTACCCTGGGGTGTCAAGCGGCACCGACACCGAAGCTTCGATAGAGCGATTAAGTCGGGTTGCCTGTCATTTCACCACGCTGACCGGCTATCCGGTCTCCACGGTAGCCCACAGTCCCAGGCTCATCCCCAGGCCGCCACACGGATCCAGGCCAGCCGCCAGTCCGGTGAAGCGGAGCGCCATTTCGCGGAACGCGCAACGGCCTTCAGGCGTGCTGGCAGTGCGAGCCAGGCGATGGAATTCCTCTGCTAACGCGAGTACTCTGGAGACGGGCAGCGAGGGTCCGATCCACTGCTTGGCCAAGCACTCAGTTCTCGATACAGCCGCCGCGGGGCTTCGGTGACCCCGGTTCGGCTGCACAACACGAAGTTCATCTCCATCTTCCGCGAGAGCACGGTCTTCTTGCGTGAGCGACAACCTTCAGCCTCCGCCGCCTGACTTTCCGATCGGCAGCTAATAAATGAAACGATCGGCCGTTCCGCTGAATGAGCGGAAGCTGGCGGCGATTACCGGCCGGTGGATCGTCACCTCAGTCGATCCGAAGAAAAACCACGCCCGATATGAACGGGATTGAAGCGGCGGCCAAGGAAAGGGTTTGGTCAATGCCCGCTCCAGGAAGGAGCAGGCAGTACGCATTCAAACACGATGCGAATGCTGCGTGCGTTATTCTCACGTTACCAGGCCGGAAAAAAGCAGGTAGCATGTTACTCCGGATCCGCCCCCTCCACTGCAGCGAACCCCCGGCCGAACGCGGCATCGCGCTTCTGGAAGGCGTACTTCACCCCGTGCTCGCGCATCGTCTTGCGGAATTCGCGGGCCATCGGCGCGTTGTGCCCGCGCGCGTCGATCTCAGCGCCGACGCGCTGCAAGGTGCGCGCGCCCATCAGCTCCAGCCCGAGATTGACCAGCCGCTTGTTGGCCGAAAGCAGATGCGGATCGACCAGCGCCATGCGCTCCGCCAGCCGCATCACCTCACCTTCCAGTTCCGCCGGCGGCACCGACTTCAGCGCCAGCCCGATGCGCGCGGCATCTGCGCCGGTGACGCTGTCGCCAGTGAACAGCAGCCGCTTCGCCCATTGTGGCCCGCAGTGGTACAGCCACATACTGCCGGGCGGGGTGCCCAGGTCGCGCACCGGCGGGAAGCCGATCCGCGCATCGTCGGCGACGATCACCATGTCGCACAGCCAGGCGAGATCGGTGCCGATGCCGATGCAGGTGCCGTGCACCTGGGCAATGATCGGCTTGTGCATGTCGAACAGCGTGATGCGCAGGCGCTGGCCCTGCTCCAGCCGCCACACGTCATCGTCGATCTCGTGGCGGCCGCGATAGTCCTCGCCACGGCCTGACGAATACTCGCTGAGATCCGCGCCGGCGCAGAAATGCGGGCCGGCGCCGCGCAGCACCACGCAGTGCACAGGGTTGTATTCGTCGGCCTCCAGTAGCGCCTCGTGCAGTTCGCGCAGCAGCTTGCCGCTGAGCGCGTTGCGCTTCTCTGGCCGGTTCAGCGTGACGATCGCCGTGGTGCCCTGCACCGCGTAGGTGATGTTCTCGAAGTCCATGACGCCCCCCGTCTGTGCTCTGTTGGATTGTGAGTG
>DASSRN010000623.1:0-2427 GCA_035701785.1 Acetobacteraceae bacterium | reverse complement strand
GCTTCGTCGATCTGGTATCGACCAATGCCGCCAGGATCATGGGGCTCTATCCGCGCAAGGGCGCTTTGGCGGCGGGGTCGGATGCGGATATCTGCGTGCTCGATCCGGCGGACCAGCGGGTGATCCGTGCCACGGACCTGCACGAGGCGGACTACACGCCGTGGGAAGGCCGCAAGATGGACGCATGGCCGTGCCTGACCGTGCTGCGCGGCAAGGTGGTGGTGGAGAACGGCGAGTGGAAAGGCGCGCTGTCCGATGGCAAGTGGCAGCACCGCAAGATCGCGCCCGAACTGCTGGCCGGTCCCATGCTGTGACGCGGCCGCGGTGACCCAGGCGGAACTGCGCGCGCTGCTGCTCGACTGCATCGCGCTGTGGGGGATCGAGGCGAAGGTCGCGGTCGCATCCGCCGGCATCGCGATCACCGCGGATGGTGCGACGTACGTGGTGGAACCTGCGCCGCACGATATGCGCCCGGTGCGCTGGCTGCTGCAAACGCCCGAGCGCCGCGCCGCCAATCGCCCTCCACGCGCGATCCCTTCCATCGTCGCCCTGCTGTCCACGCTGCGCAACGCACTGGGCGGCGAGGGCGGTGCCGCGCTGCGCATCACCGGCGCATAACGACGCGTCGCTGCGCTCAGGCCGTCCGCAGCCGCTCGACCTTCGCCATTGCCGCCGGTCCCGGCCACTCCTCCGTCAGCCATGCCGGCAGCGGGTCGTCTGCACCGCTGAGCGGCAGCACCTCGTCTTCGTCGCCACGACCATTCGGAAACAGGTTCAGCGCCCCCGGCATCTCGTAGTAGATCTCCAGCCCGTTCCCGTCGGGATCGGCGAAATAGATGCTGCGCTGGCAGACATGGTCGGCGGCACGCTGGATCTCGACACCGTGCTTCAGCAGGTGCGCATAGGCCTCGCGCAACGCCGCATAGCTGGCGACTTTGAACGCGATATGCCCCAGCCCGAGCTGTCCAGCCCGCGGCTTCGGTGCATCCTGCGGTGCCGGATGCTGCATCACGTCAATGGTATGGAAGCCTTCGCCCAGCGTCATGAAAACGCCACCGTGCTCCGGGTCCTGCTCGGCGACGTGGAACCCAAGCACGTCGCGATAGAACCGCTTCGATGCCTCCTCGTCGGCGACCCGCAACAGCACGTGGCCGATACCGCTCAGGTTGATCATGTCGTGCCCTCCCTCTGCGCACCAATACATAAAGCGCAGCGACACTCCGGAAAATAGCGATAGGATAAGCCCGCCGGATGACGATGGAGCCAGACGAATGTTCGCTCGCGCACTGATCGTGACCATCATGCTGACCGCGTCGCTCCCTGCATTGGCGCAGGAAGACTCCGCCACCAGCTGGCCCGGCTATCAGACGAACGACTACATCGTCAGCAACTACCAGTTCGCCAGCGGCGAGAACATGCCGCAGGTGAAGCTGCACTACCGCACCATCGGCACGCCAAGGCGCAATGCCGACGGCCAGGTGACCAATGCCGTGCTGCTGCTGCAGGGCAACACCGGCACCGGCGGCAACTGGTTCCGCGCTACCCTCGCCGACGAATTGTTCAAGCCCGGCCAGCCGCTCGATGCATCGCAATACTACATCATCATGCCCGACGCCCTGGGCCGCGGCGGTTCGTCCAAACCGTCCGATGGGCTGAAGGCCGCATTTCCGCACTACCGCTACCACGACATGATCGACCTGACGCACCGGCTGGTGACCGACGGCCTGAAGGTCGCCCATCTGCGGCTGATCATCGGCAGCTCGCTCGGCTGCATGCAGCAGTTCCTGTGGGCCGAGTGGTATCCTGACCTGATGGACGGCACCGTCGGGCTGTCGTGCCAGCCGGTCGAGATCAGCGGCCGCAACTACCTGCTGCGCCACGCCGCTGCCGAACTGATCCGCCACGATCCCGCCTGGCATGACGGCAACTACGACAAGACGCCGACGCTCTACATGTACGCCGCAGCCGGCAACGATCTGACCGAAAGCCCGGTGCGCATTCAGGAAGAAGCACCCACCATGCAGGCCGCCAAGACGCTGTACGACAAGCGTCTGGCGGCGCTGATGAAGGCCGGCGACGCCAACAACACGCTGTACGAGCTCGAGTCGATCTACGACTACAGCCCCGAGGCCGACCTGCCGAAGATCAAGGCCCATGTGCTGCTGATCAACAACGAGGAGGACTTCGCCGATCCGCCCACTCTCGGCACGGTCGAACGCGCGTTCAAGAAGATTGCGCACGGCACCTACGTGCTGACCCCGTATGACGAGGGCACCCACGGCCACTTCACCCACTACTACGCCGCTGTTTGGAAGCCCTATCTGGTGAAGTTCCTCGCCGAACTGCCGCCACCAGGTTGAATCGCCTCGCCCACGCTGTGGGAGAGGCAGGCGCGCAGCGCCGGAGAGGGTGCCGCCACCAGCACTC
>DASSRN010000622.1:0-2186 GCA_035701785.1 Acetobacteraceae bacterium | reverse complement strand
CGACATCGGTCCAGCCAGTGAACCGGTTCTCGAGGTTCCACTGGCTCTGGCCATGTCGCAGCAATACCAACCGGTGAGCGCTCATCCGACGCATTCTATAATCGCATCCTTCGTTCCATTTGACCCTGCAAGTGCAATTCGTTCTGGACAATTGGCTGCTGATTGCGATGGCGTGCATCAGCGGCGCGCTGCTTGTGTGGCCTCTGTTGCGCGATGGTGCGAGCAGCGATCGCGTCACGACCTTGGCGGCCACCCAGATGATCAAGTCGCGTCACGCGCAGGTGGTCGACGTGCGTGCGCCGGAGCAATTCGCCACCGGGTCGGTGCCGAACGCTCGCAATATTCCGTTGGGCGAAATCGGTCAGCGCAGCAATGAACTGCGCAAGGATCGTCCTGTCATCCTGGTATCCGAACCGGGTCGCGCCGCGCACAGCGCCGCGTCGAAATTGCGGGCAGGCGGAATCGGCGAGGTCTACGTACTGGCTGGCGGAGTCGCCGCCTGGCGCGAGGCCGGGCTGCCGATCCGGAAGTAGTCGGCGCCTGGCGAGGCCGTCACAATGCCCCCGCGGATACGCATGTACAGTACGGCGGTCTGCCCATACTGCATCCGCGCCGAACGCCTGCTGATGGCGCGCGGGGTCGGAACGATCGAGAAGCTGCGGGTGGACCTGGACCCGAGCCTGCGCGCCGAGATGATCCGGATCACCGGCCGGCGCACGGTGCCCCAGATATTCATCGACGATTTACACGTAGGCGGATTCGACGAACTGGCTGCGCTCGATCGCCAGGGCAAGCTTCCGGGGCTGCTTCAAACCTGACGCGGCTTCGGATACCGGAAACATGATAGGAAGGAAAGGCGATCGCGATGGCACAGAATCCCACAACGGGTAGCGACGGCGGCGGCAGCGCCCCATCCGCAGGCACTGTGTTTACGGTGCAGCGGATCTATCTGAAGGACGCGTCCCTCGAGATGCCGAATGCGCCCGGCATTCTGCTGGAGCAGAGCGCGCCGCAGGTCGACGTCCAGATGGATATCGGCCATGAGAAGGTCGCCGACTCCATCTACGAAGTCATCGTGCGCGTAACGGTGACGGCCCGGGTCAAGGACAAGGTGCTGTTTCTGGTTGAAGCCAAACAAGCCGGCATTTTCGAAGTGCGCGGACTTCCGGCCCCTCAGTTCGACCCCGTGCTCGGCATCGTCTGTCCCGGAATCGTCTACCCCTACCTTCGCGCAAACGTGGCCGATCTGGTCAGTCGCACGGGCCTGCCGGCCATCCATCTGGCCGAGATCAATTTCGAGGCGCTGTACCGCCAGAAGCTGGAGCAGAACGCGCGGGAGCAGTCGCCGATCATCGTTCCGGCTGGTTCGGACACACGGCAATGAGCCTTGGCTGAGCATCGCTCAGCGCCATTTCCTGAATGCGCGGCAGGATGCGCATAGCGATCCTCGGTGGCGGCGCCTGGGGAACCGCGCTTGCGTGTGCGCTGGCGCACCGCCGCCAAGTGATGTTATGGGCGCGCAGCCCCGAACAGGCACAAGTGTTGCGCGAGCAGCGCATCAACGAACGCTACCTGCCGGGCGTCGCGCTGCCGAAGTCGATCACTCTGTCCAGCGAATTGCCCGAGGCGGTCCGGTTCGCCGCAGGCGGCTTGCTGGCCATCGCGACTCCCACCGCCGGACTGCGCCCGACGCTGCAGGCGTTGCGCGCGATCGCCGACTTGCCGCCGGTGCTGTGGCTGTGCAAGGGCTTCGAACGGGACAGCGGAATGCTGCCGCACCAGATCGTCGCCGCGGAATTGCCCGGTCACCCGAGCGGACCGCTATCGGGTCCGAGCTTCGCCGACGAAGTCGCGCGCGGCCTGCCGACCGCCCTGACAGTGGCGGGCAGCGCCGACTTCTGCGCGCAGGTCACCGGCGCTTTGCATGGTGATGCATTGCGCATCTACTCCACGCAAGACGTGGTCGGAGTGGAAGTGGGCGGCGGCGTCAAGAACGTGATGGCAATTGGCACCGGAATCGCCGACGCCCTCGGCCTGGGGTACAACGCCCGCGCGGCACTGATCACCCGGGGACTGGCCGAGGCAACGCGGCTTGGAGTTGCGCTGGGCGGCCGCGCCGCCACGTTCACCGGCCTGACCGGCCTGGGTGATCTGATATTGACCTGCACCGGCGACCTGTCGCGCAA
>DASSRN010000621.1:0-2854 GCA_035701785.1 Acetobacteraceae bacterium | reverse complement strand
GGGGTTGTTGGCGACCACGCGGAACGCTTCGCTCTGGGTGCGCCGCGCCGGCAATCCCATCGCCTCGCCAAGTTCGCGGGCGCGTTCGAGCGATACCATCGGCACGCGTGGCTGCGACGCGAAGTCGGGTTTCGCAGTATCGAGGTCCACCGGAATGGAGATGTGCTCCTGCACGATCACCCAGCGGCCCTTCTGCCTGCGATAGACGTCGGTGACGCGCGTGGTGAGATCGATCGGGCTGCCTTGGGTGTCGGTCGTCACGATGCGCTGGATGGAATGGCCATAAGCGACACTGCCCACGGCAGTCACATCGATATCGCTGATCTCGTATTTCAGCGGGCCTTTGGTGCCGCCGAGGAATTCCTCCCAGTCTTTGCGGAATGCCTTGGCGCCGACATACTGGCGCGGCGGCACGACGTCGAACACGAACAGCGTCTCGTCAGGCACATAGGCCTGCATGATCGCATCGATGTTTCGTGCGCTTACCGCGGCAGCGAGGCGGTCCTCGATGGCGCGTATCTGTGCCACGTCGCTCGGCGCGGCGAATGCCGGTGCCGTAACTCCGGTCCACACACCAAGACATATGGCCAGTGCCATGCACACGCGATCCTCGATGGCTGACATCAAATGCTGCTCTCCGAGACTCGGGCGGATGTTGTGATACAGCCTTCAGAGCGGGCAGGTTACCGCAACACCGTCATCGCGGGTTGCATTTCGAGCGATGCTGTGGCCACCCCTGTGAATAGCAAGCCCCTCTCATCAGCGGTGATACTCGTCGCGCTGCAGCACGCCTACGCCGAACCAGCCCCAATACACCACATGCCTGCTGATCAGACCTTCGTCGTTCAGCTCCATCGCCTCGACGAAGTCCATCTGCTCGCCCTGGCCGGCATCGCGCGGATATTCCCAGATGAGCCGCTTGCCATCGGTCAGGTAGCCGGTTCGGTAGTATTGCCGCACCGGGGGCTTGCGCGCTGCAAGCTGACCGAACAGCGGGCGGAGCTGCTCGTGTCCGCGCAGCGCGCCGGATGGTGTGCCGAGCAGATGTGGCACCAGCGGGCTTTCGAACACCGCATCCTTTGCGTATAGCGCCAGCAGCGCCTTTGCGTCGTTGCGGGACAGGGCGTCGTTCCATGCGAAGTACATGCGCTCGATGGGCGTGCTGCCTGATGTCGTCGCAGCCATGGCGGTTCTCCTGAAGCATCTCACAGACCCAATGGGCCAACCCGGTGCCCGGTTCCCGACGGCAGTGCAGCCCCTGCGTCGCGGCGTTGTGAGGCGGCGCGATGTCGCGCGCTGCCCCGTTTGGCGCCGGCGGCGCCTCCGCTATAACCGCCGGCTCGAACACGAAAGGATCCGCCATGCTGACCCGACGCTGGGACAAGACGCGCATGCCGTCACGCCACGTGACCGTGGGACCGGGGCGCGCGCCCCATCGCAGCTACTACTACGCGATGGGGCTCTCCCAGGAGGAGATCGACCAGCCCTTCGTCGGCGTCGCCACCTGCTGGAACGAGGCCGCTCCCTGCAACATCGCGCTGTCGCGGCAGGCGCAGTCGGTGAAGAAGGGCGTCGCCGAAGCCGGCGGCACGCCGCGCGAGTTCACCACAATCACGGTGACCGACGGCATCGCCATGGGGCACCAGGGCATGAAGTCCTCGCTGGTGTCGCGCGAACTGATCGCCGATTCCGTCGAGCTCACCATGCGCGGGCACTGCTATGACGCGCTGGTCGGGCTCGCCGGCTGCGACAAGTCGCTGCCTGGCATGATGATGGCGATGCTGCGGCTCAACGTGCCCAGCGTGTTCATGTACGGTGGCTCGATCCTGCCCGGGAAGTTCCAGGGCCGCGACGTCACGGTTGTGGATGTGTTCGAGGCGGTCGGCCGCCACTCCGCCGGCACGATGTCCGATGCCGAACTGCACGAACTTGAATGCGTCGCCTGCCCGTCCGCCGGTGCATGCGGCGGGCAGTTCACCGCCAACACCATGGCGATGATCTCCGAGGCGATCGGCCTCGCGCTGCCGGGCTCGGCTGGCGCGCCGGCGCCCTACGAGGACCGCGACCGCTGGGCGGTGGAGTCCGGCCGCGCGGTGATGGCGCTGCTCGACAGCCGGCTGCGCCCGCGCGACATCTGCACGCGCGAGGCATTCGAGAACGCTGCCGTGGTGGTGGGTGCCACCGGCGGCTCGACCAATGCCGGCCTGCATCTGCCGGCGATGGCGCACGAGGCCGGCATCCGATTCACCATGGACGATGTGGTCGAGATCATGCGGCGCACGCCGTACATCGCCGACCTCAAGCCCGGCGGCAAATACGTAGCACTGGATGTGCACCACATCGGCGGCATTCCGGTGGTGCTGAAGGCGCTGCTCGACGCCGGCCTGCTGCACGGCGACTGCATCACCGTCACCGGCAAGACGCTGGCCGAGAACCTGAAGGACGTGGTGTTCCCGACCGACCAGGACGTGATCTATCCGGTGTCGAAGGCGCTCTCACCGACTGGCGGCGTGGTGGGATTGAAGGGCAACCTCGCCCCCGACGGCGCCATCGTGAAGGTGGCCGGCATGAGCAAGCTGCGCTTCGAGGGCACCGCGCTCTGCTTCGACTCCGAGGAGGAAGGCTTCGAGGCCGTGCAGAACCGCGCCTACAAGGCTGGCGACGTGATCGTCATCCGCTACGAGGGGCCGAAGGGCGGCCCCGGCATGCGCGAGATGCTGTCCACCACCAGCGCCATCTACGGCCAGGGCATGGGCGAGCAGGTGGCGCTGATCACCGATGGCCGCTTCTCCGGCGGTACGCGCGGTCTCTGCATCGGTCACGTCGGGCCGGAGGCGCAGGACGGCGGGCCGAT
>DASSRN010000620.1:0-2756 GCA_035701785.1 Acetobacteraceae bacterium | reverse complement strand
AGTGCGAAGCCGAACGGCGGATGCATGAATGAGGTCTGCATGTTCACGCACAGCATCACGCCGAACCAGATCAGCGCCGCATCCGCGCCGACCACCGGCGCCAGGATCTTCTGCGCGATCGGCGCGATCATCGGCAGGATGATGAAGGCGATCTCGAAGAAGTCGAGGAAGAACGCCAGGAAGAAGATGAACAGGTTGATGAATGCGAGGAAGCCCCATACGCCACCAGGCAGCGAGGTCAGCAGGTGCTCGAGCCAGCGGCTGCCGTCCACGCCCAGGAACACGATGGAGAAGCAGGTGGAGCCGATCAGGATGAACGTCACCATCGCGGTGATGCGCATCGTGGTTTGGTAACCCTGCCGTATCAGGTCGCGCAGTTCCGCGATGCGCGCCGCCTCGATGCACAGCCACGCAACCGCGACGTACAGCACCGACATCGCGACACGGAACAGCGTCGAAGAGAGGCCGAACAGGCCGACAAGCAAGGCGATGCCGGTCGCGGCGACGCCGAGAAGAAAGATCTTCTTGCCGGCGTTGCTGAACTGCCGGTGATGGATCACCGCAAGCACGATGGCGCCGACCGCACCCATCGCGCCGGCCTCGGTAGGCGTGGTGAGTCCCAGCATCATCGTGCCGAGGACGACAAAGATCAGCACCGCTGATGGCACGATGCCCATAAGACACTTCTTCCACAGCGGCCAGCCGGTGAGCGTACGTGCCTCGGCCGGGACCGCTGGCACCCATTCGGGCCGGACGATGGACAGCACAAAGGTATACAGCGCGAACAGTGCGATCTGGATGATCGACGGTCCCCACGCGCCCAGGTACATGTCACCCACCGACTTGCCCAGCTGATCGGCCAGCACGATCAGCACCAGCGATGGCGGCACCAGTTGCGTGATGGTGCCGGACGCGGCCAGCACGCCGGTGGTGTAGCGGATGCTGTACTTGTAGCGGATCATCACCGGCATCGAGATCAGCGCCATGGCGATGACCTGCGCGGCGACGGTGCCGGTGATCGCACCCAGGATGAAGCCGACGATGATGACGGAGTAGCCAAGGCCGCCGCGGATCGGCCCGAACAGCTGGCCCATCGAATCCAGCATGTCCTCGGCCAGGCCGCAGCGCTCCAGGATCGCGCCCATGAAGGTGAAGAACGGCACTGCAAGCAGCAGGTCGTTCGACAGCACGTTGCCGAACACGCGACCGGGAATCGCCTGGAGATAGGCAAGCGTGAAGAAGCCGTGGTCGATTGCGACCAGGCCGAAGGCGATGCCCAGCGCGGCCAGCGAGAACGCGACTGGGTAGCCGACCAGCATGAACAGGATCAGGCCGCCGAACATCAACGGCGGCATCATGTCGAGCGTGATCATGCGCGTGTCGCGACCCGCTCCAGCGTCACTGCGTCGGCCTTTCGTACTTCGCGTCGATCAGCACGTAGCCCTGCAGCGCTGCGATGCGTTTGATCACCTCGGACAGGCCCTGCACAGCGATCAGCGCGAAGCCCAGCGGCAGCACCAGCTTGACTGGCCAGCGCACCAGGCCGCCGGCGTTGCTCGACCATTCGTCAACCGCGTAGGACTGCGCGAAGAACGGCCAGGACAATGCTGCAAGCAGCACGCAGACTGGGATCAGGAAGATCAGCGCGCCGATCAGGTCGAGCCACAGCTGCCCACGCTCGTTGAGATAAAGATAGAAGATCTCCACCCGAACATGCTCATTGCGCCGCAGCGTGTACGACGCGCCGAACATCACCATGACGGCGAACATGTACCACTGCGCCTCGAGCCAGCCATTGGAGCTCATGTCGTAAGCATAACGCGCCATGGCGTTGCCGGCGCTGACCAGGCATGACAGCAGCACCAGCACGTTCGCCAGCCGTCCCAGCCACTCGTTGACGCGATCGATCGCGCTGCTGACGCGCAGCCATGCCTGCATGTTCAGAGGCTCAGCCCTTGCGCGCCGTCTCCGCCGCGTTCTGCGTGTAGACGAAGTTCTCGAACGTGTTCTCGGCGACGCGGAACCACAGGTACTGGTCCTCGCGGAACGCCTTCCAGGCTTCGAATATCTTCTTGAACTTCGCGTTCTTCGCGGCGATCTCGTCGTACACCTCGAAGGACGCCTTGTACGCCGCCTGCATCATCTCGCGCGAGAACGGCCGCAGCACCGCGCCGTTGGCGACCAGCCGGCGCAGTGCAGGCGGGTTCTCAGCATCGTATTTCGCCAGCATCCAGTTGTTCACATCGGCACAGGCGGATTCGAATACCGCCTTGTAGATCGCCGGCAGTTGCGCCCACTGGTCGCGGTTCACGTAGTGCCAGAGCTGCGCGTTGCCTTCCCACCAGCCAGGGTAATAGTAGTATTTCGCGATCTTGTAGAAACCCAGCCTCTCGTCGTCAAACGGACCGACCCACTCGGCCGCGTCGATCGTGCCCTTCTCTAGCGCCGGATAAATGTCGCCACCGCCGATCTGCTGCGGGACGCCGCCCAGCTTCGCGATCACCTGGCCGGCGAGCCCGGCGATGCGGAACTTGAGCCCCTTCATGTCGTCCGGCGACTTCAGTTCCTGGCGGAACCAGCCGCCCATCTGTGCGCCGGTGTTCCCGGCGATGAAGCCCAGAAGGTTGTAGTCCTTGGTGAACTCGTTGAAGAGGTCCAGACCACCGCCTTGCAATACCCAGGCCTGCTGCTGGCGCGTGTTGAGGCCGAACGGCACTGTGCAGGCAAAGCTGAAGGTCGGGTCCTTGCCGACATAA
>DASSRN010000619.1:0-5367 GCA_035701785.1 Acetobacteraceae bacterium | reverse complement strand
TGCCTTGTTCCTCGCAGTCGGGGCCGGTTACGCCGCCGGGCAGATCAGAATCCTGGGTTTTTCCCTTGGCATCGGTGCGGTCCTGTTCGTCGGGCTGTTCCTCGGAGCAATTGCGCCAAGGGCGCATATTGCCGGTCCGATCGGTCTGATCGGTCTGATCATGTTCCTCTATGGCATTGGCATTCTGTACGGGCGTCAGTTTTTCGATGGACTGACGGGTGTTGGCCGCAAGTACAACCTGCTCGCGGCGATCGCGGTCCTTGCCGGCCTCTGCATAACCCTCGCTCTCGGGCATGCGTTCAAGCTGGAAGTCAGCCACACGCTTGGCCTCTTCGCTGGATCCATGACAAGCACGGCCACGCTGCAGGCCGCGATCGATGTAGCCGACGGCAACGGCCCCTCGGTCGGCTACTCCGTCGCTTACCCGTTCGGTGTCATCGGTCCGATCCTGTGCTTCTACTTCATGACAAGACGGCTGGGTCCGACATTTCCACCGGCCCCGCCGCAATTCCACATGGCTGACATTACGGTGGGCGACCTGCCCGGTGGGCAAGCTTCCCTTCGAGATCTTATTGCCTCGCTGCCTGCTGGCACCCAGGTCACAGGCGTCCGGCAGGAGCATCGCAATATTCTTCCTCAGCCTGACACCGTGTTGCGGCCCGGAGACGCGGTGATGTTGGTGGCTGAGACGGAGCAGGCCATTGACGAGGCGGCGGCAAAGCTGGGTCGTCTTGAACCAGGGCGAATCGCGAGGGACCGGGGAGACCTGTCCTATCAGCGCTTCTTTGTATCCAAAGCTGCGTTGACAGGCATTCGGCTTCAGCACCTTCCAGTGCCATCAGACCTTCCAATGCAGATACTGCACGTACGACGCTACGATGCAGATGTAGTTCCAAGCCCGGACCTGACGCTGGAAATCGGCGACCGCATCGGGGTCATCGTTCCGAATGAACACATCGCACATGCACGAGCCTGGTTTGGCGATACGGTAAAGTCGACCGCGGAATTCAGCTACGTCTCGCTCGGGTTCGGCATGGTCCTCGGTGTGCTGCTCGGGTTGGTGCCCGTACCTATTCCCGGCGTCGGCACAGTGACGCTGGGCATCGGTGGCGGGCCGCTGATCGTCGCGCTGATCGTCGGCCGACTGCGCCGTACTGGGCCGATCAGCTGGGTCATGCCGCTGCCAGCCAATATTGCTTTGCGGAACTTCGGACTGACGCTGTTCCTGGCTGCTGTCGGCATTAACTCCGGGCAGGCATTTGTGACAACGGTTGCTGCTGAAGGGCCGCTTTTGCTGATACTCGGAGCGGTTGTCGTACTCTCGACCGTTGCCATTGTGTTGTTAGGTGGCTATTATCTGTTCCGGATTCCTTACGATGACCTCCTTGGCGTTGCAGCCGGCGCCACTGGGAACCCGGCGATCCTGGTTTATGCGACACGCATGGCGCCGACTGATCGGCCCGACATCGGCTATGCTATGATCTTTCCATCCGCAACGATCATCAAAGTGATCGGCGTCCAGATCGTGGGCCTCGCGCTCTTGGCGTCCTGATTACTCTGCGCCTGCAACTTAACGAGCATAGGGCAGCGTTCCGCAACGTGAATCAGATCTCCAGCGATTTGCCTCCCGATCATCGATCCGCGCCGTGATGCACGACCCCGACTACGTGATCGTCGGCTCCGGCGCCGGCGGCGGCACGCTTGCCGCACGCCTGGCGGAGGCCGGCATGCGCGTCGTGGTGCTGGAGGCGGGCGGCGATCCGCGCGAAGATCCCGGGCTGCCGGAGGACTACGACGTGCCGGCGTTCCATACACTCGCCTCGGAGAATCCGGCGATGCGCTGGGACTTCTTCGTGCAGCACTACGAGGACGCGGCGCGACAGCAGCGCGACCCGAAGCTTCAGCCGCAGGGCATCCTGTATCCGCGCGCCGGCACACTGGGCGGCTGCACGGCGCACAACGCGATGATCCTGATGCAGCCTCATGATTCCGATTGGGACGGCATCGCCACGCTGACCGGCGACGCGTCGTGGCGGGCAAGCGAGATGCAGCGTTGGTTCCAGCGGCTGGAGGCGTGCCGGTACCGTCCGGTCTGGCACGCGCTGTCCCGGCTGGGCCTCGACAAGACCGGGCATGGTTGGGACGGCTGGCTGCCAACCGAGTGCGCGACGCCGGTGGAGGTGCTGGATGATCGCCGCCTGATCGCGACGCTTACCGAATCAGCGATCGGCGTGCTGCACAACTCGTCGCAACTGGGTCGGAGCCTGCGTCGGCTGGTGGAGTGGCGGCTCGATCCCAACGACGCCCGCTCGGTGCAGCACAGTGCCGACGGCCTTTGCTTTACGCCGCTGAGCACTGATCGAGGCCGGCGGAAAGGCACGCGCGAACGCCTGCGCTGTGTCGCCGAACGATATCCCGACCGGCTGCGCGTCGAGCTGGATGCGCTCGCGACACGCGTGCTGTTCAATGGCGAGCGCGCCGTCGGTGTCGAATACCTGCAACGCGAGCGCCTGTATCGCGCCGATCCCAATCCCTCGCGCGCTTCGGGCGAACGGCGCAGCATCAACGCACGACGCGAGGTGATTCTGGCGGGTGGCGCGTTCAACACGCCACAGCTCCTGATGCTGTCGGGGATCGGCCCACGGCAGGACCTCGAACGCCACGGCATCGCGACGCGCATCGAGCTGCCTGGCGTTGGCCGCAACCTGCAAGACCGGTACGAGGTCGGCGTCGTCAACCGGATGGCGAAGCCGTGGCGGGCGCTGGCAGGTGCGGAATTCACCCGCAACGACCGCCTGTTCCAGCAATGGTCGCGCGACCACGACGGGATGTATGCATCAAACGGTGCCGCACTCGCAGTGTCGCTGCGCTCCCAGCCTGACCTTGCAGCGCCCGATCTGTTCTGCATGGCGCTGCTGGCGAAGTTCGAGGGCTACTTCCCAGGATATTCACGCCTGGTCGCCGAGAAGCACGATTACCTGACCTGGGCGGTGCTGAAGGCACATACGCACAATCGCGCCGGCTCGGTAACGCTGCGGTCGGGCGATCCGCGCGACATGCCGGTGGTGAATTTTCGCTACTTCGACGATGGCGACGATGACACGAAGGCGGTGGTGACCGCGCTTCGCTTCGTGCGCCGGATATCGCGGGAGTTGCAGGAGCGTGGCCTGATCCGCGACGAGGAAGCCCCAGGTGCGACAGTGCAAAGCGACGAGGAGCTTGCCGACTACGTGCGCGACAACGCCTGGGGGCACCACGCGTCGTGCTCCTGCGCGATCGGACCACGTGAGGCGAACGGCGTGCTGGACAGCCGGCTGCGCGTGCACGGCGCCACGGGACTGCGGGTGGTCGATGCGTCCGTGTTCCCGCGCATCCCGGGCTTCTTCATCGTCGCCGCGGTCTACATGGTGGCAGAGAAGGCGGCGGAGATGATCCTGGCCGACGTCGGCGGTCAGCCCCCAGCGAAATAGCGCAGCGCGCGCAGCCCCGGCAGGAAGAAGTAGGCGCCACCGTGCACTGTGATGAATTGCGGCAGGCCATCGATGCGCCGCGCGATGCCGTTCGGCTGCGGCAGCGTGAAGCAATCGGTCGAATGCCCCGCAGGCATCGGCGCGCGGTTGCCCAGCAGCGGATCGGCCTCGCCGGTCATGCCGTCGAACTTCGCGCTGATCAGCCACGCGTTCTGGATAAACTCGAACTGGCGCGATAGGCTGGCGTTGAGGCAGATGAAGTGGAGACCGCTGTGCCGGTCCGGCGCGTCGGGTCGCATCGCGTCCTGCCAGGACAGCCGTTCGCCAAACTCACGCCCGCGCCGCAGGATGCGGTGGAAGCGACTGGCGGCGATAAGGTCTTGGCTGAGATCCTGTTTGCCGAAGCCGAGAAGCCGGATCAGTTGCGAGACCAGACCCTGGCGGCCACCGGGCATATCGCCGGTGCGCGGGTTGGCGCGCCGCACGTGCGCACCGAACGGACAGCGCAGGCCGGCGGTGTCGGCATCGTAGGTGAACCGGTTGCAGTCGATATCATCCTGTTCCGGCCCGACGCCGGGGATTGGCTGCGCGCGCAGCGGCAGCATCGGATCACCGGTCATCCGGCGTCCTATCATTGCTTCCGCCAGCGCGATGCGCGCGCTGTCATCGCTGGCCTGTGCCGCGACGAAACGCCAGAAGCCACGCACGTCCTGCGCCAGTTCACGCAGCACGAGATAACTGCCGTTGCGACCCAGGTCGCGACGCGAGGGAACGTCTTCAGCGACCGGCAATGCAGCGGCACGTGGCTGCGCCGGATCGAGCAATGGCCTGTCGGTGTAGCGGCCGTATTCGTTCAGGTACCCCAGCATGAATTCGCCGGCGGTCAGCAGATTGCCGTAGTCGAGATCGGCATCGGTTCCCGGCGCGCGCTGTCCCGCCCAATCGATGCGGGGCTGGCTCACGCCGTCGATGAAGCCGAATGGCTCGTGGCCGCCCATGTCACTGGTGGCCAGGCGCGCGAGCACAGCAACGCCGCAACCGAACCCAGCCTCTATCTGCGAACGCCATGCGTCGAGACCGCTCTCGGCATACAGCATCAGCAGGATATGTGGCGCCTCGGTGCTGCCCCAGTTCCATTGTGCAGGCGCGCTTTGGTCGATGTCGCCGAGCCGACGCGACCGCGCTTCGTCGTCTGCCATGCCTGCGATGAACTCGGCAGAAAAACCGGTGACGGCGGCCTCATCGACGCCCAGCGCGCGCATGCCGGCGGCACTCAGCGCGATGTGGCACGCTCGCGTGACCTGCTGCTGCCGTAGATGTTCGATCGTCGTGACGCTGTCGGCGGCGGTCGCAAGCCAGGCGCGTGCCGCGGCTGCATCGGTGACGCGCAGCAGGATGAAGCACGCCTGCTTGAGCGAACCGTAGCCGGACCACAGCAAGCCCTGGATATCGCCGAATTCGCTGACGGCGACAGGCATCAGATCAGCGCCAGCCAGCGTCGCGCTTCCGCCTCGGTCAGCATCTGCGCTTCGAGCCCTTCGCGGATCTGCGTGTTGCGCGCGAGATTGGCCGCCGTGAGACCAGGATAGGCTTTGTACCAGACCTGGGTCGGCACCTGATGCCGGCGCAGGAAGTTCTTGAAGTTGATCTCGTCCTTGGCGCCGCCGCACAGCAGGAAGTCGGTGCGCGGCCAGCCGACGCCATTACTGAACACCAGATTCAAGCCATAGGCGACCTTGTTGATGAAGTCGTCCATGTAGCTGTCGAGACTGCCGTCATAGTTGCTGGCGAACAGCAGGCGCCGGTGATTGTCCATGAACACCCAGCGAGCGAAGTGAATGGTGCCGACCCGCGCCAGCCGTCCGCGCGTGTAGATCTGCCGCGTGCTGAAGTTGAG
>DASSRN010000618.1:0-14596 GCA_035701785.1 Acetobacteraceae bacterium | reverse complement strand
CGGATGGAGCGGCCACTGCCCGCGTGGTTCGCATGCAGGATGGCCTGCTGGTGCTGACCTTCCGCCAGGACCAGGCAACGCTGCGGCGGGTCGATCAGGCGCTCGCGTCGATTGCCGGAGGGCTCCGCGCCGCGGCGTAGCTACCGCTTCACTCCCAGCCCGCGCATGAACTGATCGCGGATGCGCGGCGGGTCGCGTTCGGTGGTGTCGGCTGGCTTCTCCTGGTCGATCCGGCAGCCGATCAGCCATGGCCCGTCCTCGCGCAGCGTAAGCTCGATCAGCTCCTCGAATGCGCCCTCGTCCGCTGCCCAGGCGCTCTGCGCGATGCCGGCGCCGCGCGCCATGGCGACGATGTCGGCACCCTCGCCGGTCGCCGTCGGCTGGCCGCCGGTGATCTGATAGGTGCCGTTGTCCATGATGACGATCGCCAGGTTCTTCTGTGCCCGCGCCGCGACCGTCGCAAGCGACCCTACCTGCATCAGGATCGAACCATCGCCCTCCAGCGCGATGACCTTGCGCTGCGGCTGCGCCAGCGCGACGCCGAGTGCGATCGGCACAGCAAGCCCCATGCTGCCCAGCATGTAGAAGTTCTGCGGCCGCCGTCCCACCGCCCACAGGTCGAAATTGGTGTAGCCGATACCGCCGATAACCGCCTCGTCGTGCTTGAGGCGCGCCACCATGCGCCTAGTGATATCGAACCGGTTCATCACCTTCGCCTGGTCGCGATGCGCTGGATGGTTGGCTGCAAAGGACATGCGTGCCTCCCTATGCCGCGAACACTTTGCCGCCGGTCAGCAGCGGCGACAGGATGAACACGCACGGCGCCTGCGTGGCGACCGCCTGGGTGATGCTGCGATCGACGATGAACTCCACCTCATCGAGCCGCGTCATCGTGTGGTGCTCCACCGCCAGCGCCTCCAGCACCGGGCGCATGGTGCGTGCGACCAGCGACTGGCCGATGTTGAATTCACCCAGCGTGCCGCGTTCCGACACCATCATCAGCACCGGGATCTGGAACGGCACGGCGAGCGAGGCGATCGCGTTGGGCAGTGTGGCGAACCCCGAGGTCTGCATCAGCACGATGCCGCGCCGCCCGCCCATCCAGGCGCCGGACACGATGCCCACCGCCTCTTCCTCTCGCGCGCAGGAGAACGCGGTGAAGAACGGATCGGCGTGCACCGCCTCGATGAGCGGGCGCAGCACGTTGTCCGGCACATAGGTCACCAGCTTCACCTGGTGCCGCTTCAGCACGTCGCGCACGATCTCGTGCCACGCCCGAGGCGGTTCCTCGTCCATTCAGATCTCCCTGGTGTCAGTGCGCTGGAACGCCACGCCCTCATAGAATTCGCCCAGCGGCACCTCGATGCCGATCTCCGGCATTTCCCTCATCGTCATCAGGCGGCGGACAGCGGCGCTCATGCGAAGGTCAATGTGCGATGCCTTGCACCCCCGGGCAACCGTTCGTAAGGAGACCGGTGAAGGATCAGGAGGCCCCAATGGCTGATGCCGGCCCGTATGACGTGATCGTGGTTGGCGCGGGCAACGCCGCGCTGTGCGCCGCCCTCTCGGCCCAGGAGCAGGGGGCCAAGGTGCTGGTGCTGGAGAAGGCCAACGAGGACGAGAGGGGCGGCAACTCGACCTTTACCGCCGGCGGTTTCCGCTTCGTGCACGAGGGCGTCGAAGACCTGCGCAAGGACGTGCTGGTCGACCTGTCCGAGGCCGAGGCCAAGCAGATGTTCATCCCGCCGTTCACGGCGGACACCTACACCGAAGACCTGATGAAGGTGACCGAGAACCTCTCGGAGCCCGACCTGATCGACCTGCTGGTCGGCCGCTCGCGCGAAACCGTGGTGTGGATGCGTGAGAAGGGCGTGCGCTGGATCCCGATGTTCAAGCGCCAGTCCTACCTGGTGAACGGCATCCAGCATTTCTTCGGCGGTATGGCGGTGGAGGCGGTCGGCGGCGGCTGGGGCCTGGTCGACTTCCTGTTCAAGTCGGCCGAACGCCACGGCGTCACGGTTCGCTACAACACGGGCCTGCGGCGGCTGATGCAGAACCGCAAGGGCGAGGTCACCGGCGTCACCGCGTTCGGCCCGGACGGCTACGAGGACATTCCGGCCAAGGCCGTGGTGCTGGCCTGCGGCGGTTTCGAGGCCGATCCGGAAATGCGCGTGCGCTATTTCGGGCCAGGCTGGGAGATGGCGCGCGTGCGCGGCACGCGGCACAACACCGGCGACGGCATCAAGGCGGCGCTGGAGATCGGCGCTGCGGCGTTCGGCGGCTGGTCCACCTGCCACGCCGTGCAGTGGGACCTCAGTGCGCCGCCGTTCGGCGATCGCGTCGTGCTCGACAACTATCAGAAGCACTCGTATCCGATCGCCATCATCGTCAACGCCGATGGCGAGCGGTTCGTGGACGAGGGCGCGGACTGGCGCAACTACACCTATGCCAAATACGGCCGCGAGGTGATGAAGCAGCCACAGCGCATGGCGGTACAGATCTTCGACAACAAGACCAACCACCTGACGCGCGACGAGTACCGTATTCGCCAGGTCACCAAGGCGGAGGCGAACACGCTGGAGGAACTGGCGCAGAAGCTGGAGATCAGTCCGGCCGGCCTGGTGAAGACGGTGCGCGAGTTCAACGCCGCGTGCCAGCCGGGCGAGTTCAACCCGGCGATCCTCGATGGCAAGTGCACCCAGGGAATCACGCCGCCGAAGTCCAACTGGGCGCTGCCGATCGACGAGCCGCCGTACCACGGCTACGCGGTGACCTGCGGCATCACCTTCAGTTTTGGCGGCCTGAAGATCAACGCCGAGGGCGCAGTCGAAGACACCACCGGCCGCGTCATACCCGGCCTGTTCGCCGGAGGCGAACTGGTGGGCGGCATCTTCTACCAGAATTATCTCGGTGGTGCCGGGCTGATGTCGGGCTCGGTATTCGGCCGGCTCGCCGGCGGTTCCGCTGGCAAATACGTCAAGGCCTGACCGGCGGTCTGAGGGGCCTCAGTCGGATGCTGACGGGCCGGTATACAGGTGCGGCCAGCGTCGCCGCACCACCGGGCTGTCCGACCCATAGGCGATGCAGGTGTTCAGGATCGCCGGCGCCCCGCCCATCTTCATCGTGATGCGCATGTCGAGCCGGTCGCTGCCCGGCTCGTCGCGCTCGCCGGCCGCTTCTGCCTCGCGCTTCGCTCGCGCCGGGTCGATGGTCTGATAGGCGGTCGTCGCCATCTGCTGCAGCAGTTCGCGCAAATGCGTGCAGCCGACGGTGCCGCCGACCCGCTTCGCTGCCTCCTTCAGGAACCCAGGCTTGATCTGGAGACCCGCCAGTCGGGCGAAGTTCGGCGCAGCGCCAGGACACACCGTATAGGGCGTATGGTCGCTCGCCGCCTCGGCCGCGACGATATGCCGCTTTTCGTCGACCGTGAGGCGCAGCCACATGCCGTGGATCGGCTCTCCAGCCTCGATGATGCCGCGGTCGTGGTTGGTCGAGGCGTAGGTCTTGCTGTCTGTCAGCTGCGCCTCGATGTCGTACAGGCCGTCCGCCCGCCGATAGCCACGCAGAATGATGTCGCGCGAGTGCAGCAGTTCACGGTCAGCCGGAGCGCTCAGAGGCATCGGGATTCCTGGTCATTGTGCGGCGCAGCAGGCTGCATATGGCATCAGCCCCGCTGTCCCACAATGTCGCACATTTCTTCTCCGCCCCTGGGGGCGAGAGGTCAGCTGAGGCGGAAGATTTCCACTCGAACCGGGCTGGTTAAGCCTCGCACCCCTCATCGCGCAGCAGCTCCGTCACCGCCGCCACCGGCACGTCGCCGGCGGTGAACGTCTGGCCGATCCCGCGCGCCAGCACGAATTTCAGCGCGCCGTCCTGCACCTTCTTGTCGCGCCGCATATGCCCGATCAGCGTCGCCGCCGAGAACCGCCGGTTCAACATCCGCAGCTCCGCCGGCATCCCCATCGCCGCGACATGCGACACCACCCGGTCGGCATCCGCCGCCGTGCAGTGCCCGAGCCGCGCCGACAGCCGGAACGCCAGGCCAAGCCCCACCGCCACGCCCTCGCCGTGCAGCAGCCCGCCGCCATAGCCGTAGTCGGCCTCGAGCGCATGGCCGAATGTGTGCCCCAGGTTCAGCAGCGCGCGGCCGTCGTTCGGCTTCTCCTCCCTCTCGTCGTCGCCCACCACGGCTGCCTTGAATTCGCAGGCGCGCAGGATCGCCTCGGCCTGCGCCTCGCGGTTCCCGCCGACCACCGCCGCGCCGTGCGCCTCGCACCAGGCGAAGAACTCGGCGTCGCCGATCAGCCCGGCCTTGGCGATCTCGGCATAGCCGGCGCGCAGCTCGCGCGGCGGCAGCGTGGCGAGCGTGCCGGTGTCCGCCAGCACCATGCGCGGCTGATAGAATGCGCCGACCAGGTTCTTGCCCTGCACCGTGTTCACCGCGGTCTTGCCGCCTACCGAGGAGTCCACCTGCGCCAGCAATGTGGTCGGCACCTGCACGAACGGCAGCCCGCGCAGAGTGGTCGCGGCGGCAAAGCCCGCAAGATCCCCCACCACACCGCCGCCCAGCGCAATCACCGTGGTGCGACGCTCGACCCGCGCCTCCAGCAACTGATCCACCACGCCCTGCCAGCTCTCCAGGCTCTTCGACGCCTCGCCTGGCGGGACCACGATCTGGCTTGCGGCGATGCCGGTCTCGCCCAGCCCGCGCAGCAGCGCCGGCAGATGCAATTCGGCCACCGTCGCGTCGGTGACGACCACCGCGCGTTTCTGGTCCATCCGAGGCCCCAGCAGCGCACCGGCGCGCGCCAGCAGGTCGTCGCCGATCACCACCTCGTAGCTGGTGCTTGGCAGCGTCACGGGCAGCCGCCGCGGCGCCTGCCAGTCCAGCAGGCGGTTCAGCACACGCCCGGTGGTGGCTTCCGGGCTCTCATCCTGACAATCCACGATCACGTCCGCCTCGGCATAGATGGGATAACGCACCTCGATCAGCCGCTGCAGCACGTCGGCGGGATCGCCGTTGCTCAGCAGCGGCCGGTTGTCGCGCCCGGCACAGCGGCGCAGCAGCGTAGAAAGCGGGCAGCGCAGCCAGATCGACACCGCCGAATCTCGCACCACCGCGCGGGTGTCGGAATCCATGAAGGCGCCGCCGCCGAACGCCAGCACCAGCCGCTCGCCGGACAGCAGCCGGCGGATCACCCGCCGCTCGCCGGCGCGGAAATCGCCTTCGCCATAGCGCGAGAACAGCTCTGGGATCGTACAGCCTGCGGCCAGCTCGATCTCGGCATCGGCGTCGCGGAACGGCAAGCCCAGGCGCGCCGCCAGCCGCCGTCCGATCGACGTCTTGCCGGCGCCCATCAGCCCGACCAGCACGACGCTGCGCCCGGTGAGCGCTTCCGGCAGCGGAACGGCCTCCCTGAGCGCGGTGTTGCGTGTCATGGCGCCGGACGCTAGCACATCGGCCATCGCGCAGGCCAAGTCGCTGGAGTCGTGGAAGAGACGATGATCCGCATCTTTCTGATCGTCGTCGCGGCGGGACTGGTGATCCTCGGCGCCACCGTGGTGTTCCTGGGTTCCTATCCGCCGAATCCAACGCCGCGGCCGGTCGAGAAGGTGCTGCCGAACGATAAGTTCCAGAGCCACTGAGTGGATCGCCACATCGAGGCGTTCCTCGAGATGCTGGCCGCCGAACGCGGCGCTGCGCGCAACACGCTGCTCGCGTATCAGGCGGACCTGACGGACTTCGCCGCCTTCGCCGAGGCGCGAGGAACCTTGCCCGCAGGCTGCGATGCGCCGGTGCTGCAAGCCTACATGGCCGGCCTGCATCGCTCCGGGCTGTCGGCGCGCACCGCGACGCGGCGACTATCGGCGCTGCGGCAGTTCCACCGCTTCCTGCTGCGTGAGGGCGTTCGTGGCGACGACCCGACTGCGCTGCTCGACGCACCGCGCCTGCCGCGCACGCTGCCGAAATACCTCAGCGAACCGGAGGTGGACGCGCTGCTTGACGCGGCGCGGCAGATGCCAGGTCAGCGGGGTGCAATGGCGCGTGCGGCGCTCGAGATCCTGTACGCCAGCGGACTTCGGGTATCCGAACTGCTGGCGCTGCCGCGCCGGGCATTGGCCAGCGATGCGGCGGTGCTGCTGATCCGTGGAAAAGGTGGGAGGGAGCGGATCGTGCCGCTGTCGGATGCCGCAAAGCAGGCGGCATCCGGGCTGGTGTCGCAACAGGACAAGGAAGCGCGCTTCCTGTTCCCGGGTCGCTCCCCACGTCGCGCGCTGACACGCCAGGCGTTCTTCCTGCTGCTGAAGGACGTGGCGCTGGCCGCCGGGCTCGATCCGGCACGCGTGTCGCCGCACGTGCTGCGCCATTCCTTCGCCTCGCACCTGCTGGCGCACGGCGCCGATCTGCGCAGCCTCCAACTGCTGCTGGGGCACGCCGATATTGCGACCACGCAGATCTACACGCACGTGCTGGCCGAACGCCTCCAGCGACTGGTGGAGCAGCACCATCCGCTGGCGCAGCGAGCGACCGCTGACACGGATACGTGATCGCACCAGCCTGTTGCCGCGGCGCCGCTCGGCATTACGGTGTGCCACCGTTCGATAAGGGGGAAGTCGGACGATGGGCAGCTATCTCAGCGAGCAGGAACTCCGGTGGCTGAAACCAGCGGAAGCCGCAGCGTTCGAGTCGCCGGTGCCGACACAGGTGATCTCCAATGGCGAGTTCAACCCGCTGCCGCAGACCATGCGGCAGCGGCAGGTCGAAGCGCGCATCGCCGAACTGGCGGACGCGAATGGGCTGAGGCTTGGGATGGACCGGCGTCGCTTCCTGCGCACGGCGTGTGGTCTGGCGACGGCGTTCGTGGCGATGAACGAGGTGTACGGCCCGCTGTTCAGCGTCGATCGCGCCGAGGCGGCGCAGCCTGATGCGGCCGCGGCGCGCGCGGCAGGGCTTGCGCGGCAGTTCGTGTTCGACGACCAATTGCACTTCGTGCGGGACGACTATCCGTGGGCAGGCCTGTCGGACCTTGCGAAATACGCCGCGGCGCACTGGAACCCGGCGATGCAGAAGGATCGCGTCGGTCTCGGCATCGACCGCTACAAGTTCGACAACTTCCTGAAGGAAGTATACCTCGACAGCGACACGCGCGTCGGATTGCTGAGCGGCGCGCCGTTCGACGACCCGAACAACTGGTTCCTGACCAACGACCAGATCAGGCAGGCCGCCGATACGGTGAACAGCATCGCCGGGCGCCAGCGGTTGCTGTTTCACTCATTGTTCACACCGAAGCAGCCGGGCTGGCTGGACGAGGTGGATCGCTGCATCGCGACGGTACGGCCGACCAGCTGGAAGGGCTACACGATCGGTGACCCGCTGTCGCCGAAGACCACCAAGTACCCGTGGCGCCTCGATGATGCGGAACTGATGGCGCCGTTCTACGAGAAGATCGTCAAGGCCGGCATCACCACGGTCTGCATTCACAAGGGACTGTTGCCGCGCGACTACGAGACCTCGATCCCCGGCGGGGCCTGGCGCTATGCCACTGCCGATGACGTCGGGGCGGCGGCGAAGCAGTGGCCGCAGGTGGACTTCGTCATATACCATTCAGCATTGCGCGCGTTCCTCGAGGACCCGCAGAGCGAACTGGACCGGTTCGAGAAGACCGGCAGGATCGAATGGGTCAGCGACCTCGCGGCGATTCCCGAGAAGTTCGGCGTCAGTAACGTGTATTGCGATCTCGGCACATCGTTTGCGATTTCGGCGGTGACCAATCCGCGGTTCTGTGCCGCAATGCTGGGCACGCTGATCAAGGGGCTCGGGCACGAGCACGTCTTCTGGGGCACCGATTCGGTGTGGTACGGCTCGCCGCAGTGGCAGATCGAGGCGTTCCGCCGGCTCGAAATTCCTGAAGACATGCAAAAGCGCTTCGGCTTCGCTCCGCTCGGCGCGGCAGACGGGCCTGTCAAAAGCGACATTCTCGGCTATAACGCCGCCCGCCACTATCGGCTCGACTTGGCCGCCAACCTCGACGGCGACGGCATCGGGCAGATCAAGACCGCTTATCTGGCCGACGGCCAGGCTCGCAGCAATCTCGCCTACGGATACGTCGTGCCGCGGGCCTGAACGCGCAGTGCAGGTCAGCAGAACCAACATCCGGGAGGACACATGATCAGACGTGCGTTTCTGGCTGCTTCGGCGGCGAGTGCAGCGGCGGTCACGTTGAAGGCCGCGGCTGCGGCGACCGAGGGCCCGTTCGGCGAGACCGGCGTGCCGTTGTCGGTGCCGCGTCCTGAACGGTTGCCGCTCGGCCCGCTGTCCGGCTCGCGATACCCTGATCCGCATATCGAGGCGCTGGACAAGAAGCGCTTCAAGGGCAGCGTCGGCACCGGCGCCGTCGAGCGCGTCGCCACCGGCTTCCGCTGGGCGGAAGGGCCGGCGTATTTCCGCGCCGGCCGCTACCTGATCTTCAGCGACATCCCGAACAACCGCATGATCCGCCTGACGGAAGACGACAACCATGTGAGCGTGTTCCGCCAGCCTTCGTTCAACTCGAACGGCAACACGGTGGATCGCGAAGGGCGATTGGTCAGCTGCGAGCACGGCGGACGGCGCGTCACCCGCACCGAACATGATGGAACCATCACCATCATCGCCGACAGCTACAACGGCAAGAAGCTGAACTCGCCGAACGACGTTGTAGTGGCATCGAACGGATCGATCTGGTTCACCGACCCGACCTACGGCATCAAGGGCAACTATGAAGGTCTGCGCGCCGATGTCGAGCAGGAGAAGCACAACGTGTTCCGGGTCGACGGCAGGACCGGCAACGTGACGGTGGTGGTCGACGACTTCGTGCAGCCGAATGGACTGACCTTCTCGCCGGATGAGAAGAAGCTGTATGTGATCGACAGCGGTTACACCGACGGCGGCCCGGCCAACATCCGCGTGTTCGATGTCGATATCGACAGCGGCAAGGTGAGCAATGGCAAGGTGTTCGCCGAGAACTTCGCGCCCGGGATCACCGACGGCATGCGCTGCGACGTCGAAGGCAACGTCTGGTGCAGCATGGGCTGGGCCGACCCGAAGGAAGATGGCGTGCGCTGCTACAGTCCCGAGGGTGATATGCTGGGCAAGATCCACATTCCGGAGACCGTCGCCAACCTGACCTTCGGCGGACTGATGCGCAACCGGCTGTATATCTGTGGCAGTACATCGATCTACGCGTGCTACGTCGACACGCAGGGCGCAATGCGGCCATGACTCGTCGCCTCGCCCGCTTGCGGGAGAGGCAGGCGCAAAGCGCCGGAGAGGGTCGTGTCACCGCACATGCGCCCTCGCCCGCCGCGCTGCGCGCGACGACCTCTCCCGCTTGCGGGGCGAGGTGTTCATCATAGGGAAACGCAGGGGAGACTGAACATGCACAATAGGAAGCAGCGTCTGGCCTTCGGTGTAGCGCTGGCACTCGGCGCGTCGCTGGGCGCATTGCCAAGCCTCGCCCAGCCGGTGGACACCGCAAGGATCGCAGCCGGTAGTCCGAATGACTGGCTGACCTATCACGGCGCCTACAACGGCTGGAACTATAGCGGCCTCGAGCAGATCAACCCGAGCAACGTGAAGGACCTGTCGGTCGCCTGGATCCACGTCCCGGGCAAGTCGACGCGCGGCCTTCAGTCGGTGCCCTTGGTCGCCGACGGCACCCTCTACTACACCGGCTCGTACAGCCGCGTCTTCGCGCTGAATGGCGCGACCGGCGAGGTGATCTGGTCCTATTTCCCGGAGCTCGACGACACGCTGGTATCGCGCCAGACGCACTCGCCGTACAACCGTGGCGTCGCACTCGGCCAGGGCAAGGTGTTCGTCGGCACGGTGGACGGGCGTCTGATTGCGCTCGACATGAAGACCGGCAAGGTGGTGTGGGACACCAAGCTGCAGGACTCGCAGAAGCTGACCGTCGGCTTCACCGGCGCGCCGCTCTACGCCAAGGGCGTGGTGGTGATCGGCAGCCAGGGTGGCGAATGGCCAGGCCGCGGGCCGATCTACGGCGTGGACGCCGAGACCGGCAAGGTGAAGTGGACCTTCATGACGGTCGCACCGAATGACGATGCGAAGAAGAGCTGGGGCAATGATTCATGGCGCACCGGTGGTGGCGGCGGCTGGATGCCCGGCACCTATGATCCCGACAGCAACACACTCTACTGGGGCACCGCCAATCCGGCGCCGCTGTACGATTGGTCGGGCGCCGACTGGAAGACCCAAGGCGCGAGGCCGGGCGACAACCTCTACACCACGTCGGTGCTGGGCCTCGACATCGATACCGGCAACCTGAAGTCCTACCACCAGGAACTGCCGCACGACGCGTGGGACTTCGACAGTGCGGTCGGTGAGTTCGTGCTGCTGGATCGCGACGGCCAGAAGTCCATCGTGCATCCGAACAAGGGCGGCTTCGTCTTCGTCTACGACCGCGAACTAAAGGTGAAGAACGTCTATCCGCTGGTGAACGCCATCAACTTCGTCAAGTCGATCGACCCGAAGACCGGCGATCTGGTGGGACGTCGCGACTTCAGCGCCGGCAAGGTGTCCGATCCGCTGTGCCCCGCGATCAGCGGCGGCGTCAGCTGGAATGGCGGCAGCTATAATCCGAAGACCGGCCTCTACTACAAAATCGGCAATGAGTGGTGCATCAGCCTCGACGTGGTGAAGACGACGCCGGTCACCGAACCCGTCGCGCAGTTGAATATCGGCGCCAACTTCAAGCTGGTGCCTCCGCCGGGCGGCACGATCTACGGCCATCTCGACGCGCGGGACCCGATCACCGGGGCCAAGAAGTGGGAAATACGCTACCCCGAGCCACCGATGGCGAGCGTGCTGTCCACCGCCGGCAACCTGGTGTTCGTGCCTGACAGCCGCGGCACGGTGCACGCCTACAACGCGGACACCGGCGGAGAACTGTGGAGCCACGGCGATGGCCTCGGCCACCAGGGCGGCATCATCAGCTACGCCGCCAACGGCAAGCAGTATATCGCCGTGGTCGCCGGCTTCGGCGGCATGGTAAGCGACGACTTCGCGCCCACCTTCGGCGAGCCCTACAAGAGCATGCCGCGGGATGACGGGGTCCTGGTGGTCTACTCACTGAAGTAGCCCTTCGTCCGGGCGGCCCTGGCGCGGTCACATCTGCGCCAGGGCGCGGCCTGTCCGGTTGCAGCCGACGTGGGAAGCAGCACCATTCGCTCATGCTCCGGTTTGTGTTCCTGATGCTGGTTCTTGCAGCGGCCACGTCGCCCAGCGCGCGTGCGCAGCAGTCGGCGACCGCGAACAGCAAATCCACGCTGGATGTGCCGCAGCTGTTTGCCACCACGTGCGGTTGGTGTCACAGCGACGGCGGACGCGCCGCGGGCAAGGGACCACAGCTGATGAACACCGAACGCAGCGACGACTTCATCCGTAACCGCATCAAGCAGGGCAAGCAGGGAGCCATGCCGGCGTTCGGCTCGGCCTATAGCGACGCCGACATCGACGCGATCATTGCCTATATCCGCGCGCTGAAGCCGGAGCAGGGATGAACGGACTTCGCGCTCTGCTGCTTGCCACACCGCTGCTGCTGGCCGCGCTGGCGCCGGCGTCCGCACGCAGCCTGCAGGTGATCCGCGAGCGCGGCGCGATCAGCATGTGCGCGCATCCCAACTCGCTGCCGTTCGCCAGCCGCACAGCGACGCCGCCTGGCTTTCAGGTCGAACTCGGGCGCGCACTGGCCGAGCAGCTGGGCGTGTCGCTGACCACCGAGTGGGTGCTGATCAGCTACCAGATTCCCCGCACGGACTGCGACATCCTGCCGGACACGATCGCTGCCGAAGACGCGCCGCCGGACTTCGGCATCAAGCTGTCGAAGCCGTATTACCGCAGCGGCGTGGTGCTCGCCGTGCCGGCGGGCAGCGCCGTGGCGGCGTTTCATGATCTTGGCAGCAGCAACAAGGTTGCGGTGCAGACCGGATCACTGGCTGCGATGAACATCGACCGGCGTCACGTGCCGATCTCGGTGTTCGGTTTCGAGGAGGACATGCTGGACGCGCTCGCCGCGCACGAGGTCGATGTGGCCGCGGTGACGCCGCTGTTCGCCGGCTACTACAATTTCCAGCATCCCGATCACCCGGTCACGCTGCTGCCGCTCGACGAGTCAGAGCACGAGTTGGTGTGGAACGTGGCGATCGGCATGCGCCAGCCGGATGACGCACTGCGTCATGCGGTCGATCAGGCGATCGACAAGCTATCGGCCGATGGCACCATCGCCGGCATCTACCGCCGTTATGGTATCGTGCTCCAGCCGCCGCACTGACGCTGGGCCCTGTGGTTCAGCGCCAGAACGGGTCCGCCCGATGAAATGCATACCACGCCTTAGCGATCCGTTCGCGGGTGTGGCTGCCCTGTGCGCCGACGAAACCGAGCATCAGGCCGGTGGCAAAGGCGTGGCCGCCGCCTAGTTCGCGCAGCAGGTCCGCCGCTACTGCTCCGTCGTTGAGCGCCCCCAGCCGGTCCTGTAGCCGGCTCAGCCGGCGCAGGAAGCGCTGCGCTGCCTTGCCAGGATACAGCGGGGCGAAGATCTCTGCCGAATAGCGCAGCCGTTTGGCCCGCAAGCGGATCGCGTGCAGGGCCTCGGGTTCCAGTGTTGCGAGTTCGCCTTCGATCTGCGCGACCTTCTTCAACCGCCCGTCGAGCTCTTCGGCCGCGAAGGCGACGAGGTCGGTCGTCGCCATGTCGGGCGTGGGCAGTTGCGAGCCGGCGAGACAGGCCAGCTCGATGCCGAGCCGGCGAAATTCGACACTGTCCAGAAAATCCCGCAGCGCTTCGTTGCAGGCGCTGCGCCGCCGGTCGGCCGCCTGCAATAGCCGGCGCATTCGGTCCTCGACATGGAATGTCTCAGCGACCGGCGGCGCGGTTTCGGTCACGAACACGTCCCAGTCGCGCGCCGGGGCCAGCTTCGCGCCAAGCGCCTTCACGGCGCGATCCGCCGCCTCGACCTGCGCATCGCCGACTGCGTGCGCGAACACCTTCATCACCGATCGCAGCCGGCGTACTGCCACGCGCATCTGGTGCACCGGCTCCGGGCCCTCGGCGGCCCGGGCAGCCTTCGGGGCAAGATACAGGATCACATCGGTGAGGTGCCCGACGACATGGGCGAACGCCTCGGCGATCGACACGCCAGCGGGCAGCTCGGGGGCACCTTCATGCCGCGCAGGCGGCTCGGTGCCAGAGGCCGCGGCAGCCGCTTCGGACGCGAGGCTGGCGCGTGGCACAGCCAGGCCCAGTTCATCCGTCAGCGCCAGGGCAAGCGGCTGCACGGCTTCCGCGGTGCCTTCGAGGCCGATGCGGCAGATCGGGTATTGGGTGACCACGGCACGGATGTTGGCGTTGAGCATGGTCATGCCGACCGGGCCGTACTCGGTGACAAGGTGCAGGCTGGTGCTCCGGCCCTCCAGCGCCGCGACCGGGACCAGCGGTTTCGGCAGATCCCGTCCAAGGCCGGCGATATTGCGCGCGATCGCGAGCACCGGGGCACGGGTGCCCGGCAGCCAGCTCTGCCCATCGGGCAGCAGCCGTTCCAGCCGCCATCCCGGGCGCTGTTCGGCCAGCGCGAGCCCCTGCTGCGCCAATGCCCGGTCGGGTGCGTCGTGCCAGACGATCCGCACTGTCCTGCTTTGCGGGCGTCCCTGACGAAGCGGCGTCAGCAGTTTCAGCCGCCGCAACCGGGGCGCGTCATCCGGATCGAGGCCGAGTTCCAGCTCCATGCGGTCAGGTCGTCGGCTCCGGCAGATCGCGCGGCCGCAGATAGCGAACCAGCCGCGCCCCGGCATGCTCGATCTGCTGCCACTGCGTCGCGACGGAAAATTCGGCGAGCGCCGCCGTAGGGAACCCTTCGGCGAGCCGCGCGCTCAGTGGGCCGACGGCCGACGTGCCGGCAAGTCGCACCGCCAGCTCGTGCAGGCCGGGATTGTGGCCGATCAGCATAAGGCTGCGCACCGTCTCGTTCACCTCGCGCAGGATGTCGAGCAGCTGCGGCACGGTGGCCAGGTAGAGCCCTTCCACCTGTTCCACCAGCGGTGTCTCATCCCACGGCTCCAGTGCCGCCAGGGTCTCCAGCGTCCGCCGCGACGGCGAAACCAGCACGAGATCTGGCGTCAGTCCCAGGTCCAGCATAGCGCGCCGCATCGCTTCCGCCGCTTGCCGCCCCCGCTTGTTCAGCGGCCGGTTGCGGTCGGCCAGCTTCGTGTCGTCCCAGGACGACTTGGCGTGGCGCAGAAGCAGGAGCTGGTGCATGCGGCAGACGATCCGGCGCTGGCGAATTCCTATACTGCCATGCAGCGGGCGAGGTTGCTAACGACGCGAGGTGCTGGCCTGCGCGGTGCGGGTCACGCTGGCGCAGGACGTGATATCGATCGGCTGCGCCAGCTGCTTGGTCGCGGCATAGGCCGGCAAATCGGAGCCTTTGCCCAGCGCCAGCACCTCGGTGAAGATCGAGACGTTCTGCTGACAGAACAGCGTGCCTTGCCGGATGCCGCTCTGCGAGTGGCTGTTCGCAAGGCTGGTTATGTAGTCGTCCTG
>DASSRN010000617.1:0-9880 GCA_035701785.1 Acetobacteraceae bacterium | reverse complement strand
ACGTCAAGTTCGGCGCGCATGTCTGGCTGGTGGACGAGGAGACCGAAAAGGAATCCACCTATCAGATCGTCGGCGTGCATGAGGCCGACATCAAAGGCGGCCGGCTGTCGATCTCATCGCCGCTGGCCAAGGCGCTGATCGGCAAGAAGGTCGGCGACACCATCGCCGTCCCCGCGCCGGGCGGTGACCGGTCTTACGAGATACTCGGCATCAAGTTCGTCTGAGGTGCTGTCCTTCGCCGATGTGACGGCGGCGGCCGACCGCATCGCCGGCCGCGTCCTGCGTACGCCGGCGCACCCAAGCGACGCCGTGTCGCGCGCCACGGGCGCCGACGTGGTGCTGAAGCTCGAGAACCTCCAGATCACCGGCGCCTTCAAGGAGCGCGGCGCGGCCAATCGGCTGGCACTGCTGACCGACCGCGAGCGCGAGCGCGGCGTGGTCGCCATGTCGGCTGGCAACCACGCACAGGCGGTGGCGCGCCACGCACGCCTGTCCAATGTGGGCGCCACCATCGTGATGCCGAAATTCACGCCGGCCACCAAGGTGACGCGCACCGCGTCGTGGGGCGCCAAGGTCGTGCTGCACGGCGAGACGCTGGCGGACTCCGCAGCGCATGCTCGCGCACTGGCGGCGGAACGTGGCCTGGTGTTCGTGCATCCGTACGATGATGTCGGCGTGATGGCCGGCCAGGGCACGATGGCGCTGGAGCTGCTGCAGCAGGTGCCGGACCTCGACGTGCTGGTGATCCCGGTCGGCGGCGGCGGCCTGCTGGCCGGCTGTGCGATCGCGGCGAGGGCGCTGCGTCCCGACATTGCGATATACGGCGTGGAGGTGGCCGCCTACTCCGCCATGGCGCAGCGGCTTGCCGGCGAAACGGTTTCGGTCGGTGGCCCGACCATCGCCGAAGGCATCGCCGTGCGCGACGTGGGCGAGACGCCGTTCCGCATCATCCGCGAACTCGGCATCGAAGTGCTGGTGGTGCCGGAACACACGGTAGAGGAGGCGATCGGCCTGCTCGCAGAAGGTGCCAAGGTGGTCGCCGAAGGTGCCGGCGCCACCGGCGTGGCTGCGCTGCTCGCCCATACCGAGCGCTTCCGCGACCGCCGCGTGGGCGTCGCGATTACCGGCGGCAACATCGACGCGCGCATCCTGTCCAACGTGCTGCTGCGCAACCTGCTGCGCGACGGCCGCCTGCTGCGGCTGCACTTGCAGATACCGGATCGTCCCGGTGTGCTGGCGGACATCGCCGGCAAGATTGGTGACGCCGGCGGCAACATCATCGAGGTGTCGCACCAGCGCCTGTTCGCCGCACCGTCGGTGCAGGCTGCCGAGTTGGAGGTGATGGTGGAGGCGCGCGACCCCGCGCAGGCCGAAATCATCATGGAGGCGCTGGAGAAGTCGTACGTGGTGCGGCGGATATGATCCGCCTCTCCGTGCTCGACCAGTCGACGGTGGTGACCGGGCGGTCGCCGGACACCTCGATCCGCGAAAGCCTGGCGCTGGCGAAACATTGCGAGGCGTTGGGCTACAGCCGCTACTGGTGCGCCGAGCACCACAATTCCGCCAGCCAGGCGGGCACCGCGCCGGAGATCCTGATCAGCGCGATCGCTGCGACCACCTCGCGCATCCGCGTCGGCTCCGCCGGCGTGATGCTGCCCCACTACTCCAGCCTGAAGGTCGCCGAACAGTTCCGTGTGCTGGAGGCGATCGCACCGGGACGCATCGACCTCGGGCTTGTCCGCGCGCCGGGCTCCGACGGGCGCACCGCCTTCGCGCTCAATCCGCTGGCCGAGACCGCGGCGGACCATTTCCCGGCTCAGGTTCGCGATCTGCTGGCGTGGCTCGCGGGCGAGAAGCTGGTGGAAGGCCATCCGTTCCGCGACATCGTCGCGCAGCCAGGGGGACCGACGCTGCCGGAGGTCTGGATGCTCGGCAGCTCCGACTACGGCCCCCAGGTCGCAGCGTATTTCGGCATCCCGTTCTGCTTCGCACACTTCATCACCGATGGCCGTGGGGTCGAGCCGGCGATGGCGCTGTATCGCGACAATTATCGGCCTAGCGCGCGGCATCCCGCGCCATACGCAGCGCTGTGCGTCTGGGCGTTGGCGGCCGATACCGAAGCGGAGGCGGCGCGGCTGTTCACTTCGCGCGAGATGTGGCGGCTGGGGCGCGACCGCGGGATCTACGCCGCATTGCCGACGCCCGAAGAGGCGGCAGCGCATGAGTATTCCGAGGCGGAGCAGCAACGCATCGAGCGACTGCGCTCCCGCGCGCTATACGGCACGCCGGCGGTGGTGGGACAGAAGCTGCGCACGCTGGCCGAGATGCACGGCGTGGATGAGATCGCCATCCTCACCACGCTGCATGACCCGGTGGCGCGGCGGCTTTCCTATACGCTGCTGGCGCAGGAGTTCGGACTGAAGGGAGACAGCTGATGCCGCAGTTCCTTGTCACCGTCTACGACGGTACCGATGCCGAGGCCCCCGCACGCCGCCAGGCGACGCGACCGACGCATCTTGCCGGGCTGAAGGACAATGTCGCCAGCGGCCGGCTGGTGTTCGGCGGCCCGATCTTCGACGATGCGCAGAAGCCGATCGGTTCGTTCCTGCTCGCGGAGTGTGCGGATCGCGCCGAACTCGACGCGATGATCGCCAACGATCCCTACACCAAGGGCAACGTATGGCAGCGCGTCGAGGTGAAGCCGGTGCGGCTTGTGGTGCAGAATGGCAAGATCACGCCCTAGGCCGCCAGCCTCGTTGCCCTGCGCGCCATAGCTGGTAGCGGAACGCAAGCCAGGCGATCGCGCCGGCGACCAGCACGACCGGGATCAGGATCAGCGCAAACCATAGTGCAAGCGCGGCAACCGCGAGCGCGCCGGCAATCACTCCGATGACGATCGCCCAGGCGAAAATGCGTGCGGCGACCGGCGGGCGTCGCGGCCGGTAGCTGCCGTCCGGCAGCAGGTCGAGCTGCGGCGGGCTGCGATGGCTCATGGCCGCGATAGTTGGCGCGCCCTCGGGGCTGGTTCAAGGTACGCACCGGTGCGAAGGAGCCTCAACCGTGAAGGTCGGTCTGTTTCTCAACACGCAATTCCAACCTGAACAGAATGTCATGGCCGCGTTGCCGGACCTGGTCGCGCAGACCCGCGCCGCACGGGATGCCGGGTTCAAGTCGTTGTGGTTCCCGCACCATTACCTGACCGGCCCGCTGCAGATGCTGCAGATCGTGCCGATGATGGCGTATCTCGCGCAGCACGCCGAAGGCATGCAGATCGGCCCCAACATCCTGATCCTGCCATTGCTCAACCCGGTGCACGTGGCTGAGGAGTCGGCCACGCTCGACGTGCTGACCCGCGGCAACTACGTGCTTGGCGTCGGGCTCGGTTATCGCGAAGGCGAGTTCACCGCGTTCGGCATGTCGCTGAAGGAACGCGCGCCGCGCATCGAGGAGAGCGTCGCGCTGATGCGCCGCCTGTGGAGCGGCGAGAAGGTCACGCACAAGGGCCGCTTCTACGAGGTGAAGGACCATGCGATCGGGCTGAAGCCGTTGCGCGACGGCGGTCCGCCGATCTGGTTTGCCGGCACGGCTGAAGCGGCCATCAAACGTGCCGCGCGGCTGGGCGATGCATGGATGATCGTGCCGAGTACCACGCTGGACGATCTGGTGCCGCAGATGCGGGTGTATCGCGAAGCGCTCGGCCAGCGCGTGCCCGACTGCTTCCCGATAGTGCGTGAATGTTACGTCGGCGCCAGCCACCACACTGCACTGGAAGAATGCCGCGCGGCGCTGCAATACAAGTACGATGCTTACGCGTCGTGGGGCTTGTCGGGTCGACAAGCGCCAGCCTTCGAAGATCTTGTGCGCAACCGCTTCATCATCGGCGATGCGATGTTTGTGAAAGAGGAGATTGCGCGCTACCGCGAAGCGCTCGGGGTCGACCACTTCCAGATGCGTTGCCACTGGCCTGGGCTGGAATTTGACAAGTCGCTGGCCAGTATCCGGCGTTTGGGCGAGATCTTCGCGTAACGCCGCGGCAAGGGCGCCATTGAAACTGGCCCGGCTGCGGGCCACATCCGCGCCAACCCGATCCGGGCCCCTCTGGCAGGGACACCGCGCCACGCGGCCAACCCTGCGATGTCGGATCACTGCACCGCTATCGGCACCGCAGCGAGAAGACAGCAATGGACGTCGTCACCGCGTCATCCCAACACCGCGTCTCGCGCATCGAACGCGCATTCGAGAATGTCATCTTCGGCAGTCGCTGGCTGCTGGCACCGTTCTATCTCGGGCTGGCCCTCAGCCTCGGCATCCTGCTGGTGAAGTTCGCCCAGCAGGCGATCGAATTGCTGGTACACGCACTCTCCACTGAAGGCAGCGAGATCATTCTCGGCATCCTCTCGCTCATCGACCTGTCGCTGATGGCGAACCTGCTGTTGATGGTGATCTTCGCCGGCTAGGAAAGCTTCGTTTCGCGGCTGGACGTCGATGGTCAGCAGGACCGGCTGGGCTGGATGGGACAGATCGGCTTTGGCGACCTCAAGCTGAAGCTGATGGCGTCGATCGTGGCGATCTCGGCCATCCACCTGCTGGAAGCATTCATGAACGCCGACCACCTGACCGATCGCAAGCTGGCCTGGCTGGTCGGCATCCACATGGCATTCGTCAGCTCCGGCGTGCTGCTCGCGCTGATGGACCGCACCGCCGGTCGCGCGGCCCACTGACCGCTACAGCGCGTCTGCCACCGCCTCGCGATACGCCTTCAGTGCCGCGAGATGATCCGCCGCCGTCGATCCCTTGATGCGATGATGGTGGCGGCGGTTGAACGTCGTGGTCAGGCAGATATGCGATGCACCTGCCGACTTCCAGAACGCGACCTCGCGGCGCCAGTCGGCCGGGGTGCCCGACCCGCACGACGTCCACACCTCGATGCCGACCGCCTTCGGATCACGCCCCGCCTCGCGCGTCAGCGTCCGCAGCTTCTCGAACACTTCGAGCGCGCTCTGGTCCGGCGGATAGGCGTTGGGCATCCAGCCGTCGCCCCACTTCGCAATGCGCGGCAGCGTCAGTTCGTGGTGCCCGCCATACCAGATCGGCACGCGGCCTGACGCCGGGCGTGGGTTGATGCCCGCATCCTCGATGGTGTGGTACTTGCCCTTGAAAGCCACATGGTCCTGCGCCCACAGGGCCTGCATCACCTGCACCTGCTCTTCCGATCGCCGGCCGCGGTTGCGGAAGTTCTCGTTCAGGCCGACAAACTCCACCTCGTTCCAGCCGACGCCGATGCCAAGCCGGAAGCGTCCGCCGCACAGCACGTCGAGCGAGGCCGCCTGCTTCGCCACCAGCACGGTCTGCCGCTGCGCCACAATCAGCACGCCGGTGGAGAAGCCAAGTCTGCTGGTGCAGCCGGCAAGAAAGCCAAACAGCACGAACGGATCGTGGAACAGGTCGTGCGAGGTATTGCGGCTCATGTCCCAATCGGGACGCGACGCGGCATTCACGCCGAGTACGTGGTCGGGCGCTTCGAGGAAGTCGTAGCCCATCGCCTCGACCGCCTGCGCGTAGTCGCGGACCACGGATGGGCCGCCGCCGATATCGCCCAGGGGAATCAGTGCACCGAGTTCCAAATCTGCCTCCTACTTGTCCGCGTCCAGCACCGCCTTCAGCCGGTCGGGCGCCACCGAAATCTTGTCGATGCCGGCGCGCTCCTGCTGCAGCAGCATGCTGACGCGCGAATCCCGCTGTGCCCAGCCGCGGTTAAGCGCCTCGGTCAGTTCCTGGTGCGCCAGATTGGTCAGCCGCATCGGCACGTTCACCTCGCGCGCCAGCTGGCAGGCCAGTGACACGTCCTTGTGCAGCAGCCGCAGCGCGAAATCCGGCGGATCGTAGGTGCCGGTGAGGAAGCCGCGGGACATGCGGTCGAACAGCCGCGCGCGTCCGCCAGCGCCCTGGCGAATTGCCTCCCACAGCGGCAGCGGCTCGACGCCGGCCTTGACACCCATGGTGAACACCTCCGCCAGCACGGTGCTCACCGCCGCACCGGCGGCGTTGTGCACCAGCTTGGCGATCGAGCCGGCGCCGATCGGGCCGATATAGCGCGCCGCGTCGCCCATCGCGTCGAGCACCGCCTTGTATTTGTCGAACACCGCCTTGTCGCCGCCGACCCAGATCGCCAGCCGCCCACTGTTGGCGCCGGTCGGTCCGCCGCTCACCGGCGCATCGAGGAATGCTACCCCTTGCTCGGCCAGTTGCGCATGCAGCCTGCGCACCACATCGACCGCGTTGGTAGAGAGGTCGAACCACGCGGCGCCCTTGCGGAACCCTGACGCCAGGCCGTTCTCGCCCATGCCCACGGTCTCGACATCGGCCGGCGTCGGCAGCGAGGTGAACACGATGTCCACCTGTTCCGCCAGCGCGCGCGGGCTATCGACCCAGGTGGCGCCGTTCGCCAGATGCCGCGACGCCGCCTGGCGCGACAGATCGTGCACGAGAAGCTGGTGGCCGGCCTTTTGCAGGTTGCTCGCCATTCCGGCGCCCATCATGCCAAGCCCGATAAATCCGATCTGCATCACTGTCCCTCCCGCGGAAACTGGCAGCGAGTGTGGTCTGGGCAACGCCGGTGCTCAAGCCGCAGTGCCGAAGTCGCTGAGGCGCGTGCCGCTATTGGGAAGCTCGATATTGTGCCGCGCCACCCGGACGCGAATCACAGAATATGATTGCGCATGCAACGATCCTAGCGGCACGAAGAAGCCGTGCCTGCCCTGCCCGAAGCCGGCGTCAAGCAGGTCGCCGCGGAACGCGTCGGCTACGACCGTCAGCGCGACGCGGTCGTCAACCAGCACCTCGAGCGTGACCGGCTCCGCAGACTGAGTGAGGCAGCACCAGCCGTACAGCTGCCCGTCGCGCACGCCATCGATGAGGCCATCGAACTGACGGCGCGCGACCGCCAGGTAGTTCGGCCGATTCGGTTCGACCAGCGCGATCAATCTCGCCAGGATAGCATCGTCCGTCGGCACGCCGCAGAATCGCAGCAGCGCATCGGCGAACTCCGAAGGAAAGGCCAGGATCTTCTCGTAACTCGCCAACAGGGTGGGACACCGCAGCGCATCGATATAGTGCAGCAGCGCCATCTGATTGGCGGCCAGCCCGGACAGAGCACGCATCGGTTCCTGATATTCGGACAGCGAGACGCGCACTGCCATGGCGACCGGATCACGCACGGTGACGATCACGCGCAAGCCATCGAACACGCCCAACTGCTCGACTGACAGATCATGGTGCAGCAACGGACGCTTGAAGCCCCAGCGCGGATACCGCGCGTTGCACGCGGCGACCATCCGGTGCAGCGCGTCGCCATCACTTGCAGCAAGCACGCGGCCGAACGCCTCGTCCTGATAGACGGCATCGTTGATCTCGCTGCCCATGAAGACACCAGCGTGATACAGCATGGCTGCCACCAGACTGGTGCCCGATCGCTCCAGGCCGGTGACGATGAAGATACGCCCGGGCTCGCCAGATGGCCGATGAAGGATAGTGCCTTTGTTCACCAGGCCGGCGATGTCGCTCACACCAGCCGATGCTCCTCGACCACGAACTGCGCCGCGCCAAGCTCAACGCCGGCCATGGCGCATTCCAGATCGACCTGACTGGGGAACGCCAGTTCGGCAATTCCGGCAACGCTGACCGGCAGATGCGGGATCGTGCTGTTCGGCGCCCGCCCCTGCTCCAGCACGCGGTACAGCACCAGCCCGGCCAACCGCGGCAGCGCACGCGCACGCTCGCCCAGGCGCTGCAACGCGCCATCGTCCGCCGTTTCACCGGGCAGCAGCAGCATCAGCCTCATGCGCGCCGCATCATCCGCACGCTGAACCACCTGCGGCTCGCAGATCACCCGCGAAACCGCCCCGATGAACTGGCGCGAGTCGACATTGCATGCTGCCATCTCCGGCGAGTGGTGCGCGCGCAGGCGATCGGCATCATTGTCGAACCAGAGGATCGGGAACCCGTCAATCCGCATGTCGCGGGCCTGCGCGTTCATCGCCGGCGACGCGACCACATGGTGCTGCACGTAGCACCGGAGCGCCGGAAACGCGCAGACCAGCGGGCCGTGCACGTCGAGCCAATGCCGACGGAACGCCGCCAGCGTCACGTCGTCGCGCTGGCGCATCAGGCTGATCGCCGCGATCATCGCAGCGAGTTGACGATCTGCCGGAACGCCTCCTCGGGGAACGCCTTCAGCGACGTGGTGCGTACATTACCTAATCGCCCCAGCACCAGCGTGAACCGCGCCGCCACCGCATCGTCCGGCGCATCGTAGATCATCACCAGGTCGTGCATGCCCATCGTCATGTAGACCGAGCGGAACTGCCCGCCCATCTCCTCCAGCGTCTTCTTCGCCGCATCCACCCGCTTCGGGCTTTCACTGATTGAGCGCATGCCCTGCTCGGTCCAGTTGGCTAGCATGACATAGGTCGGCATTGGCCGTTCCCTCCTACTCAGGTATCTGAGCCCGGCCTAAGCTGACGACCGAGCCTCCGTCACCCACTGCGCCATTGTCCGCGGCCAAGTGCAACCCGCCGTTGTCAGGGGATTAATCCGCGCACCGCCCGAACGATGGTGGCAAATGATCGCGGCCCGTCGGGCAACCCGGCAAGGTAGGCTAGCCGAACAAGCCGATGTACTTCCTCGCGTCGCTCTGCTGGCATTGCCTGAACACGCTGTGCGACCCGGTTCGGACCGGTTGCCAGGCTGGTCCAATAATCATCGAACGACTCGTAATCGAAGCTCACCACAAGCGGCACCTCGACAACATCCTGCAGACCGGCCCGTCGCCAGAGCTGCGCCTGACCGTCTGGCCACACCAGTGGACGTGATCGAAGGAAGTCACGCACGGTCCGCAACCCCTCGTCGAGAGCGGCGCCGGTATCCGTGAGCATGTGCTCAGCTGAGAACCCACCCCAGAAATCGAATGTGCCGCACGCCACCACGCCGCCAGCTCGCGTCACGCGCCGCATCTCCGAGACAACCCTCTCGGGTTCTGGGATGACGTCGATCGCCAGCATCGAAACACTGGCGTCGAATGAAGCCGTGGCATACGCGAGATCGCGAGCATCGCCATGTTCATAAGAAATGTCGGCGTGAGCTCGTCTGATCCGAGCGCCACCGAGATACGGTTCGGATGCGTCTATCCCCACCACTGTGCATCCGCGCTGGGCGAGTGCCAGGCTGATGGTTCCTGTCCCGCACCCGACGTCAAGCACATGCTGCCCGCTCTGCACACCGGCGAAAGTGAGGAAAGGCTCGGCTATGCGCGTGCTCCATCGACCCATGAAGCGCTCATAGATGTCTGGATCGGTTGCCGCGAAAGCTGGGATTGTGGCGCCAGACATTTCGTTTCCCCTTCCTGATAGCTTTGCGTCTTTGACCCGCTCGCCATTCCTGACCCGGCGAGCCTATGGCCGATCCAGCCGCGTATTGTCAGGCATAGGGGATGGTGGTTGGCTCACGCCTCAGGCCGGTCAACGGGCCGCAAACATGACTGCCGGCCAGCAGGGGGAGTGAACAATGTCTCTAGCCGACAGCCTTCGCGGTTATCACGTCCACATCTACTACGATGACACCACCGAGGCCAACGCCAAGGATTTGCACGACCAGTTGGTTGCTCAATTCGGCGGACAACCGAGCAGACCGCAGTTCACTGGCGTCGCGGGGCCACATCCGATTCCTCAGGTCCAGGTGATTTTCCGCAAGGACGCGTTCACGGACGTCGTGCCCTGGCTGATGTTCAACCGGCGGCAGCTCAACATTCTCGTCCACCCGCTCACGGACGACGAAGTCGAGGACCACACAACGCACGCCGTCTGGCTCGGGAAGCCGGTGGATC
>DASSRN010000616.1:0-3184 GCA_035701785.1 Acetobacteraceae bacterium | reverse complement strand
CGTGCATCGAGGGCTGGCGCGTGAGGACCTGCGTCGCGCTAACGTTCGCAGTGCGGAATGCGGAACGAACAAACTCGATGGCTTCGGACGGGATGGACGGAAACATGAACGGGGCCTTACGGCTGTAGCTGGTGCTGTAGTCGTCCGAACAGCTTTGGAGTAAGCGTCGCGGCGGCGACACGATTGACCGCGGTGGCTGGCTGTGTTGGTGAAGCTATGGTTGGTAGCGTCGCAGGCGTTTGATGCGGTGCTTCTGGTAAGCGGCAATTTCGCGGGCGCAGGGCAGGCGTGGGTCGAAACGCAGGTGAGTGATTGAGGTGAAGACGGCGTTCTCGGTTTCGTCGCCAAAGCTGAGCCTGCACATGATCCCGCCTTCATCCCCGGCGTAGCTGATCCAAGTTACCGAGCAGGCTGATTTGATCGTTGCGGCGTGCGCCTTGTCGAGAAGGGTTGCTGCGAGTTCGGAAGTGATGCGAGCGGGCACCGGCAGTGCTGCCTGCAGTTTGGCAAGAACGCGTTCGACCTGGTCAGCATTGTCGATCATGCGGCGATCGCCAGGTCAGATCGTTGGGTCGAATGCCAATTCCACGGCAGCAACGTTTGCAGCTGATTGGCTTTGGTGCGGCCAGAGACGATGCGTTCCAGCACGTCGGTGAGCCAGGCCATCGGGTCTACACCGTTCAACTTTGCCGTCTGGATCAGCGTCATCGCCATCGCCCAATGCCGCGCTCCGCCATCGCTGCCGGCGAACAGCGCATTCTTGCGCGTCAACGTGTGCGGCCGGATGGCGCGCTCGACGGTATTCGAGTCCATCTCGATGCGGCCGTCATCCAGGAACGTGGTCATGCCGGCCCAGTGACGGAGCGCGTAGCGCATGGCCTTTGCCAGATCGGACGCACCAGACACCTTATCTATATGCGCGTGCAGCCAGTCATGCAGCGCCTCGACAATTGGTCGACTTCGCTGTTGTCGAACCTGCTGGCGATACTCGGCGGTTTGGCCCCGGACCTCGGCCTCGATCGCGTAGAGGGCGGCAACGCGCGTCAGTACCTCGGCCGCAAGCGGCGACTTCGTTGAGGCGTGGAACTGGAAAAAGTCGCGCCGCATGTGCGCCCAGCAGAACGCCAGGCGGATCGACAGATCAGCCCGATCACCCGCCAAACGCTTGAACCCGTTGTAGCCGTCGACCTGCAGCACGCCCTGGAAGCGGGCAAGGTGTTCGGCAGGGCGAGCGTTCTTGCGGTCTTCAGCGTAGATGTAGGCTACCGCCGGATGGGTCTGACCGCGCCAGGGCCGGTCATCGACCGCATAACACCAGAGGTAGCCGGTCTTCGTCCGCCCGCGGCCAGGATCGAGCACCGGCAGGCTGGTGTCGTCAGCGAAGATCTTTGGCGCGGACAGCACGGTCGCGACCACCAGCTCGTAGAGCGGGGTCAGCCACCAGCAGGCACTGCCCACCCAATTGCTCAGCGTCGAGCGATCCAGCGCGATACCCTGGCGCGCCAGCATCTGCGACTGCCGATACAGCGGCAGCGAATCGCAGAACTTGCTGACTACCACATGCACGATCAGCGCCTCGGTGGGCATGCCGCCATCGATTGGACGTTCCGGCGCCGGCGCCACCACCACGCTCTCCTCGCAGGCGCGACAGGCATAGCGAGGCCGACGCGTCACCCGCACGCGCAGCTGCGCCGGCGCGATATCGAGCTGCTCGCTGCGCAGTTCGCCGATGCAATGCATGGCGCCGCCGCAGCACGGGCACGCCGCATGATCGGTGTCGATCACCACTTCGTAACGCGGCAGATGCGAAGGCAGCGCGCCATGATTGCGCACCGGGCGCCTGACGTGCGCTTTGGATTGACGGCCGCCGGCGGCCTCGGCCGCGTCGCGCGCCGTCTGATGCTCGGCGATGGTCTGCTCCTGATCCTCCAGACCGAACTGCAACTGATCCGCCGTCAACTGCTCGGATCGGCGACCAAACTGGTGGCGCGTGAAGCGCTGGATCAGCAGCCGCAGCTTGTCGTTCTCCGCCAGCAACTCCTGCAGCATCTGCTGCAAGATCGCGGGATCATCCGGCAGGCCGTCTCTGTCGCTCGGCATAACGCCATGATGAACGACCGCTTCGCGTCGCCGCCAGAACTTGTTGCGCCCAACAAGCAAATTTATCCGGCAAGCGCCGGTCTGCGGATAACCGGCGCACGCCACTCGCAGCCGTCCAGCAACGCGGCCAGCTGCGCCGATGACAGCGCGATCCGGCCCGTCGTCTGCGTCGATGGCCAGGTGAACTGGCCATGCTCCAGTCGTTTAGTCAGCATGCACAGGCCGATGCCGTCATGCCAGATCAGCTTGATCAGCCCCGCCCGCCGGCCGCGAAAGGCGAACACCGCACCATCGAACGGATCCGCTCCCAGCGTCTGCTGCACCAGCATCGCCAACCCCACCATGCCCTTGCGCATGTCGGTGGCGCCGCACGCCAGATAGACGCGCAGGCCCGGAGCCAGTGTGATCATCGGTCGCGCAGGGCATCCAGCACCCGGCGAAACGCACGCCCATCAACCTCGGCATCAACGCGCAACGAGACGCCGTTCGGCAGCATGATCTCGATCGTCCCCCCAGCGCGCACCGGTGCCGCCGACGCAGGGCCACTGGTCGGCCTCGGCTCCGGTGCGCCCGGCGAGGCCGCCGCCAGATCCACCTCGGCGAACTGCGGCTTGGCACGCTCGATCACCGTGCCCGGCAGGCTCAGCAATTGCCGACGCCACGTGTAGAGCTGCCCCGAGCTGATCGCGTGCTTGCGTGCAACTTCGGTCGGCGTCAGCTCGGAGCCCAGGCTCTCCGCCACGATCTCGCGCTTCTGCTCCAGAGTCCAAGACCGCCGGCGCTCGCCCCGCGTGATGATCTCCACGCGCTGGCTACGTGCGCTCTTACGACCAGTCGTATGAGCGCTCTCTTCCAGTCCAGCTGTTTGCCGATCTTCGTCCATCCCCGCCTTGCATCACAGCAAGCCACCGCGTCGCTATGTGTCGCCACCACGACGCTTACGCTCAGTGCCCAGGCTCTCCGCGACAATCTCGCGCTTCTGCTCACGCGTCCACGAGCGTCGCCGCTCGCCCCGTGTGATGATCTCGATCGGACGGTTGCGTGCACTCTTACGACCTGTCGCTTCGAGAGACGGGCAGTAAGC
>DASSRN010000615.1:0-5864 GCA_035701785.1 Acetobacteraceae bacterium | reverse complement strand
GCCTGATCGATGGCAGAGCGTGCCTTCAGCAACTCCTCGCGCATCACCTCCATGCGGCGCGGGCGCGTCGCGAGGATCTCCAGCAGCTCGCGGATCTTCGCCGCGACCTCCGCCATCTCCTCGTGGATCTTCTCGCGCTCCAGTCCGGTCAGACGCTGCAGCCGCAGATCGAGGATGCCGCGCGCCTGCTCCTCCGTCAGCCGCACCGTGCCATCGGCTGTGATCACGTTGCCGGGTTCATCGATCAGCGCCAGCAGCGCACCGACGTCGCCGGCGGGCCAGTCGCGCTCCATCAGCGCATGCCGTGCGGCCGCTGCATCAGCGCTCGCGCGGATCAGCCGGATCACCTCGTCGATATTGGCGACCGCGATCGCGAGGCCCACCAGCAGATGCGCGCGATCGCGGGCCTTGGCGAGCTCAAACCGCGCGCGCCGCAGGATCACGTCCTCGCGGAACGTGATGAAGCAGAGCAGCGCGTCCTTCAGCCCCATCAGCCGCGGCCGGCCGCCGTCCAGCGCCAGCATGTTGACGCCGAAGCTCACCTGCAACTGGGTGAAGCGGAACAGCTGGTTCAGCACCACTTCAGGCGTCGCGTCGCGCTTGAGCTCGATGACGATGCGCATGCCGGAGCGGTCGCTCTCGTCGCGCATCTCGCCAATGCCCTCGACCTGCTTGGCGCGGACCAGTTCACCGATGCGCTCCAGCAGGGTCGCCTTGTTCACCTGATACGGGATCTCGCTGATGACGATAGCTTCGCGGTCGCGGCGGATCTCTTCGAACTCGGCGCGCGCGCGAATAGTGATGGAACCACGGCCGGTCTCGAACGCCGTGCGGATGCCGGACCGGCCGATGATGATGCCGCCGGTGGGAAAATCCGGTCCGGGCACGATCCGCATCAACTCGTCGAGTGACGTGTCGGCGTCAGCAATCAGTGCCAGCGCTGCATCGATGATCTCGCCCGGGTTGTGCGGCGGGATGTTCGTCGCCATGCCGACGGCGATGCCGTTGCCGCCATTGATCAGCAGGTTGGGGAAACGCGCCGGAAGGACCTTCGGCTCCTTCTCGGTCTCGTCGTAGTTGGGCTGGAAGTCGACGGTATCCTGGTCGATGTCGTCCAGCAGCAGCGAGGCAGCGCGCGCCAGCCGCACCTCGGTGTAGCGCATCGCCGCCGGTGCATCCCCGTCCACCGAGCCGAAATTGCCCTGCCCGTCGATCAGCGGCACGCGCATCGAGAACGGCTGCGCCATGCGCACCATGGCGTCGTAGATCGCGGCGTCGCCGTGCGGGTGGTATTTGCCCATCACGTCGCCAACCACGCGCGCCGACTTGCGATAGGGCCGGTCGGCGGTATAGCCGGCATCGTGCATGCCGTAGAGGATGCGCCGGTGCACCGGCTTCAGCCCGTCGCGCGCATCCGGCAGCGCGCGCGCCACGATCACACTCATGGCGTAATCGAGGTAGGAGCGCTGCATCTCCTCCTCGAGGGTCACCGGCTGGAAACGCGGACCCGGAAGCGTGCCGTCGGGGGTATCGCTCAAGAAAAGCTCAATTCAGCAGTTCGCCGGGCACACGCCTCCGGCGCTGCACCGCATCATCCCGTGTAGATAGGCTGATTCGACCCCGAAAGCGAGGGGCGACGGTCAGACCGTCTTCAGGCCGCGGCCATCGGTGATCCACATGGCCTGCCGGGCGAACCATTCCGGATCGGCCACGTTCTCCACCGGCAGCACACCGAAGCGGATGAACTCATGCAGCGCCTCGGTCTCGATCGAAGGATCGGGCATGGTTTCCAGCGCCTCGAGCAGGAAGCACTTCAGCGCCGACGATCCGGTCTGCACATGGCGCCGCAGGCAGCGTCGGGTCAGCGACCGATTCGGCTGGCCGGCATAGACACCAGGGTCCGGTGCCATGCTGTTGATCGCCCACAGGACGCGCCGCCGCCGCTCCAGCGGTTCCAGCCCGGCAAGCTGTCCAGGCTCGATCGCAGACCCCATCCGGATCCGCAAGGAGCCCATCTGATACGGCAGATGGAACTTGTAGCCGAGTGACTGCGCCGGCAGGCCACCGCTGATCCGGACCGGCACAATGCGTCGGCCCAGCCCGAGCGTCACCTCCATCAGATCCCGCGACAGGTTCGAAACCTGCTGGCCCTCATGCAGTTCGCGCCAGGCGCCGACATGCACCAGCAGCGAGCGACCCTCCAGCCGGCCCGGCAGCCCCAGCAGGAAGTCCCGCGCGGGCTTCACTTCGTGCGGCACGGCGACAACCTGGATCAGGTCAGCAGCCGGATGGTTCAGCCTCCCCAGGCATTCGGCCAGCAGGGCGCAATGCTCGCCGTAGTCGTTGTCGAACAGTCCGGGGTGGGTGACCACGAGCAGCGGAATGCCGACGTCCGCCAGGTGGAGGAACGAGATCAGGAACGACTCGTAACTGGTCTGGTGGTTGGCATAGTAGCAGACCGGCTCGGGCGAGAAACGCAGCACCGAGCCGGCATCGTCGAACAGGCGATCGATCGGCGCCAGCGCCATATCCGCCGCGAGGCCAATCCCAGGAAGGCATTGACGCAGCTTTGCCCGGATCAGCGGCAGAGGCGGTGCTCGGGACGCCGTGGCGGCGTCCACAAAGTCATCGAGCAGTACGGATTGGATCATCCCGGCTCAATGCCGGATGAGCCTCTGCCTGTCGCGTGATCGTTGGGTTACAGGCGGCACCGCGCTGTCCTCAGTGGAACATGCCGAAATGCGTGAGGTCGTTCCAGGTCGCCAGGATGAACAGCCCGGCGATCAGCGCCAGGCCGGCGCGGAAGCCGTACTCCTGGGCCCGTGGTGGGACGGGGCGTCCGCGGATGGCTTCTAGCAGATAGAACAGCAGGTGGCCGCCATCCAGCACGGGGATCGGGAACAGGTTGATCAGCCCGAGATTGACCGACAATACGGCGATGAACGAGATCAGGCTGGTAATGCCGAGTTGGGCGACCTGGCCGGATAGCTGCGCGATCCGCAGTGGGCCGCCGAGATCCTCGGTGCCGCGGCGGCCAGCGATCATCTGGGCGACGCCGGTCACGGTATCGGCCGTCACCTGCCAGGTCTGCGTGACCCCGCCGATCAGCGCCTCGGGCAGCGACAGACGCTGGTAAGCAACCGGCCCATTGCGGATACCGAGCACGCCCACCTTGCGGCCGCCAGCGTCGCGCGAGTCGGTCAGCACCGAAAGATCGATGATATCCTGCCCGCGCCTGATCTTCATCGGCAGATTTTCAGCGGGATGCTCGGTGATCAGGCGCTGAATGTCTTCGAAGCTGGAAACCGGCGTGCCAGCGATCGACAGAATCCTGTCATCGACCTGAATGCCGGCGCGGGAGGCGGCGCTTCCCTCAAGCACCCCGCCAGCGACTGGCTGCATCACTGGTCGTCCGGCCGTCGCATACAGCAGCCCGAACAGCACCATCGCTAGAAGGAAGTTGGCGATCGGTCCGGCGGCGACCACAAGCGCTCGGGCACCGACCGATTTCTCATGGAAGACGCGGCCAGGAATCCATCTGGATGATCGAGCCTCGGAATTCTCGCTGACCACTTCTGGCCGTTCGTGCCCGTGCAGCTTGACGTAGCCACCCAGCGGCAGCCAAGCGACCTTCCAGGCCGTGCCGACGCGGTCGCGCCAAGAGACGATGGCGGGACCAAAGCCGATGGAGAATACCTCGACGTGCACGCGCACCAGGCGGGCGGCAAAGTAATGGCCGAACTCGTGCACGAACACGAGCACGCCGAGTACGACCAGAAATGCGAGAATACTCTGCAGAGCGGCTGGCATGGGTCTGGCGTACTTTCGTTTCCGTTACGGTCTCATGCGGCTCGAGCCGCGGTCAAGCGCTCCGCGGCGCGACGGGCGGCGGCATCAAGCGCCACCACCTCTTCCAGCGTATCTGCCTGATGCGGGCCCATCGCGTCGAGAACTTCGGCGACCATACCGGCAATATCAAGGAAACCGATGCGCTTTTGCATGAAAGCTTCGACAGCTATCTCGTTCGCGGCGTTCAGGATCGTCGGGGCGCCCCCACCGGCGCGCAGCGCGTCCCGCGCCAGCCGCAGCGCCGGAAAGCGCTCGGTGTCCGGGGCGAGGAAGTCGAGCCGGGAAAGGCTCGCGAGGTCGAGGCGTGGCGACGGCGTGCTCATCCGCTCCGGCCAGGCCAGCGTGTGCGCGATCGGGATGCGCATGTCGGGCGACCCGAGTTGCGCCAGGACGCTGCCATCGCGATAGCAGACCAAGCCGTGAATGACCGACTGCGGATGCACCAGCACGTCGATCTGGGTTTCCTCCAGCGCGAACAGCCTCGCTGCCTCGATCAGTTCCAGGCCCTTGTTCATCAGCGTCGCCGAATCGATGCTGATCTTGGCACCCATCGACCAGACGGGGTGCTTGCGTGCGACGTCCGGGGTGGCCTTGGCCATCTCGTCACGCGTTGCGGTACGGAACGGTCCGCCCGAGGCGGTCAGCACAATCTTCTCCACTGCCCCGCGATTGCGCTCCTCCAGCGCCTGGAAGATCGCGTTGTGCTCGGAATCGACCGGCAACAGCGTCGCGCCCGCCTCATGCACGGCGCGCAACATCACCTCACCGGCGCAGACCAGAGCCTCCTTGTTGGCCAGCGCGACGCAGGCGCCGCGGCGGATCGCAGCCAGGGTCGAGGCCAGGCCAGCTGCGCCGGTGATTGCCGCCATGGTCCAGTCGGCCGGCAGTGCAGCTGCCTCGACCACTGCCTCCGCACCCGCGGCGGTATCGATGCCAGTGCCGGCCAGAGCGCGGTGCAGTTCCCCGTACGCCGCCGCGTCGGCGATCACCGCACGCGAGGCCTTCAGTGCGACCGCCTGTTCGGCGAGCAGCTTGGCGTTACGGCCGGCGACCAGGGCAAGAACCTGGAAGCGGTCGGGCCGGGCGGCGAGCAGTTCCACCGTCTGGGTGCCCACGCTGCCGGTGCTGCCAAGGACGGTCACACTGCGCGGGCCCGGGGTCATTGCCACAGAACTACTCCACGTCCCAAGGTGAGCGCCAGCAAGGCCGCCACCGGCGCGGCGGCAAGCAGACCGTCCAGGCGGTCGAGCAGGCCGCCATGACCGGGGATGAGGTGGCTCGAATCCTTCACCTCCAACTGCCGCTTCACACAGCTTTCCAACAGATCGCCGCCCTGTGCAACGACGCCCAGGAGCATGGCGATCGGGATCGCGCCCCAGGTGGGGCCGTTCGCCAGGAATTGCGCTGCGAGCACGCCCGCCACAATCGCGCACAGCAGGCCGCCAATGGCGCCCGACCAGGTCTTGCCGGGGGAAATCCGCGGGGCCAGGCGTGGTCCGCCGATCCAGCGCCCGACCAGATAGGCTCCGATGTCGCCCGCCCACACGACCAGCAGCAGGAACAGCACATCGGCACGTCCGGCACTCGGATCCTGGCGCAACCACAGCAAGGCACCGCAGGCGAGCACCAGGTAGCCCAGTCCGCCAATCTTCAAAGCGGGTGATCGGGACAAGCGGCACAGTCCGAACCACTCGAACGCAAGCCCGACACCACCGGCGGCTATCAGGGCTGCGAAAATTGCCCCTCCGACCCAGACGCAGGCGAGCGCGACCGGCGCCATGACCAGCGCCGAGATGACCCGCTTGGTGAGATCGGCCCAGCGTCCTTGCGCGCGCTCAGCCTGGGCGGGCACCGAAGCGCCGCTCTCGCCGCGCGTATTCGCCCAGGGCGGCGGCGAAATGCTCTGCACCGAAGTCAGGCCAGAGCACGTCGAGGAACACGAATTCGGCGTAGGCAGCCTGCCAGAGCAGGAAGTTGGACAGGCGTTGCTCGCCAGAGGTGCGGATTACCAGGTC
>DASSRN010000614.1:0-6164 GCA_035701785.1 Acetobacteraceae bacterium | reverse complement strand
CTGGCTTCGGCTTGTTGGCGCGGTCGGCCAGGAACGCCTCCGCCGCGGTGGTGGAGTTCGGCCGAGGGTCGAAGTGCGACGGGTCAGGTGCGCTCAGTTGCTGGCGCAGCCAGACGGCGGGATCGGTGGGAAGCGGCTCATCGCCACGGCGGCCGAGGCCGAAGCGGATCAGCGCCTGTGCGGTGCGAAGGTCCATGCCGCACCAATTACAGCGGAACGCTATGTCGGAGGGTTACAAAGGGTGAGCGGACGGTCCGGTTTGCCCTCGCGCATGCGTGCGTTGCGTCTGTTTGTGCCGATAACCCTTGCAAAACTTGGCGCAGTGCAGCATCTGACGCGTGGACATAGCTGGCTCTCATCAGCCGGATCAGCATGCGGGCGCGCGGAACCGGGGTTCCGGAGCGCCCGTCGTGGTATGGAGGTTCACCGTGCCCGCCACGCCGCTCGACCGGATTCGCAATATCGGCATCACCGCGCATATCGATGCCGGCAAGACCACCACGACGGAGCGCATCCTGTACTACACCGGGATGTCACACCGCATTGGCGAGGTGCACGACGGCAACACCACGACCGACTACATGGAGCAGGAGCGTGAGCGTGGCATCACGATCACCTCGGCCGCGGTCACCTGTGAGTGGAAAGACACCCGCATCAACATCATCGACACCCCCGGCCACATCGACTTCAACATCGAGGTGAATCGCAGCCTGCGCGTGCTGGATGGCGCGGTGTTCATCATCGAGGGCGTGGCCGGCGTACAGCCGCAGTCGGAGACCAACTGGCGTCTTGCCGACCGCTACAATGTTCCGCGCGTCATCTTTATCAACAAGCTGGACCGCACCGGTGCCGACTTCTTCCGTGCGTTCGCCACGCTGAAGGAGAAGCTCGATATCGTGGCGCTGCCGCTGCAGCTGCCGATCGGTATCGAGGACAAGTTCCTGGGCGTCGTTGACCTGGTGGAGATGAAGGCGATCGTGTGGGAAGGCGGCGAACTCGGCGCTAAGTACCATGACGAGACGATCCCCGCCGACCTGGCGGAGCAGGCGAAGGAGTATCGCCAGCTGCTGCTGGACACTGCGCTGTCGGTCGATGACGCGGCGATGGAGGAATACTTCGACAAGGGCGACGTCGAGGTCGCCACGCTGAAGCGCTGCATCAAGGCGGGCACGATCTCTGGTGCATTCCGTCCGGTGCTGTGCGGCACGGCGTTCAAGAACAAGGGTGTGCAGCCGCTGCTGGATGCGGTGATCGATTATCTGCCGTCGCCGCTGGACGTGCCCGGCATCGCGATTGCCGCGGAGGAAGGCGAGGACGAGCATGACCCGAACCGCCGGCGTATCAAGGCGGATCCGGCAGCGCCGTTCGCGGGCCTCGCGTTCAAGATCATCAACGACAAGTACGGTACGCTGACTTTCGTGCGTGTCTACGCCGGCACGCTGAAGTCCGGCGACATGGTGATGAACACCACCAAGGGCCATCGCGAGCGCATCGGGCGGATGTTCCAGATGCACGCCGACAAGCGGGCCGAGATCAAGGAGGTGTACGCCGGCGACATCGCTGCGTTCGTCGGCCTGAAGGATACCGGGACCGGCGACACGCTGGCGTCGCAGCAGGATCAGGTGGTGCTGGAGCGCATGGCGTTCCCGGTGCCGGTGATCGACATCTCGGTCGAGCCGCGCACCAAGGAGGCGGTCGAGAAAATGTCACTCGGCCTGCAGAAGCTGGCGGGTGAGGATCCAAGCCTGCGCCTGCGCACCGACCAGGAGACCGGGCAGACCATCCTGTCGGGCATGGGCGAGCTGCATCTGGAGATCATCATCGACCGGCTGAGGCGCGAGTACGGGGTCGAGGCAAATATCGGCGCGCCGCAGGTGGCATATCGCGAGACGATCACCCGGCCGCACACCGAGACCTTCACGCACAAGAAGCAGACCGGCGGCTCGGGCCAGTTCGCGGAGGTCAAGATCGCGTTCGAGCCGGTGGAGCGAAACGACGGCATCCAGTTCGACAACAAGGTGATCGGCGGCTCGGTGCCGAAGGAATACATCCCAGCGGTCGAGAAGGGCATCCGGCAGCAGGCCGAGACCGGCGTGCTGGCAGGCTTCCCGACGGTGGACTTCAAGTTCTCGCTGCTGGACGGCAAGTACCACGATGTCGACAGTTCGGCGCTGGCATTCGAGATCGCCGCCAAGTCGTGCTTCCGCGACGGAATGCGCAAGGCGGCGCCCATTATCCTGGAACCGGTGATGGACGTGGAGATCACCACGCCAGCGGATCACGTCGGCGACGTGGTGGGCGATCTGAACCGCCGCCGCGGGATGATCCAGAACCAGGAGAGCGCCGGGTCCACGGTCATCGTCCGGGCGCATGTTCCCCTGAAAGAGATGTTCGGATATATTTCAGATCTGCGAAGCATGACCAAGGGACGGGCGTCGTTCACCATGCAGTTCCACCATTACGATCCGGTGCCGCGGGCGCTCGCGGACGAGATCATGGCGAAGAGCGCATGACGGAGGCAGCCTAGTGCACACCCCCCGCCTCCACTGGATGCGGGGCCGGCAGGAGGAGGGTCCCGGGGTTCACCGGACCCTCGAATGGATCGGACACAACGACGCGGGCGAGGCCATCGCCCGCGTCGTTCGCATTCTGGGCCCTGTCTGGTCCGGCTGGCGGACCTATCGCGCGGTGGCGCTGGACGAGGAGGCGAAGGTGATCGAACTGCGGCCGTCCCGCCCGGAGGGTGCGGACTGGCTGGCTTGCGTCGGCGGCCAGGTGGTGGGCCGTGCAGCGGTGCCCTTGCAGGCTGTGCGGGCAGCGGAGGCTGCGCTGGGCGGGGATTAGGGTCGGCTGTCGCGAACTGAAGAAGATGCGATGGCAGCGCTGCGGACGGGAAGACGACTGACGTTCCTGCACGATTGTCCGGGCAAACAGAACCGTCCAAGGTGACATGCAGGCCCGGGGGAAGCATGTCCGACGAAACGTTCGACTACATCGTAACCGGTGCGGGATCCGCAGGTTGCGCGGTGGCGTCGCGCCTATCGGAATCCGGCAAGCATCGCGTGCTGCTGCTGGAGGCCGGCGGCAAGGACAGCAACTTCTGGATCCATGTGCCACTCGGCTACGCGCGGACCTTCGTCACTCCGAAGGTCAACTGGATGTTCGACAGCGAGCCCGAGGCCAACCTCAACAATCGCATCATGTATCAGCCGCGGGGCAAGGTGCTGGGCGGTACCAGCTCGATCAACGGCATGATCTACATGCGCGGAAACCACGCCGACTACGACGAATGGCGGCAGCGCGGCTGCGAAGGCTGGGACTTCGAATCGGTGCTGCCGTATTTCCGCAAGGCGGAGGACAACGAGCGCGGTGCATCCGAGTTCCATGGCAGCGGCGGTCCGCTGCATGTCGCCAACCAGCCGTATGAGTGGGAGATCGGCAGGCTGCTGCTGAAGGCCTGCATCGAAGCTGGCATCGAGCACAATCCAGACTTCAATGGTGCGCGGCAGGAAGGCTGCAGGTATTACCAGACCACGACCAAGGACCGCCGACGTTGGAGCACTGCGGCGGCGTATCTCCGACCGGCGCGCAAGCGGCCGAACCTGGTGATCAAGACGCACGCGCATGCGACGCGCGTGCTGCTGGAGAACGGCCGCGCCGTCGGCGTGGAGTTCCGCACGCCGCGCGGGCTGGAGACGGCGCGGGCGCGCGGCGAGGTCATCGTCTCCGGCGGCGCCTATGGGTCGCCGCAACTGCTGCTGCTGTCGGGCGTTGGTCCGGCGGAGCATCTGCAGGACATGCGCATCACCGTGCAGCACGACCTGCCGGGCGTGGGCTCCAACCTGCATGACCACTTCAACACCTCTGCGCCTGGCGCATCTCGCGCTCTCTGTCGCTGAATGTGCTGCATCACAGCGTGCCGCATCAGTTGCTGGCGGGTGCGAAGTACCTGCTGTGGCGCGGCGGGCAGATGTCGGGCAACGGGCTTTATGTCGGCGCGCTGGTGCGCAGCGATCCGGCGCTCGAGCGGCCTGATTTGCAGATGAACATCTCTGCCTGGAGCACGATCGATCGCACGCGCGACGGCATCGTCTCGCATCCATTCCCGGCATTCGCGATCAGTCCCGTGCATCTGCGGCCCGAAGGTCGCGGCACGGTGCGGCTGAAGAGCCCCGATCCGCTCGCGCCGCCGGAGATCCGCTTCAACTTCCTGCGCAGCGAGTACGACATGCAGGCGATGCTTGCGGGTATCCGCATCGCACGGAAGATCGCGAGCCAGCCGGCGCTGAAGGGGCTGGTGGTGGAGGAGGTGCTGCCAGGGCCGGCTGTCGCGACAGACGAGCAACTGCGCGAAGAGGTGCGGCTGCGCGGCGTGTCCAACCTGCATCCCGTCGGGAGCTGCGGCATGGGCCATGGTCCGAATGCGGTGGTGGACCCGCAGCTGCGCGTGCACGGCATCGGCGGGCTGCGTGTGGCGGACGCTTCGATCATGCCGTCGATCATCGCAGGCAATACCAATGCACCCAGCATCATGATCGGCGAGAAGGCGTCGGATATGATTCTTGCGGACAGTGGGGGGCGCTGAGAGCGTCATGCGCGGAGGGAGCCGGTTCCAGCATTGCGCATGCATTTCTTGAGGACCGAGTATAAATAATCGGCCACTGATGACGACTGGTTTCCGGCTCCGTAGTTGGCGCTTGTAGCTATTGTTCTCTTAGAGGCTGACCCGAAACGCTCTGCCCGCGGCGCGATATCCCCGCTAGAGAAAGAGGGCTAGGCATAAGCAGCGACAATGAGCGCGTATTGCCCAAGCAAACGAAATGTGACAACGCCCCCAGCTTCGCCTAGGCTGTGACCACCAAATGGTCACCACCCTACCCGCACCAAAGCGAATAGCCGCTAACTCATTGAGCGCCCTTAGCTCAGTTGGATAGAGCAACAGCCTTCTAAGCTGTGGTCAAGCAGACCGAAACCGCCAGGGTACGGCGCTAATTCCCTGAAACCTCATCGGTTTTTCTTCTCTGTTGTGTCGCCTCGTAGCGTCACGTAAGTCTGCATTGCGGCGTTTCCCGCGTCCCCAAGGCGTCCCCAGCCCCGGGGGTGGGGACGCCAGCGAGGAGGGGCACGGTGAGGGTGACGTTGACTGATATGTGGCTACGGGCGGTGAAGCCGCCGCCCAAGGGCCGGATCGAAGTCCGTGATGTGAAGGCTCCAGGGCTGGTGGTGAGGATCACGCCCTCGGGTCTAGTGTCATGGGCGGCACGCGGACGCCGCCCCGATGGGCGAGAGGCCAGGATTACCCTCGGCACATGGCCGCAAGTGTCTTTGGCAGAGGCCCGGAAGCGGGCACAGGGCGCGCGGGCCGCCGTGGCCGATGGCAAGGACCCGGTGGGGGAGAGGCGGGAGCGGCGGGCAACAGCGCGGGCGCGGGCCGGGCTGCCCACCGTGGCCGAACGGTTGACCATATGGCAGGCAGCCAATGAGGCCCGCTGGTCACGTCGCTATGCTAGCGAGGTGGGCCGGCTCTGCTCCCGCGAACTGCTGCCCGCATTGGGCGACCGCCCACTCACCGAAGTCACCAGGGAGTTGTGGACATCGTTGCTGGCTGCGACGGCGCGACGCTCGCCCTCCGTGGGTGCAATGCTCTACCGGACAGTCGCGGCGTTCCTGTCCCACGCCGACGCGCACGGCTGGATCACCGAACATCCATTGCCCCGGCGGGGCGCGGCCAAGATTGCGCCGCCTGTCCCATCGCGCGAGCGCGTGCTGAGCGACGACGAACTGCGGCGGGTGTGGGTGGCCACCGCCACCTTGGGGCCAGGGTCACAGTGCTTCGTGCGGCTGTTGATTGCCACCGGTTGCCGGGCCGGAGAGGCCGCTGGCATTGCGCTGGGCGAACTTGACCCGGCGTCGGGTCTCTGGCGGCTATCTGCACAGAGGACCAAGAACAACCGCCCGCACGTCATGCCGGTTCCACCCGCGCTGATGGTGGAACTAATGGCGCGTGCACCCGAGGGTGCCGGCGCAGGCTATCGGTTGCTGGGCCGCACGCGCGGCGGTGCTTTGTCCGGGTTCTCCAAGATCAAGGTCGCCATCGATACCTCATCGGGTGTGAGCGGATGGAGATTTCATGACGTTAGGCGAACGGTACGGACCCGGCTCGC
>DASSRN010000613.1:0-4919 GCA_035701785.1 Acetobacteraceae bacterium | reverse complement strand
TACGATGCCGCGTCTGGATCACAGTCGCCTCGTCGGTGTGCGTGGTCGTGCGCACACCCGCCGTGCGGGCGAAGAACCGCCGAATGGACACCGCGTTGGTGGTGTCATCGGCGCCCTGGTCGATCACCTTCAGCACGTCGTCGGCGCCGAGTACCGACGCGGTGACCTGGATACCCCCAGTGCCCCAGCCATAGGGCAGCGGCATCTCACGCGAGCCGAATGGCACCTGGTGTCCCGGGATCGCCACCGCCTTCAGCAGCGCGCGCCGGATCATCCGCTTGGTCTGCTCGTCCAGATAGGCGAAATTGTAGCCCTTCACTCCGCCGCCTCCGCACTTTCGCTGGCGCGTGCGACCTCGCGCTGGAGCCGACGCACATTCTCGAGCTCGCTTTGGAAATCCACGTAGTGCGGCAGCTTGAGATGCTCGACGAAGCCGGTCGCCTCAATGTTGTCCGAGTGGTACAGGACAAATTCCACGTTCTGCGCTGGTGCGGTGACCTCTTCGCCCAATTCCTCGGCGCGCATCGCACGATCGACCAGCGCCATTGCCATCGCCTTGCGCTCGGAAAAGCCGAACACCAGGCCATAGCCACGGGTGAACTGCGGCGGCACCGTCTTCGAGCCCTTGAACTGGTTCACCATCTGGCATTCGGTGACGGTAATATCACCGATGTCGATGGCGAAGCCGAGTTCCGGCGGTTCGATCTCCACTGAGACCTCGCCCATGCGGATCTCGCCTGCGAACGGATGCGTGCCGCCATAGCCGCGTTGGGTGGAGTAGCCAAGCGCCAGCAGGAAGCCTTCGTCGCCGCGCGCCAGGTTCTGCAGTCGTACGTCGCGCGCAGCGGGAAAACTGAGCGGCTGCCGCGTCAGATCGCCCGGCTCATCGGCGCCTCGGCCATCAGGCTCGATCAGTCCTTCGTGACCGAGAATGTCGGGCACGCGCGGCATCGCCACGGTCGCTTCGTCGAGTGTGGGTGCTGCTGAGTTCGTGTTGCCTTCAGCCAGGGCGAAATCCAACAGCCGATGCGTGTAGTCGTAGGTGGGTCCAAGGATCTGCCCACCGGGCAGGTCCTTGAACACTGCCGAGACGCGGCGGCGCACGTGCATTGAGGCGGTGTCGATCGGCAGCGAATGCGCGAAGCGCGGCAAGGTCGTGCGATAGGCGCGTAGCAGGAAGGCGGCCTCGATCAGATCGCCCTGCGCCTGCTTCACGGCGAGGGCCGCGAGCTCGCGATCATATAGCGATCCTTCGCCCATTGCGCGATCGACGCTGCGTCCCAGCTGCCCTTCGATCTGCGCGAGCGACAATTCCGGCAGATCCCGATCGCCGCGTCGCTCCTCGGCCAGCCAGGCATGGGCGTTGTCGATCGCCTGTTCGCCGCCTTTGACGGTGACGTAGGCCATGTCAGGCCGCCTCGACCGACACGCTGCGCGGCAGTGCGGCGAGCGTCGTGCCGGCGCACAGAACGATGTCGATGCCGCAGGGATATTGTTGGTTGTTGCGCTGCCAGCGTCCCGCGAAGTCTGCCGGCAAACCATCTGCGGCCAGCACAGCAGACCGGCGCAGCCCAGGACCTGACAGTCGATAGCCTGTGCCTGAACCCAGCGAGGCAACCTGCAAGATCAAGGTGGTCGACGCCTCGGGGACCTCATGCGAACCGGCTGGAAATATCGCGAGATCCGGCATCGACACCGCGACCGCGACCGCGAACGCGGCATGGGCCGCATCGCCGATCGTCGCGCCACAGTGAAACGCCAGCCAGTCCTGCGCCCGTGCAGCGGATGGGTCGAGCCAGAGCGGCGTCTCGCTGTCGAGCAGGGTGAGCAGCACCGCAGCGGTTGCCTGGTCCAGCGGGGCCGGCGGGGTCAGTCGATCACCGACGTCGTGCAGCGTCCCTGGTCGAGCCATAGCATCCAGCACGGCCCTGAAGGTTGCCTGCGCTTCGTGCACCGGATCGGCAAAGCCGGGCAATTCGATCGTCGTGCTCATGACCGCATGTTCTGCATGGCGAAGAACTGCACGCGCGTTGCTGCGGCTTTACCGGCCGCGGCATCACGGCGTGCCTGCTGCGCGGCTGCGAGGGGCTCGATCACGTTCTCGAGCAATGCGCGGTGGCGGGCAGGGTCCTGCAGCAGCGCATCTGCAACCGCAGCAAGCTCCGCCTGGTGTTCACTGCGGCCGGCGACGTAGGCGTGGCCGACCTGTCCTGCGTTGGTCCGCACGGTGCAGCGCGTCGCCGTCATCTCACCCAGGTTGAATGGTGCACCGCCACCGCCTGCGCGCCCCCGCACCATGACCAGCCCGGACTCCGGCCCACGGAGAACCCGATAAGCCGGCAAGGTGCCGAGGCGATCGTGCAGTTCCTCGGCGCTCGCACGCGCCAGCACCGCCATCCAGCGCCGACGCGCGGCATTCGGCTGGTCTGGCGGCAATGCGTCGGGCATCGGGTGGCCTTGCTTATTTGGATGTCTAGACAGCTAGCCCGAGCGTCGACTATCGTCAAGCGAGGAGTCGCACAAATGGGCACGCGCATGGATGACATTGCGATGACGCCGCCGAGTCCGGTGGCGCGGCAGGACGGCATCGCGCTGTGGCGGCAGATCGCCGACCAGCTCCAGCGCGACATCGGTTCCGGCGTCTATGCGCCTGGTGGGCGGCTGCCGACCGAGGCGGAGATGTCGCAGCAATTCCGCGTCAATCGCCACACCGTCCGGCGCGCGCTGGAGGAGTTGTCGCGCGGCGGTCTGGTGCGCGTCGAACAGGGGCGGGGATCGTTCGTCGCTGAGGATGTGCTGGAATACGCGGTGGAGCCGCGTACGCGGTTCTCGGAATGGATCCGCCGCCATAATATGGAGCCATCCGGTCGGCTGCTGCAGTTGAGGGAGACCTCGGCCGATTCGCATGTTGCGGCGAGCCTGGGCGTCCGCGCTGGCGCGCGCGTCGTGCTGATGGAGCGGCTAGGCTTTGCCGACGACCGGCCTGTCAGCCTGGCGCAGCACTATTTTCCGGCCGCCCGAATGCGCGGCATCCTGGATGCGCTGCGTTCTTCGCCAACCATAACCGAGGCGCTGAAGGCAGTCGGCATCTCTGATTATCTGCGGCAGACGACCCGCGTCACCGCGCGGTTGCCGAACGCCGATGAAGCCGAACTGCTGCGCATGCCGCGCAACCGCCCCGTGCTGATCACCGAGAACGTCAATGTGGATCGTGCCGGGATGGTGGTGGAGTTCGGCATTTCGCGCTATCCGACTCCTCGCGTGCAGATCGTCTTCGAACCCTGAAAGCGAGCGAGATGGAAAGGCTGCGGATCACCGGCGGACAGGTCCTGTTGCAGTCCGACGGCATGCAGCACGTTGACGTGCTGTTGGAGAACGGCCGCATCGCCGGCCTCGATCGCGACGGCGCGGGCGCTTCGTTCGATGCAAGAGGCCTGCTGGTGCTGCCTGGCATCGTCGACATCCATGGCGATGCGTTCGAGCGCCAGTTGCAGCCGCGTCCAGGGGTCGGCTTTGCCGCCGACATCGCGTTGCACGACACCGAGGCGCAACTGCTGGCGAATGGCATCACCACGGCGTTCCATGGCGTGACGTTGTCGTGGGAGCCGGGGCTGCGCAGCCTGGACGCGTGGAAGGCGTTGCTCGACGCCCTAGAGGCGCGGCACTGGACTTGCGACATGCGCATCCACCTGCGCTGGGAGGCGTACAACCTCGGGGCGCTGGACGTGGCGCTGAACGACATTGCGGCCGGGCGCGTGCATCTGCTGGCGTTCAATGATCACACGCCACCTATCCTGAAGAAGATCAAGGACCCTGTGGTCGGCGCGAAGTACAGCGACCGCGCCGGGATGAAGCTGGACGACTTCCGTACACTTGCCGAACAGGTCGGTGCACGCGCAGCGGCGGTGCCCGATGCGCTGGAGCGGATCGCGGCGGCAGCGCGTAGGGCGAAGTTGCCGATGGCAAGCCATGATGATGCGAAGGTCGAGACCCGGCGGGCGTTTCGCGCGCGCGGCGCGCGGATCTGTGAGTTTCCGATGGCGGAAGAGGTGGGACAGGAAGCGCATGCCAACGGCGACTGGGTGGTGATGGGCTGCCCCAACGTGGTGCGCGGCGGCTCGCACCTCGGCTGGACGTCGGCTGCACGGATGGCGGAAGCCGGCATCTGCAACGTGCTCTCTTCCGACTATTTCTATCCGGCCATGCTGCGCGCCGCCTTCGCTCTGGCGGGACGCGAGGTGTTCGACCTGCCGCGGGCATGGGCGCTGATCTCCGGCAATCCAGCAGACGCGACCGGGTTGCTGGACCGTGGCGCCATTGCCGATGGAATGCGTGCCGACCTGATCGTGGTCGATCCGCAGGTGCCACGCGTGGTCGCGACCATCGCCAATGGCCGAATCGCCTACATCACCGCCGCAGGTTCGTCGCGTCTCTCGACGGCCGGACAGCTGGCGCGCACGGCGGGTTGAATGTCGATCTCGCGTACGTGCTAATACGAATTGGCAACTGCTGCCCTAACTTGCTAACCGGGACAAATCTTTCACCGCGCCGATTCGGGGCGGTGATGGACCGGGAGTGACACCGCATGCGAAGCCGCACTGGCTTGGGGATGCTTGCTCTTTCATCGCTGTTGTTCGTCATGACTGCATGCACGAGTTCAACGCAGTTGAACCCAACTGCAGCTGCAGCGACGCCGAGCGGCAGCACCGAGATAGCAACGAACAATATGCAGTCGGTGAACGCGGTGTCTGACGCACTCGGCCGCCGCCTGGACGGTATGCTGACACCGCGACAGGCGAGCCGCTAGTTATCCCAGACGGTCGAGATACTGCTGCACGAAGTCGCAGCCGACCTCCTTGCTGTAGGCTTCGATAAGCCGGGCGGTGACCGGACCGGGGATCTTGCCGCCGGCAACTTTG
>DASSRN010000612.1:0-3028 GCA_035701785.1 Acetobacteraceae bacterium | reverse complement strand
CCAGCCAGCGTAGTGCGGGCCTTCCCGAGACCCGCATCACTGCGGCCACCGTCCCGACGATGCAGCCTGTGGCGAGCGACCAGACCGCCAGTTTGATGGTGGTGAAAAAGCCCACCAGCAGCAGGTTCGGCGCCCACACTCCGGTGGCCGGATCGATCCGCACAAGATAGGTTGGAATGACCGACCAGTTCCAGTGATAGCCGAGCCCTGTGTTGGCGCGCACGATGAGCGTGGCGACGCCCGCCATCACACAGGCGATCACCACAACATCCAGCACGCGCGCCAGACTGAGCCGAAACGCCTTCCGCGGCGGCGGACGCGAACCGGACAGGACCAGAACTTCGGCCGAAGCGCTCAATTCACCTTGCCGACCACAGCGCGCCAATCTTGCGTCTCAAACCCGTAGTGGCGGCGGGCTTGCAGGAACTTGGTGTTGGCCGCGATCCAGTTGTTCAACACGTTGAGTGTGTCGATGTCGCCTTTCCTGATCGCCATGCCGGCAGGCAGCCTGTTAAGTTCATCCTGCTGCTTCAGCGGCGTAAACAGCTTCCCGGGGTTTTCAATCGTCGTGCGGCTTGGCAACGGTTCGCTCGCGGCGAAAGCATTTGCATTCCCGTTCAACACCTCCTGCACCATCGCCGCGTCATCGTCGAACTGGCGAAGCGTCGCCTTCGGGAAATACTCAGCCGCGTTCGTGCAGGAGGTGGCGCCGCGACGGCAGACAATCGTCACGCTCGGTGAATTCAGTCCCGCCAGCGTGAAGTCTTTCTGCATCGCGATCGCGACTGCCAGGCTCGTGCCGGCGTAGTCGTATGGCGCGCTGAAATTTACCGTCAGGTTGCGTTTGGTGGTAATCGTCATGCCGCCGATGATCACGTCGAACTTGCCGGCGATCAGCGCTGGGATGATGCCATCCCAGGCGGTCGGCACCAGCTCCAGCTTCAGCCCGAGGTCCTGTGCGAGCTTGGTAGCCACATCGACCTCGAAGCCGACCAGCTTGCCCTGTTCATCCCGCATCGCCCACGGCACGAAGGTCGCCATCCCGACCATCATCGTGCCGCGCTTCTGCATCGTCTCGATCGCGCTGTCGGAGTCGGCGCGGGCGTGCGGCAACGCTCCCAGCAAGAGGGCGGCGCAGCACAGCGCTGTCAGGATCTTACGAAGCAACATGAAGCCTCCTTGGTCAATGCCGCGCGTGCGGCCCAGGACTGGAACCGCCAGCGGAGCCTGAAACCAGCGTTTCGATCCACTGCGCGGTCGACGATAAGGGCAGCGTAACGGCTAAATACATCGCTGCAACGGTCAGCCACACCTCGAAGCTCATCAGCGTGTCAGCGATCGTGTTGCGGCCCTCGGTCGCTAGGTCGGCGATAGCGATGACGCTGACGATGGCAGAGTGCTTCACGAGGTTCACGAGGACGCTGGTCAATGGCGGCAGCATCAACGGCAATGCTTGGGGCAACACGACAAGCCGCAGCGTCAACACGGAGCCGAGCCCCATCGCACGGGCTGCCTCCCATTGGCCGCGCGGCACGGCCTCGATACTGCCGCGGATCACCTCGGCAGCGAGCGTAGCCTCGAAGAACGACAAGCCGAGCACACCGACCCAGAAGCGGTTGATGCCGATCAGCGGACTCAGCACGAAGTAGAACACGAAGATCTGGATCAACAGCGGCGTATTGCGCACAAGCTCGATGTAGCCGATCGCCAGCGCCCGGGCCGCCCAGGATGGCGACAGCCGCAGCAGCGCGGTGGTCAGGCCAACGGCCAGAGTGATCACCATGGCAAAGGCGACGATTTGCAGCGTCACCTTGAGCCCACGCAGCAACGGACCAGGAATGAACTCGCCATCGACATCGCGCCCGAAGAACGCCGGCACCCGGTACCATTGCCAGTGGTAGTTCATTGCCTGCGCGCCGTGCAGAACGACATACAGGATTGCACTGACTGCCACCACGAAGATCATCAGGTCGGGTAACACCGATTGCCGCTGCAGGTGTGGCGGGGGCCGGTTGGGCGTCATCCTGATCCATGCATTGTTGAACGCCGCCAAGTCTGATCTGATATGATTCATGAATGCAAATTCTGCTCCACGTGGCGTCGATATCATCGCTGCCTTGAAGGCGGGCCGGGTGGAGTTTGTCGCCGCCGTGCCAGACATCGTGACCAGCGCCTGGCTGCTCTGGCCGATCTCGCATGATCCGGATCTGCGCCTGATCCGGCTGTGCAAGGAGGACGAGGGCGTTTCGATCTGCACCGGACTCGCGTTTACCGACCGGCGTGCGGTTCTCTTGATGCAGCAGACCGGGTTGATGGACAGTCTGAACAGCATCCGCGCGATCGCGGTCGAGTATCACCAGCCGGTTTGCATGATTGTCGGCCTCCAAGGCAAGGAGCCTGATCGGCCTGCCTCGGCGTCGGACAAGTATGGCGTGCGCATCATTGAGCCAGTGCTGGATGCAATGGGCTTGGACCGCATCACCCTGGATGGCGCTGAGGACGTCGCGTTGCTGGCACCTGCAATCGACCGGGCTTATGCCTTGTCGCGGCCCTTCGTGGCATTGATCGGCAGGACTGTCGTCTGATGCCTATGCGCCGCGATGATTGCGTCCGTGCCCTGGCCCGCCATCGAGGCGATGCGATTGTCGTCGCTACCTATCAGGCGGCGTTCGACCTGATGCGGATTGCGCCGGATCCCCTGAATTATCTGTCGGTCGGTGCGATGGGCCAGGCCTCGTCGCACGCTCTTGGGCTGGCGCTTGGGCGTCCGGATCGCCGCGTGATCGTGCTCGATGGCGACGGCAGTCTATTGATGAACCTTGGGACACTGGTGACCATCGCCGGTGCGGCGCCTGCCAATCTGACGCACTTCGTCTGCGAGAATGGGTGTTACGAGGCCAACGGGTCGCATCCCCTTCCCGGTCGCGGCAGCGTCAGTTTCGCCGGGTTGGCTGCGGCGGCGGGGATTGACGACGTCTCGGAGTTAGACTCGCTTGTGGAATTCGAGGCGGATTTGCCTGGGCTGTTG
>DASSRN010000611.1:0-2844 GCA_035701785.1 Acetobacteraceae bacterium | reverse complement strand
GGCATTCGCCGCGCTAGGCGAAGGGGAGAAGGCAGCGGCGCTGTTCGCCTTGCTCAATCCCATCAACCACGCTCGCACGCGGTCCGATGTGCACCGTTACAAGGTTGAGCCCTATGTCGTCGCCGCCGATGTCTATGGTGCTGCGCCGCATGTCGGACGCGGCGGCTGGACATGGTACACCGGCTCCGCGGGCTGGATGCAGCGGGCGGGCGTCGAAAGTATCCTCGCCCATCACTGAATGGGTGGGACTTTCAGCCTCGGCCGCCGTTCTCCGCTTCGCAACGATGTGCGGCGGTCCTTCTTTGCCACGCGCGTCTTCGGATCGATGGTGATGATCGCCGGCACCTTGATGGCGACCGGCTTCCGCTTCTGCGGCGGGCGCTTGTAGCGTTACGCTGATGATAATGGAATGAGGTCAGCCGATCCGCACGGTCGGACGCGCGCCTTCTCGCTAGACCGGCGCGGCAGTCCCGCCGCACCGGCCTAGCGCGCTGAAAGCTTCCCGCGCGAAGAGTCTACCGAGTTGCGTGCCCGATCTGACGAATTGCGCGAGACGGCGCAGTCGGCTTCGTGACCTAAGTAAGGCGGTGACGGATTTGGCCGAAGAAATTGCCGCGGCGTCATCGGACCGCCGATCCTTTATAAAAACCTCGACATCTGCCGCCTCTTGGGCGCAGTTTATGAGATCGCCAGCACGAGCCAATCGGGACGCTGGTGGCTGAGAGAGTTGTGTGCTCCCCCTACACAGCGATGGAGGGGAGCCAATGGTGCCTCGCCTTTCCAAGCATACCGTCCAGCTACTCCTGGACCGTGCGACCGAGGCCGAAACTATGGCCGCGAGCGCGTGCCTCGCGACGCACTTCCGGGCGCTCGCCACGCGACGGGCCGCCGTCAGCGATGCGCCCGGTGTCAAGCAGCCGGGTGATCTGGCTTCCCTCAGTGGCCGCTACGACGAACTGAACATCTTCGGATCGAAGACCGGTGCGACAGCTCACGTCGAGCAGGGCGCCCCCGTTCCGGCTGCACCTCGAGGGTTCACCTGGCAACTGGCAAGAGCTCGATCAGAATGACCCCGCGTACCGGCCGCGGGGAGTGTAAGCGGTGCGCCATCCACTGCTAACGAGCAGCTACGGCTACACCCGATAAGGTTGGCGAAACCGTGCCTCGGTGTCATTCAGGTAATCGTGGAGCGGTCGCGGATCGGCCAGGGCACTTTGTGCTGCCTCAGTGAAGGTCGCACCCTTCGGCATGCGGCTGATATCACGGTGTTCGCGCGGCGTGCCGAAACCGATGCGCCAATTGCTGCTGAATCGCATTACCGTCAGGTCGCCATTGTGTCGCTCGTGGGCGATGGCCACTAGTCGGCTCAGTAACGCCAGATCGGCTATGTTCAACGCTTCCGCGGGTTGTGGCGACATCGGCATATCTCCTCCGTCAGGCTGACGGCGATTCTAAATATGGCGCTACCGCCTGCCGCACTGGGCGCTACTGTCGCACGGCGTCGATCACAGTGTCGGCAGGCGGTCAGGCACCGCCTTGCCTTGCCACCTCGACGCCGCGTTGGGCTGCGGCGAGCCGGTGTCCCTCGACCCCAGGCAGCAGGCACTTTCCGTCGGCGTAGATCACCAGGTCACGCAGAGCGCTCCAGGAGTCGGGATGCGTGGCCGCCGCCAGTTTGATCAGGGCGATGTCGAAGTGCGGATAGCGACCGACGAAGTCGCCGAACTGGGCGAGCGATGGCGGGCCGTGGGGACCGACCTCGAGTGCCATCTCCGCCATCATCTCATCGAACGTCGGTGTCGTCGTCATGCTGGGCCTCTCCTGTTGCTCTGTGGCATCCGAGATTCGCTGAAACTGGTGGGAATCCTGCGCGACTCGGGCACGAAGCCCCGCGCCGTATGGCCCTTGACCACATGCGCGCGGGGTCCCTCCACGCCACCCGCCGGAACCCTGTCCAGCGAGCACAGGAACCTTAACGACCCCTGCTTGACCTAGGTGGTGATCGATGCGCTACGGCGTCGGTCACTCTTTTGCTGCCTTCGGGCCAACAGCAGCGGCTCAGCCCGGCCTGTGCCGGCTCCCACGGTCATTACAGCTGGTACTATCCCTGGATTTGACGGATCTTCCCGCTTAGGTAGAGGCGATCGTTGGCAACTACCTTGGGCGCCGGCGGCTGAGAGACGCGACCGCGCTCCCGCTCGAAAAGGCGCTTATGCGGACTCCGGCATATTGGCGGGAACAGGCTGCCAGGGCCCGAGCCTCAGCGCAGGGACAGCAGGACCCAGAACTGCGTAACTCCTGGATTGCTGTGGCGATCGGGTTCGAGGAAATAGCCGCCGATCTGGAAACCCGCGGAACAAGAGGACGACGACTAGTCTAACCCTCGGTTGGTGGGCGTCTCGCCAACTCGGCGTGCGCCGCCTGTAGCTCCTCCTGCATGATCTGCAGCATCTCGAGAGCCGTCCCGAGTTCCTGGCGCAAGCGGGTCGCTTCCTCCCTCAGGGCTGACACTTCATCCGCCTGGACGGTGCCGTTCTCGGTGCTTGGCATATGAGCAGTCGCCTCGATCAGCGATGCTGGCGATGTGGGTACGCTTTCGACAATTGCACCGCGCCAGCCAGCGCCATCTCTCGGGTCTCTGTCGCCAAGGCAAGCCACTCTGCTGGTGTCGTCGAAAGTGCCATTCCAAATCCCGCGAGCACAGCCGGAGCCCCCTGGGCGCGGGCCGTAATACCTGAGCGGTGCGGCACGGTGTCCTAACCACCATGCCGCACGCACCGGCCACGCACGTCGGGCCCGCCCGGTGCCAACCCAGCGGGACCAGCAACAACCTAGGCCACCGCC
>DASSRN010000610.1:0-7558 GCA_035701785.1 Acetobacteraceae bacterium | reverse complement strand
ATGTGCCATCGCGAACTGGCCAGTCCCGGCCGTCCGCTTTATGCGAACGGTCATGGGAGAACATGTCGCGCAGCAAAGTATAGCGCGACAAGTCGGATGTCCGGTGAGCGACAGCAAGGATGTCCGGTCGCTGCGTGTGTGGAAGATGGCGTGATGGGGTCTCTGCGACAAGGACCGCATTGCGGGATGTCACATTGACGAAGCGGTGATGACCTCCTTCTGCCTGGTGTCGCGCTTGGTGTCGCTGGAAGGGCGCTGCTTCTGACGGTTTGCTGCGGAGCGCTGGCGGTAGCTCTCGACATTCATCTCGAGAATGACGGCATGATGGACGAGACGATCAACCGCTGCGAGTGTCATAGCGGCATCCGGGAAGACGGTTGTCCATTCGCCGAATGGTCGATTAGAAGTTACCAGCAGGCTGCGCCGTTCGTATCGTGAAGCGATCAACTCGAACAGTACGCTGGTCTCCGCCTGATCGCGGTTCACGTAGCACAGATCATCAAGAATGATCAGCTGGTACTTGTCGAGTTTCTCGATTGTGCTCTCCAACGACAGTGATTGCCGAGCGGTCTGCAGCCGCTGCACCAAATCGGTCGTGCGAGAGAACAACACGCGATAGCCGTTCTCGACAAGGGCATGACCGAGCGCTGCCCCGAGATGCGACTTACCGGACCCACTCGGCCCAAACAGCAGGATGTTGGCGCCCTTCTTCAGCCAGGCATCCCCGCTGGCAAGAGCTGTCACATGAGCATGGCTGATCATGGGCACGCTGGAGAAGTCGAAGCTGCTGAGTGTCTTGCCCGGCGGCAATCGCGCTGCCAGTAGATGTCGCTGGGTGCGTCGCTGGGCACGCTCAGCGAGTTCGAGTTCTGCGAGGGTCGCCAGCAAGCGCGCGGAGGGCCAGCCCTCACGATCGGCGCGCTCGGTGAACGACTCCCACAGCTTGCTGAAGGTAGGCAGCCGGAGTTCCCCCAGCAGCAGCGGCAGGCGCGCGGTGTCGACGGTGATGCTGTCGCTCATGGTGACGCCGCCCCTGCTGTCGCGCGTGTTGCCGCCGCCATTGCGGGCAGCAGCATGTCGTAGCTTGCGATCGACGGCAGGGTCACCGCGACGACAGGCAGGCAAGCGACGCTCGGAGCGAACCGGGCGCGCAAGATCGCCAGGTCAGGCATGCCGCCCTCAAGCAGCTGTTGGGTCAAGGCCGCTGCAAGGTCGGCTTCGCAGCTGCGCTCATGAGCGAGTGCCAGCAGCTCCACCATGGTCCGGCAGGCGACGCGTGCATCGCACGCGTCAATCAGACGCTCCCAGGCGGCACGGTAAGCCGGCCGCGGGAACAGCGCGTCGCGGTAGACAAGATGTAGCAGAGCCATCGGCTTGCAGCGCAGGCTGTGAATAACATGGCGGTAGTCCACCACCTGAATGCGGCGGCCATCACTGGGTGCACGCCGACGTGGCAGGCGCAGCACCAGGCTTTGACCGACGAAGCATTCCAGACGGTCATCGTAGACCCGCAGGTTCAGACGATAGCCGATCAGGCGGGACGGCACCGTGTAGAACACTTTGCGCAGAATGAAGCCGCTGCTGGAGGTCACCCGCACGCTGACCTCGTCATGATCGGAGGTGCGCCGCGGCGGCAATCTGCCCAGTGCGGCGCGTTCCAGCGCGACCAACTTCTCACGCCTGGCGTTGCGGCGACCAATGAGGTCGGCGATCCAGTCGCGATAGAGCTCCAGGCTGTCGAAGTCGGTGCTGCCGCGCAGCAGCAAGGCTTGAGCAACCGCTCGCTTGAGGTGACCGTGCTGGCTCTCGATCGCGCCGTTCTCGTGGGCCACGCCGCGGTTGTTGCGAGTTGGCTGCATACCATAGTGAGCGCAGAGCGCCTCGTAACGGCGGGTCTGGTCTTCGTCAGCATCCCGCTCGAGGTTGCGGAACGCTGCTGAAAGGCTGTCGGAGCGATGTTCGGCCGGGGCCCCGCCGAGTGACCACAGCGCGTTCTGCATGCCGCAAGCCAACGCCGTGAAGCTCTCGCCGCCGAGCACCACCTCGGCATGCTCCCAAGCGGAATACGCCAGGACGAAGTGATAGAGACGGTGTGCCAGCGGCTCGCCGGCGATGCGGATGCCAAGCTCCGCCATGTCGGTGAAGTCCGACAGGCCTTGCTGGCCTGGGGGGTGGTCCTGACGGAAGATCACCTCGCGCTCAGCGCCGTGTTCGGCGCTCCAGGCACGGACACGACGCTCCAAAGTACGGCGCAGCCGATCCCAATCGCGCTCGGGATGGCGGCGGTGCATCTCGTCCAGCACCATCACCGGCCGGATGCCGGGACGGGTGAGCAGCAGCGGTACGATGTCGCTCTCCCACAGGCCGCCGAGCGGGTCAGCGACCTTTCGCCGCCGTGGTCGCTCAGCACTCTTCTGGGACGGCAGCCGCGGATCGCCTTCGATCCGGCGGCCAGTGCGCTCGCTGAAGCCGGCCTTGGCGGCAGCGACATGCTGTGGATGGTGGCAACGGAGCTTCATATACAGTCTCATTTGCTGATCGGTTGCGGGGCGTCCGGGCACATCGGGCCTCGTCTTCGAAATCGAGGGCCCGACACTGCCCGCACACACGCCACGACCAGAGACCACGGAAACCCGTGCCGCCGATTTGGCCCGCCTACCCCTGGGCTACGCCCATTCTAAAGCCGGCCAAACCGGCCATCCTACGTGTCGCTGACCGGCCAACTTTGCTGTCGCGCGGCAGCGAGGCGCATTTCCGTGCGCGGCCTGCCGCCAAGCTAACCGATCAGTAGGTGGTAGAGATGCGGCAGCTACGGGCAGACGGCGCGACGGTGCAAAGCCTGCTCGCCACGTTCAAGCTCGACGAGAGCGCCATTCGGGCGATCTGTGCGGGCCGGACGTGGAAGCATATCGGCCGGCCGCTCACCAAGCCGGGCTACTCCAGCGTAACCACGCGCACAGTTTCCGGTTCGGCCGCCTCGGCGCCTGGATCACCGTGCAATGCCCGCAGGAGTTCGACGCGATGATGGTCGAGGAACCGGCCCAGCGGGTCTGGCTGCTGCGGCTGCATCGCTTGAACCCCGTACTGCGCAAGCTGCGCCGGCAGACCGATCCGCTGTTCCGCCGGGCTGGCGTTGTTCTGGACGGCAGGTGACGAACTCGGCTCGGGGGAACTGGGGCAGGCGAATTGTAAATGGCGCGCAGCCGGGGAAGGACTGCGCGCCATTGGGGATTGGCTCTCTCTCTCTCTCTGTCTCTTTCCTCTCGCTCTCTCCGCATTTGGGACTGCGGGGGCCTGGCTGGATTGACGCAAGGCCAAAGTTTTTATTCCGCGGGCGTGACCACGATCCCGCATGGCGATCAACCTGGCCCGGCCACGGCTCAGATTGCCGCGCTGGACCGAGGAGACCGTGTCTCCAAAATCAATGCTGGGGTGTGGCGCTCGCGTGCTGTATATTCCCCATGCTTTCTTTTACCTCGTATTTTACCTTTGGCGGCGCTTGCGGGCGCCGCCTTTTTCACTCCGCCAAGTCGCGCCAGCGATCGTCACCATCGATCCGAAGACGCGCGTGGCAAAGAAAGGCCGCCGGACCGTCGGAAGTGGAGCGGCGGCCGAGGATGCGAAGGGAGAAAACCCGCTGCCCGCAGATGAGCGAGCGGGCGAGCATCAGCCTAATCCGCCCCCCATCGCCCGCAAGCCGGCCATCGTCACCGTGCGTGACCGGAAGATGGTGCAGCGCCAGCACGAGCAGCAGCAGATGGCGATGCTGTTCCCATCGATGGAAAGAAGCGGCCGTCGGGAAGCCAAGCCCGTTCGATGATCTGGCGCCGGAGGAACGCAACCGCCGAGCATGCTGCCGGCGCTTTATGGCGCGAGTGGTTCCGGCGAGACTTCCCACTCGGTGATCGACATGTCACGGCCCATCTCAACGAGCTTCTGAGCATTGGCCGGATCGCATGAGAGAATCTTGCGCTTGCGCCCGCGCGCCTCGACGACCAGATATTCGTGGCTGAGCATCTGCACCAGGATTCGATTCTGCTTGGAGCGCATCGCTTCGGGAGCGGACGGATCGACCCAGAAGCACGCTGCCTTGTATCCAAGGTTGGAGGGGACGTCGACGACGACCTTGGTATGGTCGGGCCGAAACTTCAGCGGCAGCCGCCGGCTCGGATCCTCGAGCAACTGAGTCGCATGCCAGAGGCAGTTGTACTCGGCGCAGGACGGCGGCATCGCCGGCGTATTGTGCACCCGGCATCCCCTGCTCTTTTCGCAATTCACGCACCACGTATGCATCGGCTTCCCGAGTTCCGCGATGGCCTTTATCTTGCAGCAGAGCGAGCAGGTCCCGCACAGGTTGGCCGACACAGATTTCACCGATTTCACCAGGAAGCAGCAAGATAACCCACTGACAGCCGGGACGGCGAAGAAAATGATTGCGACGACGACCGCCGCGAGCATGAGCGTGACGGACAGCGCCGATTACCACGGCCTGCCGACACCGTGCTCGACACTGCGCGCACCATCGAGGCGCCGGCGATCGTCACCATCGACCCGAAGACGGGGTGGCGAAGAAGAGCCGCCGCCCAGGGTCACGTGGAGGCGGCGGCAGGTCCCTTTGGCAATACGACCGCCTCCAACTTGGAAAGCGTCGAGACGGCAACGCAGCCAAGCACGAAACCGCCGCAGCCGGCCAACGACGACGGCCCGCGCACGTCGGCGATCGTCACGGCAAAGAAGGGCCCCCGCTTGCGAGACTAGAGAACGGCGGCCCAGGCTGTAGGAGGCCCGCCGCGTGCAGAGCGAGCGGGCGAACACCAGCCTAAACAAGCGGCCCGCGCAAGTCGGCCTTCTTCGCCCGCATGATCCGTCCCAGCCACTTGCTCTGGGTGATGTTCCGCAGCAATCCTACGTCGGCCGCACGGCCGCCTAATGCGCTCGGCGCGATAGGATCGGCAAGTGCATGCCACGCCGCGCTAGCGGACCATGCAGGCCATTGCTTGCAAATTCGCCGAGAGACCGCCTCCCGGCCTAAGGTTTCGGCCGAATGACCATCGTCACCAGCACGTACCGCTACAAGCGCCCGCCGCGGAAGCGGATCGCGATCGAGGCACCGGCGATCGTCACGTCGGTCGATGTGAAGAAGCTGCGCCGGCCCGCCACGCGCCGAAAGGCGACACCGCAGCCGGCCAACGATGATGGGCAGCCGGAGCTTCGTCCCCCCGCTGGGAAGCAGTCCGCGATCGCCACCGCGCGAAAGCATGGGTCGAGGCGCAGCACCGAGCCAGAGATGACGCCGGAGGAGCATAAGCGCCGAGGGGATGCCGCCGACGCGCTGTGGCGCGAACTGGTGCAGCGGGCGACCGGTGGCGAGTGATGGCGAGATGGCGGGAAATCATCAGCATCATCGCGGTTGTCGTCACCGTAGGCGGTGCGATCGCGTTTCTGGTCAAGCTCAACGATCGGGTCGCCGCATTGGAGACCCAGGTTCACACACTTACCGTTGCTCCAACGATCGCCGCGATAGGGAGCAAGGCAGTCGTTGACAATCCTGTGGCGAAGGCCTGTGCCGATCTAGCCGAGAGAGCCATGGAAGAAGGGCCCGTCTGGAGCGGCAACACCCAGCAGTTGATGCGAAAGCTGGGTTGCATGCAGCGCACCGCGAAGTAGCCGGCCGCCATGATCGCCGAGCGCGGCAGGAGCGGATGCTACGCCTGGAGCGGTGACACATGACCGACCAGATCGGCACGACCGCTAGCCCAGCGTATTCACGACGCTGACCTGTGCGAAGGCCGGAGCGACGGCAGCGTTTATCCGTGGCGCATTTGCGCGTGATGTTTGGTCAGTGGTGTCAGGCGTTGAGGGTTGATGTGGAGGGGCTGCTGGGAGGCACGTGCCTCGGCGTCTCACGGTCCAGCGGGTTGCAGGCTGTGGGCGATGCTGCGGAACAGACCAGCCTCAGGGCAGGCAGCGGCGAAGGCAATGCGCACGCGCGAGGTGGTCTCGGTGACGCGGGCGGCGATCTTGAGCAGCCGGGCACGCAGTGTAGCAAACTCCGCCAGTGCAAGCGGCAGGGGTTTTGGAATCGCGTCGCGGACTGTCAGCATCAGCCAGTAGGCGGCAGTGTGCAGGATGAGACGCACCTGATTAGCGAGTGCAGAACGGCAACTGGTGCGGTCGGAGGCAAGCTGGCTCTTGTGCAGCTTGATCAGGTTCTCGGCCTGACCTCGCGCGCAATAGAGGCTTTCGTAGAGCCATTCTGCGCTGCCATGCGTGAAGCTGGTCACCACATAGCGGATGTCGAGGCCTTGCGTGGCGGCCTCGATCCGCGCGACGACGCGTCGATCGGCACGCCACGATTTCGCGCTATAGCGTGTCTCGGTGCAGCGGCGGATCACGGCCGCGTCTGCCTCGGCACGGCACACCCGCACATCGTCGGCATCGGGCTCAACCAGACGGCGCAGCACGTCGTTGCCAGCCAGACCGAAGACGAAGTCGATGCCTTGTTCATCGCAGAAGTCCATCACCTCGGGACGGCCATAATGGCTGTCGCCGCGAATGGTGATGTGGGTGTCCGGCCAGTGACGCCGGATCGTCCGTACAAGGCGTCGCAGATGACCGCGTATCTCCTGCCCCGATGGGGTCTTGCCCGGCCGCAGTAGAACCGCCACCGTCCGTGAGGTCGCAGTGTCATAGAGGTGGATCGGCAGGAAGCAGCGTTCGTCGTAATGGGCGTTGAACATCGACAGTTGCTGGTGTCCGTGCACCACATCGAGGGTATCGTCGATGTCCAACGTCACCGAGGCGGGCGGTCTGTCGTAGCTGGCGCAATACAACCCCACCATGGCGCGCATTAGCCTGACCACCTCACGTAAGCTCGGCGCATTCTCGCAACGCGACATAGTCGGCTGCGAGCATAGATCACGCCCGCTGTCCGGCAGGTGACCACAGGCCAGCTTGAGTGCGGGATCACTGCGCAGATGGTCGAGGTCATCGGCATCTTCGTAGCCACAGGCGATGGCCAGGATGCGGGCGCGCAGAATGTCGGAAAGCGTGTGCACGACCCGCGTCGGGTCGCGTCGATCGACAATCTCGGCGGCCAGCCTGTCGGCAATGCCGGTACGACGCTCCGCCAGCCCCAACAGCATCACGCCGCCGTCGGAACTGAGGCGGCCACCATCGAACGCGGCGGTGATCCTCTTGAGCTCAACGGATGGCAGCGAGAACGGCAGCAGGTCTATCGTTGGTCATGGCGGGTGTGGCAGGGTCCGAATCGGCAAGAGGTTGGCTTCGACAACCAAATCTCTCTGCCAATTCAGGCGATTACGCTACATCCGCCAGCGAATCCCAGCTATGCTCGTGAATAAGCTGGGCTCTTATGTCCGAAATGTCAAGACAAGGACAAGACTGAATATTCTCGCCAATTGCGAGCTTACTTATCTATCAGGCGCTCGATGTGGACGGCAGGAAGTATGGACGACGGTTGATCTGGCTCTTATCCGCGGGTCAATGCCGCATGACCAAGGTTCGTCGTGGGGCTTCCTCTGTCTAGCGAACGTGC
>DASSRN010000609.1:0-9743 GCA_035701785.1 Acetobacteraceae bacterium | reverse complement strand
CAGTCGATCTCCGGCTCCGGCAGCCGGATGCCGAAGCGGGATGCAGACCGGGCCGCCTGCGCGGCATGCGAGGCCGCCAGCAACGCCTTGCTGGGCACACAGCCAAAGTTCAGGCAGTCGCCGCCCATCCGGTCGCGCTCGATCAGCGCCACGCGCAGGCCAAGCTGGGCGGCAACGGCGGTGACGGAGAGTCCGGCAGCCCCGGCGCCGATCACCGCCAGGTCGAAGTCAGGCACCGGACCCCTTCCACCGGCGCCAGGCGACCGGTACCAGCGCGAGCGCAGCGAGCCCGATCAGCGGCCCCAGAATGCGCGGCGAAAAGATCACGGCAAGGTCCGGCGTCCCGCCGGTCGCCAGCACGTCGCCCAGACCCGCACCGATCGAGGCGTAGACGAACGTCGCCGGCATGATCCCAAGCACGGTGGCCGCGGCGTAGGGGACCAGCCGCATGCCGCTCAGCGCCGCCGCAAGGTTCACCAGCCAGAACGGAAACGCCGGCACCAGCCGCAGTGCGAGGAGATAGCTGAACCCGTCGCGCCGAAGCGCCTGGCGGGCGGTGTCCAGCAACCGCCCGCCGCGGGCGGCCAACGCGTCCGCCAGGTGATAGCGTACGGCAAGGAACAGGCCGATGGCGCCCACCGAAGACCCCAGCACTGCCAGGATGCCGCCGGACAGGGTGCCGAACAGGAGTCCGGCCGCCACGGTCAGCACGGCCGCCTCGGGCAGCGACACCAGCACGGCGCCGGCGTAGATCGCGACATAGAGCAGTGGGGCCAGCACCGGATGGGCGCCCACCCAGCCGGCCAGCGCCGCCTGGTGCTGTGCCAGCGAGGCCCAGCTCAGCTCATGCCCCAGGCCGCTCGCCCAGGCTGCGGCGATGACAACCAGGAGAAGAACCAGCGGCCAGAATCGATAGAGGAGTTGCATGGCGGAACCATGTAGTCATCCCGCGCGCAGTGTCGTGTGACAATCCGCGGCACGCTTCCGACATGTAAGCGAGGCGCGATTGACGGGCCGGAACCGCCCCCCTATAAGCCGCCGCCTGCCACGGGCGCCGGATCGGCGGCCCGGCCCGCACGGGTGCGGGAACCCAGGGCACCATCGGAGTAGCGGTCGTGAAGCGTACGTATCAACCGTCGAAGCTGGTCCGCAAGCGGCGGCACGGGTTCCGCGCCCGGATGGCCACCGTAGGTGGCCGCAAGGTCCTGGCCAACCGGCGCGCCAAGGGCCGCAAGCGCCTGTCGGCCTGACTTGGCCGCCCTCGGCCGTCTGACGCGTCGCGCCGAATTCCTGCGCGCCGCCGCCAAGGGGCGAAAGGCACCGATGCCGGGCGTGGTCGTTCAGGCGCTGGCACGTGACGATCAGGGTCCGGTGCGCCTGGGATTCACCGTGACGAAGAAGGTCGGCAACGCTGTGATCCGCAATCGTACCCGCCGCCGCCTGAAGGAGGCGGTGCGACTGGTGCTTGGTGATGCGCCGGTCTCCGGCTTCGACCTGGTGCTGATTGGCCGCGGGGCGACGAGCGGGCGCGAGTTTTCCGCGCTCCAGGCGGACCTGCGCCGGGCGCTGGCCAAGGCGGGCGTGACGTGACGCCGGCGGCGCATATCGCGATCGGCGCCGTGCGCGCCTATCAGTGGACGATCCGCCCCGTGATCGGTGCCAACTGTCGCTTCTTCCCATCGTGCAGCGACTATGCGATCGAGGCGGTGCGCGGCCACGGGGCGCTGCGCGGTGCCCGCCTCGCCACGCGGCGCATCCTGCGCTGCAATCCCTGGCACGAGGGCGGCTACGACCCGGTGCCGGACTGCCGCCGGATGGAGGCGTAATGGACCAGAAGCGCCTCTTCATGGCGATCGCGATCTCGATCGCCATCCTGCTGGGCTTCCAGCTGCTGATCGCGCCGCACCTGCCGCAGCCACAAAAGCCGCCGCCGCAGCAGGTGGCAACACACGAGAACACGCCAAGTCCGCCGGTGCCCGCGCAGGGCTCGCCAGGCGCCGGCGCACCGGTCGCGGCGGCGCAGGCGGTGCCGAAGGAGGTGCCGCGGGTGCCGATCGCGGCCCACCGGCTGCGCGGGTCGATCAGCCTGCTGGGCGCGCGGCTCGACGATCTGGTGCTGACCGACTATCGCGAGACGCTGGAGGCCAACTCGCCGAACGTGCGGCTGCTGGAGCCGCGGTCCGACCCGCAACCCTACTACGTGCAGTATGGCTGGAGCGCCGGTCCGGGCGAGCAGGTGAAGCTGCCCGACAACGATACGGTCTGGGCGAGTTCCGGCGGCACGCTCAGCGCGGGCCATCCGGTGGTGCTGTCGTGGGACAATGGCGCGGGCCTTACCTTCCAGCTCACGCTGTCGGTCGATGACGACTACATGTTCAGCGTGCAGCAGTCGGTGAAGAACACCACGGGCACGCCGGTGAAGCTGTTCCCCTGGGCGCGCATCTGCCGCGACTACACACCGCATGTCGCCGGGTACTACATCCTGTTCGAGGGCCTGCTGGGCGTGGTGAACGGTACGCTCCAGGAGAGCACCTACGCCAACACCAAGAGCGAGGCGGAGAAGAAGGCCGGCATCGCCTATGAGTCGGCGGCGACTGGCGGCTGGGCCGGCATCACCGACAAGTACTGGCTGGCCGCTTTGGTCCCCGACCAGGCGACACCGTCGCAGGTGAAGTTCCAGCACACGACGGAGAACGGCGATCACTACCAGGTGGACTACATCGCGCAGGAGCCGCAGACGGTCGCCGCGAACGGCGACACGTCGCTGTTCTCGCGGGTGTTCGCCGGCGCCAAGATCGTGCGTCTGCTCGACCGCTATCAGGCCGAGGACCACATCCCGAGCTTCGACAAGGCGGTGGATTTCGGCTGGTTCTATTTCCTGACGAAGCCGATCTTCTATTGCCTCGACTGGCTGTATGGGATCCTGGGGAATTTCGGCCTGGCGATCCTGGCGTTCACTCTGTTCGTCAAGGCGCTGTTCTTCCCGCTGGCGAACTACTCGTATCGCTCGATGAGCAAGATGAAGCTGCTGGCGCCGAAGATGCAGGCCATGCGCGAGCGGTTCAAAGATGAGCCGCAGCGTATGCAGCAAGAGATGATGGCGATGTACCGGACCGAGAAGGTGAACCCGGCATCCGGATGCCTGCCGATGGTGGTGCAGATTCCGGTGTTCTTCTCGCTCTACAAGGTGATCTTCGTCACCATCGAGATGCGCCAGGCGCCGTTCTATGGCTGGATCCACGACCTTTCGCAGGTCGATCCGACCAACGTCTTCAACCTGTTCGGGCTGATCCCGTTCGATCCGGCGACGATCTCGCCCTGGTTCCATCTCGGCCTGTGGCCACTGATAATGGGCTGCACAATGTTCCTCCAACAGAAGCTGAACCCGCCGCCGCCCGATCCGATGCAGGCGCGGATGTTCCAGTTCATGCCGATCATCTTCACCTTCATGCTGGCCAATTTCCCGGCTGGGCTGGTGATCTACTGGAGCTGGAACAACCTGCTGTCGATCGCGCAGCAATGGCTGATCATGCGGCGCACCAGCCTGGCGCGGCCGGGGCTCGCGCGGACCTGACCGATGAATCTGCGGCACTGCTTGAGGCCGGGCGGCTGCTGTTCGCCGGCGAGTGCCGGTTCGTGTACGCTGCGCAGCGGCTGGACCAGCTGCCGCCGCCCACGGGGCCCGAAGTGGCATTCGCCGGGCGTTCCAACGTCGGCAAATCGTCGCTGCTGAACGCGCTGACCGGCAGGCGGGCGCTGGCGCGCGTGTCGGTGACGCCGGGGCGGACGCGGCAGCTCAACTTCTTCGATCTTGGCGGACGGCTGACGCTGGTCGATATGCCGGGTTACGGCTACGCGCGCGCCAGCCGAGACGTGAAGGACGACTGGCAGGGGCTGATGTTCGATTATCTGCGCGGTCGGCCGACGCTGCGGCGGGTGCTGCTGCTGCTGGACGCGCGAATCGAGCTGAAGGACGCGGACCGGCAGGTCATGGATCTGCTGGACCAGGCAGCGGTCACGTTCCAATTGGTGCTGACCAAGGTGGACGGCGTGAAGCCTGGCGCGATCGAGCGAAAGCTGGCGGAGGCCAACGGCATCGCCAGGATGCATGCTGCGGCGCATCCGGATGTCATGAGGACAAGCAGCGAGACCGGGACAGGAATTCCGGAACTTCGCGCCGAGATCGCCGGCTTGGGCTGAACCTCGGTTTGTGACGTCAACTGGATAGTGACCGCGGAGCGTCTCCGAGTTCACAGACGTGCAAGGGCCGCAACCATTCCTCCCGGCAGCCGGTTATCGCTCGTACGAAAAATCCTGCTCCTCAACCTAGGAGCACATCATAAGAGGGACTACAGGGAGTGGCTTCGGCGCAACCGACACTCACGTCGACTACGGAACACGCGAATACGGCGGCTCCCCTCGGCTATCATCGGCTTGAGGACTATGCCCCGCTCATCGGTCCGGAAGCGGTCGATCGTATCCTGGGCAAGGTTGCCCGGCTACCTGCCGTGCATATCGAAAACGTCAGCTCGACCTACTACGGCGGCGGCGTGAGCGAGATTCTCTCGCCATTGACGCTGCTGCTGAATAACGCCGGCCTTCAGACAGGCTGGAGAGTGTTGCAGGGAACACCTGGCTTCTTTGCCTTCACCAAGGAGATCCACAACGGACTGCACGGCGCGGCGGTTGAACTGACGCCCGAGAAGATCCGCCTGTTCGAGGAGGTCGTGTTCGAGAACGCGGCCCGCATGCACCTCGACGGCCATGATTTCATCATCGTGCACGATCCGCAGCCGTTGCCGATGGTGCAGCATCATCGCGGTACGTATGGTGCGATCTGGCAGTGTCATGTTGACTTGACGTGTCCGAACGTTGAGCTGTGGCGATATCTGTCCGGATTCGTCGAGCGCTTCGACACAGCTGTGGTTTCGCTGCCCGAATACGCGCAGCCGTTGAGCGTGCCGCAGCGCTTTATCATCCCGGCAATCAATCCGTTTTCGATCAAGAACCGGCCGATGTCGGATGACGAGGTCCGGTCGTGCCTGGCGCGCTACAGCATACCTCGCGGCGTGCCGCTGGTGGTGCAGGCGTCGCGCTTCGACAAATGGAAAGATCCGCAGGGTGTCGTCGAGGCATTCCGCATGGCGCGGAAGGAAGTGGACTGCGTGCTGGTGCTGGTCGGCAACCGGGCCGACGACGACCCGGAAGGTCAGCAGATCTACGAAGCGATATATAAATCGATGGACGAAGGAATCATCGTCGTGCTGGCCGAGGACGCGGCGCTGGTGAACGCGTTGCAGCGGAGCGCAACGGTGGTGCTGCAGAAATCCATCCGGGAGGGCTTCGGACTTACGGTTGCCGAGGCGATGTGGAAGGGCGCGTGCGTCATTGGCGGCAATGTTGGCGGCATCCGCCATCAGATCACCGATGGCGTGGATGGTTTCCTCGTGAACAGTGTCGCCCAGACCGCGGAGCGCATTGTCCAGCTGCTCAAAGACCAGGCATTGCGCGAAAGGTTGGGTCGGCGGGCCTGTGCGACCGCCACCGAGCGCTTCCTCATGAGCCGTCTCGCAGAAGACTGGATCGACCTGATCGGGTCGATGCTGGCCAACGCACCACACTCATGCGAATCGCGCAGCTAGCGCCGCTGGCCGAGAGTGTTCCGCCGCGGTTGTATGGCGGGACGGAACGGGTTGTGGCCTGGCTCACCGAAGAATTGGTGCGTCGTGGTCACCAGGTGACGCTGTTGGCGACCGGCGACTCATCCACTGCGGGAAGGCTGGTGCCGGTGTGGCCGAAAGCATTGCGCCTCGGCAGGCCACCGGCGGATCCGATGGTTGCGCTGACCGTGGCGCTGGAGATCGCCGCGCGGCACGCGGCCGACTTCGACGTCGTGCACTGTCACGGTGACTGGCTTCACATACCGCTGCTGATGCGTCTTGGTGCACGATTCATGACGACGCTGCATGGGCGGCTGGACCTGCCTGGGTTGCCCATGCTGATCGACACGTTCCCCGAAGCGCCGTTCGTGTCGATCTCCGACGACCAGCGCAAGCCGCTGCCAGCAGCGCGGTGGCTCGGCACTATCCATCACGGCTTCCCGCCGGACCTGCTGCAGCCATCCTTCGCCAAAGGCGAGTATCTCGCCTTCCTTGGCCGCCTGTCGCCAGAGAAAGGACCGGAGGCGGCGATCCGCATCGCGCGCAGTGCCGGGCAGCCGCTGCACATCGCTGCCAAGCTGCCACGCGGCCAGCAACGCTTCTTCAAGGAACGCCTGGAGCCGATGATCGATGGCAAGCAGGTGCGACTGACCGGCGAGGTTGATGAGCGCACAAAGGAGGCGTTCCTGTCGCGGGCCAGCGCGCTGCTGTTCCCGATCGATTGGCCCGAGCCGTTTGGCCTGGTGATGATCGAGGCAATGGCGTGCGGCACACCGGTCATCGCCTTCCGGCACGGGTCAGTGCCCGAGGTGATCGAGGACGGCGTCAGCGGCTTCATAGTGGACGACGAAGCGGGCGCCATCGAAGCGCTCGGACGGATCAACAAGATCGACCGGAGAGCCGTGCGGGCCGCTTTCGAGCGCCGCTTCACGGTCGCGACGATGACCGACAAGTATCTACAGCTGTATCAGCAACTCGCCGGGCAGCGTTGACTCTCAGCCCGATGTCAGCACCAGTTCGCCGTTGCCTTCCTTGCCGACAACGTTAACCGCGACATCGCGAAGATGCCGGCGGAGCAGCAGGTCCATCCGTCCATCCCCGACCGACAAGCCGGTGATGCGCACCTCGTCGAGATAGTCGGGCAATTGCGGCCGGTTGACATGGACGCGCTGTGCCGCGGCGTCGAACGAGATGCCGAGAAGCGCACCCAGCAGGGCGAACACAGTGGTGGTTGACCATGCCTGCGGGGCACATGCGACCGGATAGCAGGTCGGCATCTCGCCGGTGCGGCGCGCGAAGCCGCAGAACAACTCGGGGAGCCGGTTCAGTTCCATGCACTGTGATGTCGCGAACATCGCCTCGGTCACCCTGAGCAGCGGCTGGTACATCCCGTATCGCGCGAAGCCCATGGCGATGAGGCCGTTATCATGCGGCCATACCGAGCCGTTGTGATACGCCATTGGATTGTAGCGCGCCGAGCCCTCGGCAATCGTCCGGATGCCCCAGCCGGAAAAGCTGTCGGCCTTGAGCAATCGCGCGGCCACCCGACGCGCGCGCTCTTCCGACGCGATTCCGGCGAACAACGCATGACCGGCGTTCGACGAAGCCACGCGACATGGCCGCTTCGCGCGGTCGAGCGCGATCGCGTAGGTGTCCAGCTCCTCGCACCAGAACGCCTGCTCAAAGCGTTGGCGCAGCGCCTCTGCGGCGGCGGCGTATTCAAGTTGTTCGTCGGCATGTCCTAGCGCTGCCGCCAGTCGCGCCGCGCCGCTCCAGGCCGTAAAAGCGTAGGCCTGAACCTCGACCAACGCGATCGGCGCTTCCGCCAGGCTGCCGTCAGCATGGAAAACCGAGTCGGCCGAGTCCTTCCAGCCCTGGTTGATCAGCCCGTCCCCGGTACGGCGCGCGTACTCGACGAACCCATCGCCATCGACGTCGCCATGATCGCGCAGCCATGCCAGCGCGGCGCGGATACTCGGCCACAGAGAACGCATGAAGTCGGTGTCGCCGGTGCGCTCCCAACAGGCCACCGCGAGAACGACGAACAACGGCGTTGCATCGACGCTTCCGTAGTAACGGCGGAATGGCACCTCGCCCAACGTAGCCATCTCGCCCTGCCTCGCCTCGTGCAGGACCTTCCCAGGTTCGGCATCCGCCGCATCGTCGAACCCGGTTGCTTGGGTTGCTGTCAGGAAACCCAGCACGCCGCGCGCCAGGCGCGGCTCCAGCCAAAGCAATTGCAGCGCGGCGATGATGCCATCGCGCCCGAACGGAGCGCTGAACCAAGGGATGCCCGCATATGGATAAGGGCCGTGCGACGTGCGCGTCATCAGCATGTTCAGGTCAGCCTGGGAGCGATCGATCCAATGGTTGAACAGCTCCTTCGATGTGGCGATGTTTGGCGTCGAGTGATGACAGGCCTGCCGCGCATGGACATCACCGGCATGGGGCATTGTCTGGCATGCGACGGTGACCGAGAGGTCGGTCTGTTCATGCGGTCTCAGCACGATGCGGTGGAGTGCACGCCCTGCGGTCACATCGTCAGCCGGCCGGCTGAAGCTGATCGAGCAGGTCCGGACGACCCGATCCAGGCCTTCGTACGATGTGGCAACACATCGGTTGTCGACATGGTCGGACAGCGCCCAACCACGCCGACTGCGACGCGCGCCGCGGACTTCAAAGATGTCCGCAAAATCGCTTTGATATTCGACGGCAAGCTCGATGGCGATCGGTTCGCTTGAAAAGCTGCGCAGCTCGAAACGAGTCTGAAGACTACCCGGCTCGAGACGATTGCTGCGGATCAGGTGGATCGTGTCGCGCGCAAGCACGACCCTGTTGTCCGCCTGCAGGTCGGGATTGGTGAGATCGGCGCGAAACGTGCCATTGTCCGCGCTCACCTTGGAGCTCAACAGCAGCGGCCGTACGCCGTTCACCTTGAACACCAAACGCGAGAGGTAGCGGGTATCCATATGGAACAGCCCCTCCGCGGAACCGGCCCGCGCGCCGCAATCTCCGAACGGATCGGCCAGCAGGAATGTGTCGTCCGCCTTCAGCGTCTGCGGGCGTTCGTAGGCAGCGACCTGGGTCTCCGGAGGGTGGAACGCGACTTCCACCTTGTGAGCGTCCCGAGCGTCTGTATCGGCCATGCCGGGAACCTCGTGGCGACGGGATTGATTGGATGGGAGATAACGACGTTGGTCACCGGAGGTTCGTGCACCGCCGACCTCGCGCCGAACTGATTACGATGCTGCGTCGAGGCGCTCGCGAAGCGATTTTCGCAGAGCGGTCCGGCTCAGCAACTTCACCACCTCGTTCATGCCTTCAAGGCCTTTGGCGAGCATACGCTCGATGGGTGATTTGCCGGCAAACGGGGCCGAGCCAATCCTTCGGTGCAGCCAGCTCAACTCGGTTCCGGTGTTCGCCAACTCATTCTCGATCGCTACGAGATATGCCGTGATGCGCTGCTGGTGGGTGGTGAACCTGAACCGGGGCCGCTTGCCTGATGTGCCCAGCTTCCCGGGGTAGTCGATCAACTCTAACGCAGTGGCGTCGGATATCTTCCACCGCTCCATCAGTTCCCAGAACTGCGGCGTGGATAGGACCCGGCCGATCGGTCTCGGCGCCTCAGGGGAGGGCTGGCTTCCGCGGGCTGCGGGATTCTGCCTTCGGGTTGCGGTCACCGCTTGTGACATGCTGCTCAGCCTTGGGTGCCTGATCTGCCGGACCGGACTTGTCGACTTGGCCCGGTCGAGTGCTGCGCGTGCCACCTGGATCGGCGCCGGCAACCGGGTCGTTGCCGGTTGTCCTGCTCGAGGTGCGGCTGAAGCCGTCGTCCTGCCTTGTCATGAAACCTGAACTGTCTGGGATGCCCGTAGTTCCGCGGCGGATTGCCTGTAAAGCCTCCCGACCGAGCAACCGTGCGCATAGTGCGCACGGTCGTTACGGGACGATTCGTAGGCTTCCAGGTGAGGCGATTCAGGTACCGATGCCACCCATCGCGAGATACTTGATCTCCAGGTAGTCCTCGATCCCGTACTTGGAGCCTTCGCGCCCCAGGCCCGAGGATTTCATGCCGCCAAACGG
>DASSRN010000608.1:0-12334 GCA_035701785.1 Acetobacteraceae bacterium | reverse complement strand
ATAAAGCATGCGGCCAGCCGCCCTAGACCACCATTGCCCAGCGCTGCATCTTGCTCGACATTTCGTAGCCTGTCGTAATCCACGCCCAACTCGGCCAGTGCGGTGCGCATCCGGTCGACGAGTCCCAGGTTGTTGAGCGAGTCGTGCAGCAGGCGGCCGATCAGGAATTCGAGCGACAGGTAGTAGACGCGCTTGCCCTGCGACACGTAGTTGGTGCGCGTCGAGGACATCCAGCGTTCCAGCACATGGTCACGCACGGCCAGCGCGGCGGCCATGAACCAGTCCCAGTCGGTCGCGACGATCGGGTCGCGTCCGACGTGGTAGGTCAGCTTCGCCACCACGCTATTGCGCAGCGCGGCGACGTCTTCGTCTTCTGCGGGGATCGCGATGCGCGATGCGTCCGCGCTGGAGATCAGGGCTGAGCTCATGGTCGGCGTTTTCCAGCGAACAGTGGAAACAACGGGTTAACCGAGCAGCAGGCAGGATCAGCGGAGGAAGTCACGCACGGAGTGCAGGAACAAGTCCAGCCTGTCGTGATGTACCCAATGCCCGGCACCCTCGACTCCGAGAACGCGTGCATCGCGGAAATAGTCCACCCTGCCGTCTTCGCGCGGGTCCTTCGCCCAGCTTTCGCGGCCGAACACCAGCAGTGTCGGACAGGCGATGCGCGACCAAAGAGCGGCGATGTCGTCGCGCGTCATGTCATAGGGCGGCCAGACTCGGACGTAGTTGTCGAACTTCCAGCTGTAGGTACCGTCCTCGTTCTGGTTCACGCCGTGCTGCGTCAGGTGGCGCGCCTGGTCGGCGGACAGATGCGGGTTCTCCGCCTGCATGCGGCGCAGCGCATCCTCGATAGTGGCGTAGCGGCGCGGCAGTCGGCCCGACAGCGCGCGGCTCTCTTCGATCCATTCGCGCATGCGCTGCTCGATCGGACGGCGCGGCGGCGCACCGGGCGGGCGCGGCGGCGGGCCGATGCCCTCGATCACCACCAGACGCCGCACCGCTTCGGGGTAAATACCAGCATAGCGCGCAGCGATGTTGCCGCCGAGTGAATGTGCGATGACGGCGAGCGGGGCAAGTTCCTGCTGATGAATGAGCTGCGCCAGGTCGTAGACGTAGCTCGCCATGGTGTAGTGGCCGGAGGCCGACCAGGCGGAATCGCCATGACCGCGGAGGTCGGGCGCGATGACGTGGTACTCGTCGCGCAGCGCCTGTGCGACCCAGTCCCAGTTGCGGCAGTGATCGCGGCCGCCATGCAGCAGCAGGAGCGGCGGCGCCGACGGGTTGCCCCAGTCCACGTAGTGCAGCCGCAGCCGCTGCGAGAAGTAGACGCGCGAGGTGGGGCCGGACGCAGGGACTACGCTCATTTCACGCTCGTTTGACGCAATTCAGCCACGCAGGATAGTGTCACTTCCACGTGCCGTCCCGTGTCCGGGATAAAGGCATCAGCGCCCCTCCCGGGCAATCCGTTCGTCGCCGTGCCGGCGTGTCCGTGACGTTCCCGGGGAGGTAAACCAACAATGTCATCATCCGCCGCAAGCGCGCAGCAAGTGCCATGGTGGAAGGAGCCCACCAAGGACCAGTGGATCGCCTGGTGGGCCGCCTGGCTCGGTTGGACGCTCGATGCGTTCGATTTCACCATCTTCCTGCTGATCATGGTGCCGATCGCCAAGGAATTCGACGTGCCGCTCACCGCGGTCACGGCAGTCTTCACCATCACGCTGTGGCTGCGCCTGGTCGGCGCGACGGCATCGGGCTGGCTGGCCGACCGGGTCGGCCGGAAGCTGCCGCTGATGATTTCGATCCTCTGGTACTCGATCTGCAACTTCATCGCGGGCTTCTCGCCCAGCTTCGCATTCCTGTTCTTCTTCCGCGCGCTGCTCGGCATCGGCATGGGGGCGGAATGGCCGGCGGGCGCGTCGCTGGCGATGGAGTCATGGCCGGTGCGGTCGCGCGGCTTCATGAGCGGCGTGCTGCAAGGGTCCTGGGGCCTGGGCTTTCTGCTGTCCAGCGGGGTCTATGCGTTGTTCTACGACTACATCGGCTGGCGCGGCCTGCTGTGGATCGGCATCCTTCCCGCGCTCGCCGTGGTGTGGGTGCGCAAATACGTGCAGGAACCGCCGGTCTGGCTGGAGAACCGCAGGAAGCAGCGCGAGTCCGGGCGCGATGTGCGTGCGCCACTGGTCGTCATCTTCCGGCGGCAGTTTCTGGGCAACACGCTGACCGCCTGCTGGTGGATGGCGAGCTGCATGGTCACCTACTACTCGATCTGGGCGCTGTTCGCGACGCATCTGCAGAAGGACCTCGGGCTTGGAGCACTGATGGTCGGCGCGCCACTCGCGGCGGCCAACCTGGTGGCCTTCATCGCCATGGGCTTCTGGGGCTGGGTAGGCGACATACTGGGGCGGCGATGGTCGATGATCATTCCGGCGTTTCTCGGCATCTTCATCACGCCGACCTACCTGCTGACCGCCGATCCGACCTGGATCATCCTGGGCTTCATCGTGCAGTCGGTGTTCGCGGGCGCGATGTACAGCCAGATGCCCAGCTATCTGACCGAGCGGTTCCCGACCGAGGTGCGGGCCACTGCAAGCGCCTTCTGCTATCATCAGGCGGCGATCTTCGGCGGCGCGGTCGCTCCGGTGCTGACCTACTTCGCAGTCGAGCACAACATGGGCTTCGCCATTCCGATGCTGGTGGGCACGACCATCGGCCTGGTCAGCGTCGTCATCGCATTGCTGATCAGTCCGGAAACCAAGGGTCACGTGTTCCAGTCGGACATCGTCGTCGCCTCGTCCTGACCCGATATGCATCTGGCGGCGGTCGATCCGCCGCCAGAGCAGGTTCAACCGATCGGCGGCCGACGCTTGTGCCACTCGGTGCCGCGCTCGTAGGCCGCGGCAACGCGCAGCACCGTCGCGTCTTCAAAGTAGCGGCCAACGAACTGCACCGACAGCGGCAGCCCGCCGTCGGACAGGCCCGCCATCATCGCCAGTGCCGGGTGCCCGGTGACGTTGAAGGGCGTGCGCGCCTGGCGCGGATAGGTGCGCCCGGTCTCGGCAGCGTCTTCGATGCGGCTCGCCGGGTCCATCGAGCTGGCGCAGAGCAACACATCGCAGTCGCGAAACACCTCCTCGACCGCGGCGATCATCTGCGCGCGGCGGCGCTGCGCGCCGACATAATCGCCGGCGGTCATGAACGCGCCCGGCAGCAGCCGCTGGCGCGATAGCTGGCCGTAGTCGCCCGGGCGTTCGCGCAGCCAGGGTGCGTGGATCGACCACGCCTCGCTGCACAGGATCACGCGGTTCACCGCGGCAAACTCGTTGAGCGAGTGCAGCGTGACCGCGCGCACCTCGGCGCCTTCCGCCTGGAGCACGCGCGCGGCGTCCTCGATGGCTGCAGTGACCTCGGGGTGGGCCGGCTTGTCGAGCTCATGGAAGTGCCGCACGAAGCCGATGCGCAGGTCGCGCACGCCGCGGTCCAGCATACGGCCGAAGTACCGTGCGTTGGTGGCGGCACTGCCGGGATCGGCCGGATCATGGCCGGCAATCGCATCCAGCAGCAGCGCGTTGTCGGCCACGGTGCGGGTCATCGGGCCGACATGGTCGAGGGTGAACGACAGCGGGAACACGCCGCGCCGGGACACGAGGCCATAGGTCGGCTTCAGCCCGACGATGCCGCAGGCGGAGGCCGGATTGCGCACCGACCCGCCGGTGTCGGAACCCAGTGCCAGTGGGAACAGGCCGGCGCACACGCCGGCGCCGGAGCCGGAAGATGAGCCGCCGGGATGGTGCTCGGGGTTCCACGGATTGCGCGCCGGCGGGAACGGCAGGTCGAAGCTCGGGCCGCCGATGGCGAACTCGTGGGTGGAGAGCTTGCCCAGGATGATCGCGCCGGCCTGGCGCAGCTTAGCCACCACGGCGGCGTCGGCCGCGGCGACGTTCTCCACCAGGATCTTCGAGTGGCAAGTGGTGGGCAGGCCGGCGACGTCGATGATGTCCTTGATGCCGACCGGTACTCCGTGCAGCGGGCCGCGCACGCGACCGGCGGCGATCTCGGTTTCCGCCGCATGCGCCGCGGCCATCGCTGCATCGGCATCCAGCCGGATGAAGGCGTGCAGCGTCGGGTCGAGGCGTTCGATGCGCGCCAGCAGCGCGGTCAGCAGTTCGACCGGCGACAGGCGTTTGGCGGCGAACTCGCGCACCGCCGCCGATGCGGTGAGCCAGTGAAGCTCGTTCACAGGCCGGTCCCTGCTCGCATCGGTGGCCAGGGCTCGGCGGCGGGATCAGTCGGGTATTGGATGCCGCCCTGGTTGCCGAATGCCTGCTGGGCGGCCAGCGCCACATCGTCGGGGAACTGGGCCAGCGCCTTGTCCAGTCCGGCCGCGCGCGCCAGTGCCGCGATCAGCTCCTTGTCCATCTCCGGATCTCCCCGCTGCCTGTCACCGATCATGCGGTGTGGCTGGCCGGAACGGAAGCGCCGGATAAAAGGCGGGCGGTGCAGGTGCTGCACCGCCCAGAGGGGGCCGCGCGGCAGCGCGCGGCATCGGGGAGGAAACAGGACACCGGCCAGGGCCGGCTCCGTGACTGGTAGTATGCGGGCACGAAGCTTAAGGATCCCTAACAGCCGCGGGCGATCGGTGCATGCCGGCATTAGCCCGCTTCACGTTTGCAGGAGTCCCTGATGCAGGTTCCGCCGGAGCGGACTGGACCGCTGGTCGGCCTGAAGGTGCTGGAGATCGGCCATTACATCGCGGCGCCGTTCTGTACTCGTATCCTCGCCGACCTTGGCGCCGAGGTGATCAAGGTCGAGCCGCCGGGCGGCGATCCGTTCCGCGGCTGGGGTGCGGCGGTAGACGGCAACTCGGTGTGGTTCAGCGTGCATGGCCGCAACAAGCTGTCGATCGTGCTGGACCTGAAGCGCGACCGGGACACGCTGCTGCGGCTCGCCGCGCGGGCGGACGTGCTGGTGGAGAACCTGCGCGCCGGCGGACTGGAGCGGCTGCGCCTCGGCCCCGACGCGCTGCACGCGGTCAACCCGCGGCTGGTGATCGCGCGCATCTCCGGTTACGGCCAGGACGGGCCGTATCGCGACAAGCCGGCGTTCGGCGCGATCGGCGAGGCGATGGGCGGCATCCGCCACCTCACGGCGCATCCATCCGGCGCCTCTGAACTGCCGCCGCCGCGCTGCGGCATCTCGATCAGCGACGACCTCGCCGGGCTGTACGCGGCGATCGGCCTGTTGTCGGCGCTGTGGCAGCGCGATGTCACGGGGGTGGGGCGCGGTCGGGTGGTAGATGTGAACCTGGTGGACAGCGTGTTCAGCCTGATGGAGGGCATGCTGCCGGAATATGCAATGGATGGCCGCGTGCGGCAGCCGGCGGGAGCGGCGATCGCGACGGCGGCGCCGACCAACACCTATCCCTGCGCGGACGGGCGCTGGCTGTGCATCGCCGGCAACTCCGATCTGATCTTCGCCCGGCTGATGGCGGCGATCGGCCGGCCGGAGCTGGCGCAGTCGCCTTCCTATGCCACCAACGGCGACCGGTGCACGCATCGCAGCGAACTGGACGAGGCGATCGCGGCCTGGACGCGAACGCTTCCGGCGAAGGAGGCTGAGGCGCGGCTGGAGGCCGCGGACGTGCCGTGCTCGCGGCTGTACGACATCGCCGACTGTGCGCACGATCCGCACTTCCGCGCCCGGGCGTCGGTGCAGGAGGTGGCGGATCCGCTGATCGGCCGCACGCTGCACCCGGGGCCGGCGATCCGGCTGGATGGCGACGACCCTGCGAAGGTGGTCGCGTGGAGCGGGCCGGCGGCGGGAGCACACACCGACTATGTGCTGCGTTGGCTGCTAGGGGATGCTGGGACGCGCGCCTGAGCCGACATCAGAACGATCGCCGAAGCTGCTGCGTCATATCGAGACGCGGTTGGGCGGCATTGAAACCGCGCGGGCAACCATCAGCCATCGCCGCGAAGTTGGCCTGAGAAGCCGCGAACCGACTTATAGGCCGTAGCAAAGCGGATTCGTTGCCGAATCGGCCGGAGTTGTCGCAAATGCGACATGGGCCGCATCTGGCGTGTGCTCCTTTTGCTGACTTGTGCCGGGTGTGGGTCACACCACTCAGCTGAAACGGCTGACGGGAGCCAGGCGGCGCCGCTTGACTGCGCGCCGTTTGCTCGTGCGCTGAGCGGAATCCAGTTGTCGGGAGCCGCGGCTGACTGGTGGGCGCAGGCAACCGGCCGGTACGAACGCACGGCGAGGCCGGTCGTGGGCGGCGTGCTGGTATTGCGTCGCTCCGGGCGGCTGCCGGACGGGCATGTCGCTGTGGTCTCGCAGGTGATGGGCCAACGGACCATCCTGGTGACGCAGGCCAACTGGGTGCACCACCGCGTGGCGCAGGACCAGCCGGTGATCGACGTCTCGGCAGCGAACGACTGGACGGTGGTGCGGGTGTGGTGGCCGCCGGCCGGCGACATGGGGGTCACCGAGTATGCTGCGTTCGGCTTCATCCGCGGCGACCGGGCGGCGACGCACCAGCAGATCGCGGCGGCGGTGCCGCGGGCGATCAGGCTGGCCGAACAACAATAGGAACGTTCACTCTTTGTTCACAAAAGTATGCCCTGCTGGCGCAAATGAGGGAGTCCAGCATGACCAGCAACTCGTCTACGCAACTCGATCCTGTCTGGGTTGACCTGCTGATGCAGGCGCGGGCCCAGGCGATGCCCGGCGGGGCGGCTGCCGCCGAGGAAAATCTGGCATTCGCGCGCCTGCTGTTCGAGGCAATGCAGCCAGCCGATGCGGCGGAGGCGGCGTTGGCCGCGCGGGCCATCGCGGCTCATGCCGCCGCGATGGATGGTTTTGCCCGTGCTGCCAGGCCAGGGCTCAGCGACGAGACAGTGATCAAGCTGCGGACCAACGCGCTCGCGGCGGGCAGGGTTTACGACAGTGCGTGCCGCACGCTGAAGAAGAACCACGCAGCAGCCGGCAGCAAGGCTGCGAAACCCGCTGCCCCCGAGCCGGCCAGGTTGCGGTCGAGTGAAGCCAGACCAAGCCCGGCACAGCGGACCACTCCCGTGCTGTCGCACAGCGCTGATCCGGCAAGCGCGTCGGTGGCGTCGCCACCGCGGGCGGCGGTGCCGGCGTCAAGCTAAGCCACCACGCGGCTCTAGGCTGCGTCCTCGCGGCGGTCGCGCACCCTTACGTAGGCCAGCTTCACATGGTCTGGGCAGTAAGGCTTTCCGGGCTCGGACGCTTCGTCGCAGAAGCGGAAGCTCCGGGTGCCCGGTTCGCCGAGCGGCCAGCAGCAGGTGACAACGCGGCCATAGGGCCGCGGCGCTGGAGGCGCGACGCGAACGGAAGCGACCGGCGCCGGTTTGGGAGCGAATGCTGCCAGGATCGGCCCCAGCACGGTCGCTGGGCCGGAGGCCGACGATGCGGCGCTGGACAGCGGCGGCAGCGTTGGCCCGGCAACGCGGCGCGGTGCGGACCGTCGCGGCTTGCTCGCCCCGCTGCCATCGCGTCGGATCGGCGAGGGACGCGCAGGCAGGTCTAGCCGGTGCGCCTTGCCGACGACGGCGTTTTTCGAAACTCCCAGGCGCCGGCCGATCTCCGCGGTCGACAGGCCTTCATCCCAGAGTGCGCGCAGGCGGACGATTGTTTCTTCGGCCCACTCCATCTCGTGGTCTCCCCGATGGTGCAACCACAAGATACGGTAAAGGGAGATCGGCCGCCGTCAATAAGCCAAACGCCGGCGACCACAAAAACTTGTGGAAAACCGGCGATTCGACCTCAATGCGTAGTGTAGAGGGCGGTCAGCGGGCGGCGGTCTGCTCGCGTTCTTTCGCCGCCGTAGTGGCCGGGCCGGTGATTGTGCCGGTCGGCTTGTCGGCACTTTCCTCCATCGAGGCGTCGTCCTCTGCCATGTTCTTCTTGAAGGATTTGATACCCTTCGCGAAGTCGCCCATCAGGCTGCTGACCTTACCGCCGCCGAACAGCAGCAGCACGACCAGCAGCACGACCAACCAGTGCCAGATGCTGAAGCTACCCATGAAACCTCCGAACCGGGCACTTCTTTGGCCCCAATGCCCGCCGAGTTCCACATGGCGCGATGGCGGAGAGGATGCAAGCGAATTCCCATTTGCGTGAGCACACCGCTGCCATGCGGCCTCTCCGGCGGAATTTCCTGGACATGTGAACGGACTGATTGCGGTGGACGATAGGCCCGCGTATCGTCTTACCGGTCCGGCAATACCGCCAACCGGTAACAAGTACGGCGGGGGCCGGCCACAGGGGCAGGAGCGTCCGGAGGCATCCGATGCGCTCCTGTACAATTGGGCATCCGCTTCCGTGCTGCGGGAGCGGCAAGCCCACAGGCAGAAAGGCAGCGCGTCGATGCCCCAGGGCACCGTTAAGTGGTTCAATCCGACCAAGGGCTACGGCTTCATCGCTCCCGATACGGGCGGTAAGGACGTTTTCGTGCATATCAGCGCCGTGCAGAAGGCTGGCCTGCGAAGTCTGAGCGAAGGGCAGAAGGTCGGCTTTGATGTCGAACAGCAGCAGAACGGGCGGACGGCGGCGGTAAACCTGTCACAGACCGACTAGGGTCTGGCTGCGTCCGGGCGCGCCAAGCGCGTCCGACTGTATTTGCTGCGATGCGCAATCCGTTGGGATGCGTGCGAGGTGGTCTGCGCGCCCGCGCCATCTTAGGGTGCGCTGTTATGAACCGCGCATCGCTCACGTGAGCCGCACGGCTGGGCTGTTCGTGCAGCAGTTCCTGCGCTCGCCGCATACGGTGGGCGCGCTGGTGCCCAGTTCCGTAGCCTTGGCGCGCCTCATGCTGTCGCCGATCGACTTTGCTACGGTGCGCACACTCGTCGAGTTCGGGCCGGGGACCGGAGCATTCACGCGGGAGATCGCGGCGCGATTGCCGGCCGGGTGTCGGTATCTCGGGATCGAGCTGAACCCGCGCTTTGTCCACAGCCTGTCGGTCGCCTTTCCGGGGCTGGCGTTCGTCCACGGCAGCGTCGCGGATCTGGCGCACATCCTCGGGACCCACCGCGTGGGGCCGGTCGCCGCCATCGTATCGGGCCTGCCCTGGGCGACGCTGCCCATCACATTGCAGGAGCAGGTGTTTGGCGCGATGGACCGGGCACTGACGCCCGGCGGCCTGTTCGTCACGTTCGGCTATCTGCAGAGCCTGGTGCTTCCGGGCGCGCAGGCGCTGCGCCGGCGGCTGCATCACAGCTTCGCCGAGGTGCGTCGCTCGCGGGTGGTCTGGGGGAACGTCCCGCCAGCTTTTGCGTATATCTGCCGCAAGGGCGCGTGAGGCGCCCCGGGTGGGGTTGTGCAACCGGGTGGGTATCGCGTTACAAACCCACGACGCCAGACGAATCGTGCGCCTCTGCCGCCTCACGGTCCGGGAGGAGAACGACCTTAGATGAGCGATATACTGGAGCGGCGCTCCCGGCCGGGAGCCGCGATGGACGCCGAGGCTGTGCGCGCTGCGTACCGGCGCTGGGCCGGGGTATACGACGCGGTGTTCGGCGGCATCTGCCTGCTGGCGCGCCGGCGCGCCGTGGCGCTGGTGAACCGCCTGCCGGGCCGCGATGTGCTGGAGGTGGGCGTCGGCACCGGGCTGGCGCTGCCGTATTACTCAGCCGACCGGCGGGTCACCGGCATCGATCTGTCGGCCGAGATGCTGGCGCAGGCACGCCGCCGCGTCACCGACCGCGAGATCCGCAATGTGGCCGCGCTGCGAGAGATGGACGCCGAGGCCACCGACTTCGCCGACAGTTCGTTCGATACGGCGGTGGCGATGTTCGTCGCCTCGGTGGTGCCGCACCCTCGCGAGTTGCTGGCCGAGATGCGACGGGTGGTTCGGCCGGGCGGCAATCTGCTGTTCGTCGGCCATTTTGCCGCCGAGAACGGACCGCTGTGGTGGATCGAGAAGGGTCTCGCCCCGGCCTCGCGCGCACTCGGCTGGCATCCCCACTTCACCGTCGAGGCGCTGTTCGGACCGGAGGACCTGCCACACTTGGCAACGACCCCGGTGCCGCCGTTCGGCATCTTCAAGCTGGTTCGCATCCAGGCGTAAGAGACCGGCGCCATCCCTTGATCTCGCGCACCGGGTCCGGTAGGCCACGGCTCGGAGAGCCGGCCCGAGACGGGTCCGGAGTGGGGGACCGAGGCGGGATGAATCGGCCGAAATCGCTGTATCGGCGGCTGCTTGCCGCGTTGATGATGATCGCCCTGCCGGGAGGGGTGGCGCTGGCGCAGGTTGTGGGCGCACCGCGGCCGTGGGAAATGAGCATGCAGCCGGGCTTCGGTCCGGTGAAGGACCAGCAGATCTGGCTGCACAACCTCGTGCTGGTGATCATTACGCTGATCACCCTGTTTGTCGGTGCGCTGCTGGTCTGGGTGATGTGGCGCTACAACGCCCGGCGAAATCCGGTGCCGACGCGCACCGCGCACAACACGGTGCTGGAGATCGCCTGGACCGTGGTCCCGGTATTGATCCTGGTGATCATGGCGATCCCGTCGTTCCGGCTGGTCTACTATGAGGATCGCACGCGCGACGCCGATCTGACGATCAAGGTGACGGGGCACCAGTGGTATTGGGAATACAGCTACCCGGACAACAACAACATCGACTTCACCAGCTACATCATCCCCGACGATCAGCTGAAGCCCGGCCAGCGCCGGCTGCTGGAGGTGGACAACCAGCTCGTGGTGCCGGTGGGCAAAAACATCCGCGTGCTGCAGACCAGCACCGACGTGATCCATAGCTGGTTCGTGCCGCCGCTTGGCGTGCAACGCTATGCGATACCGGGTCGGACGATCGAGACCTGGTTCCGGGTGGATCAGCCCGGCACATTTTATGGTGAGTGCAACCAGATCTGCGGCACCAACCACAGCCGTATGCCGATCGTGGTGCATGCGGTGCCACAGCAGGAGTTCGAGGCCTGGGTGACCGAGGCGAAGACCAAGTTCTCGGACGCAGGACAGACGACACGGCAACTCGCCGCGGCAGAGGTTCGGCGCTGACCTGCGCGGTCGGTGCCTGAAGGAGACGGACGATGTCGGCAACCACCCACGACCACGCTCACGACCATCACGACCACAAGCCAGCGTTCCTGACGCGCTGGCTGTGCAGCACGAACCACAAGGACATCGGCACGCTCTACATCTGCTTTGCCGTGATGGGCGGCCTGGTGGGCGGCATCCTGTCGGAGATCATGCGGGCGCAGCTCAATTTCCCGGGCAACCACGTGGTCACCGACGGGCAGACCTGGAACACGATCATCACCTCGCACGGGCTGCTGATGATCTTCTTCTCGGTCATGCCGGCGCTGATCGGCGGGTTCGGCAATTGGTTCGTGCCACTGATGATCGGCGCACCCGACATGGCGTTCCCGCGGCTCAACAACATCAGCTTCTGGCTGCTGCCGCCGGCGTTCTGCCTGATCGTCACTGGCCTCTTCATGGGTGAATCAGGGTCGGGCTGGACGCTGTATCCGCCGCTGTCCAACGCCACCTACGAGACCGGCCTCGGCATGGACTGCACGCTGTTCTCGCTGCATCTCGCCGGTGCCAGTTCGCTGCTGGGCGCGATCAACTTCATCACCACGATCTTCAACATGCGCGCACCCGGCATGACGCTGCACAAGATGCCGCTGTTCGTCTGGTCGATTCTGGTGACGGCGTTCCTGCTGCTGCTGTCGATCCCGGTGCTGGCCGGTGCGATCACCATGCTGATCTGCGACCGCAACTTCGGCACCGCATTCTTTGATCCGGCAGGCGGTGGCGATCCGGTGCTGTTCCAGCACCTGTTCTGGTTCTTCGGCCACCCCGAGGTCTACATCATGATCGTGCCGGGCTTCGGCATCATCAGCCATGTGATCTCGACCTTCAGCCGCAAGCCGGTGTTCGGCTATCTGGGCATGGCGTATGCGATGGTGGCGATCGGGGTGATCGGCTTCGTGGTTTGGGCGCACCACATGTTCATCTCGGGCATCGACGTCGATACCCGCGCCTACTTCATGGCCGCCACCATGGTCATCGCGGTGCCGACCGGCATCAAGATCTTCTCCTGGATCGCCACGATGTGGGGCGGCTCGGTCGAACTGAAGACGCCGATGCTATGGGCGATCGGCTTCCTGTTCGTGTTCACCGTCGGCGGCGTCACGGGCGTGGTGCTGGCCAATGCCGGCATCGACCAGATCGTGCACAACACCTATTACGTGGTGGCGCACTTCCACTACGTGCTGTCGCTGGGTGCGGTGTTCTCGATCTTCGCCGGCTTCTACTACTGGATCGGCAAGATGTCCGGCCA
>DASSRN010000607.1:0-6410 GCA_035701785.1 Acetobacteraceae bacterium | reverse complement strand
TGACACCGCTGCCGCTGCATCCAGCGTTCGTACGTTCTTTGCCGCGTCCCACCAGCGCCCGGCGGCGAGCACGCAGGCGCGACGTTCGCCGCTCGCTTCCGCATCGTCGGTCGCATTTGCAACGATATGGCGACGGACACCAGTGCCATATACATCCGCAATGGCCCGGCCATGGCTCGCAGTCGGCACCATGACCGCATCGGCTCGTGCGAGGCCCCGCGCGGTCAGCGCCTGCTGCCAGCGCCATCCGGGTGGTAGGGGCGTGCCTTTCACCGCCGCCCACCAGGTCGCAACACAAGAGTGCGACGTGACCACCACCGGCAGCGCGCAAGGCATGCCGGCGGCCTGCGATGCAGCGTTCAGGTGCAGAACGTCGGCGCCCCATTCTCGCGCGAGCGCCACCAGCGCATCACCCGTGCCGTCGAGCGCCGCTTCCTCCTCCATCCAGTCCAACGGTTCATCGGTCCAGGTCAGCGCGATACCACGCGCGTCGCACTCTCGACGCTGGATTTCGCTCGGAGCGGGGCCGAGACCGACCAGCAGGCATTCGGCGCCCACCCTTTGCAGCGCGTGCGCGAGGTCGACGGCATATCGCCAGACACCGCCCACCGCATCGACGGTCATCATCACCCGCAGCACTGATCCTCCAGCTGTGCGAGTGACGCGGGCCGTTCCTCCTGGATGTCGCTGAACGCGGTGAAGGCGGCCAGGTAGTGCTCGTGCGCCCGCTCCCATGCGCTGTCGTCCGGCTCGCCCCACAGGGCGCGGTAACCCGGCGAGCTGGGATAAGGATACAGCGGCACCGGCTCATTTGCCCACACGCCGCCCGTGATGAGCCGATCGCGCCAATAGGCGACGAGTGCGTCGTTGTCCTGTTCCATACCGATCAGGTTCGCCTGCACGAACGGCACGTGGCGGCGGGCAATGAACAGCAGCTGTGCAAGGTCCTCGGTCTCCATGCGGCAACGCTTTGCCAGCACCTCACGACCCTCGGCGGTCAGGCTTTCAATGCCGGCCTCAATCGAGACGCAGCCGGCACGGCCAAGTAGTTCGAGCAGGTCGGGCTTCCACAGGTCGATGCGGGTCTGCACGCCGAATTTGACCGGCCGCTGCACCAGCGCTTCAAGCAGCGGCCGCTGCGGCAGGAAGATCTCGTCGATGAAGTAGAGATAGCCGACACCCTGGTCGATCAGCGCGTCAATCTCTTCCAGCAGGAACGCCAAGCCCCGGCGGCGGTATCTGTCGCGATAGTCGATCTTAGCGCAGAAGCTGCAATTGTATGGACAGCCGCGCGATGCTTCCACTTCGGCGCCGTGCCCATGCTGCGCATCATCGAAGCGATGATGGTGATGGCGGTGCCGATGCAGCCATTCGTCAGGCCAGGCGACCGCCGGCAGGTCGACGAACCGCGTCGCCGCGGGGCTGCCGACGAGACGCAGGCCTTCAGCGTCCTCGAAGGCGATTCCGCCCAGCCGCGACCAGTCCGGCGCAGATGCGAGTTCGGCGATCACCTCCTCGCATTCACCGCGCACCACGGCATCGACGCCCAGCTTGCGCAGCGTCGTGCCGGGCGTGACCGACCCATGGGGCCCAACTGCGACGGTCCTGCCGCCGGCATCTCCCAGGCTACGCAGAAACGCCGCAGGGACGCGCAGTTCCGGTGGCGCACAGCGCCAGAAGAGGTAGGTCGGCGCCGTGGTGATCACCGTCATCTCAGCACCGAAGGCAGCGATGTCGGCGACAAGTGAGTCATGCGAGCGGTCGAACAAGTGCCCGTCCAACATCAGCACGTCGTGCCCATCGCGCTCCAGCTGCGCTTTGGCATAGGCGAGCTCGAGGGGCAGATGCGGCTCACGGCATCCGAAGTAGATGCTGCCGTCGAAATTCCAGCGAGGATTTGCCAGCGCGACTCTCATGCGTGCACGGTCCGCCGGTTCTTCGTACCAACAGCGGTCGACGTCCCGATGCCCTGCGCACTCATCCATGCGGCAAGTGAGCGCAATCCGTCGCGCCAGCCGATCGTCGGCTGCCACGGAACCGCATTCCGCAGCCGCCGCGTATCGGCGACGAAATACAACTGATCGCCGGTGCGCCAGCCTTCTCGGCGATAAGTAGGCCCGCTGCCCGTGTAGTCGGCAATCTCTTCGAGCACAGTCCGCAGGCTGACAGCATTGGTGGGGCCGCCGCCCAGGTTGAAAGCCTGCCCGCTGACACGGTCGATGTCGCGGAGCACGGCACGATATGCGGCGACGGCATCGTCGACATGCAGGACGTCGCGCACCTGCTTGCCGTCACCGTAGATCGTTATCGGTTCCCCTCGCAGAGCGGCAGCGACGAAATGCGCCACCCAGCCCTGGTCCTCGGTGCCACATTGATGCGGGCCATAGATGCAGCTCATGCGCAGCACCGCGGTGCGGAGGCCGAACGAGTGCGCGTAGTCAAGTACATACTGATCGGCGGCTCCCTTGGAGCAGCCGTACGGCGTGGAGAAGTCGAGCCTGCGGGTTTCGTCTATGCCGAACTCGCGGGTGGTGCGATCAATCGGCAGATAGTGCTGGCCGACGTCCTCCACGCTGATGTCGTCCAGCGAGCCGTACACCTTGTTGGTGCTTGCGAATACAATCGGCGCTTCAGGGGAGACGCGCCGAATGGCGTCAAGGATCGTGAGCGTACCCTGCGCGTTCACCGCGAAGTCATGCATCGGATCGGCCAGACTCGAGGTGACTGCGACCTGCGCCGCCAAATGGAATACCGCTTTCGCCCTCGTCACCACCTTCTCGACCGCGCCCAGGTCGCCAACATCGGACAACACCACAGACAGGTGCCGGCCAAACGCTTGTTTCAGATAAGTCAGATTGCGCTCGACCCCCGGACGGCTCAGGTTGTCGAACACCACGACGTCCTCACCAACCTCCAACAGCCGGCTGGCCAGATTGGTGCCGATGAATCCGGCGCCCCCGAATACGACGATCGGGTTTTTGGCATGCGTAACGCTGACGCTGTGCGTCGACCGCAGCTCGGTCATGTCACGAGGCCGCGTTCTTCGAGTTGCAGCCTCGCCTCTTCACTGCGGTCGACCGCCTGCGAAGCCTCGATCCAGGAGGCGAGTTCATCGAGCGAGTCCTCCAGCCGGTGGTTGGGGGCGGTAGCCGAGGAGCCGCTGGGCCTTGGTGATGTCGGCAAAGCAGTGGCGGATGTCGCCGGTGCGTGCCTTGTGCAGCAGGCGCGGCGCCACATCGGGCACACCGAGTGCGGCCGCCAGCAACCCGGCGACCTGTGCTATGGTGTACGAATGACCGCTGCCGATGTTGAACGTATGCCCCGCGGCAGCCGGACTTTGCATCGCCAGCCGGAAAGCGCGGGCCACGTCGCGAACGTGCACGAAGTCCCTGCGCTGCTGGCCGTCCTCGAACACCAGGGGCGGCTCGCCGTTGGCCAGTCGGGCGCCGAAGTTCGCCAGCACTCCGGTATAGGGATTTGACAACGCCTGCCCCACACCGAACACATTGAACAGCCGCAGAGCCACGACCTCGATACCGTAGGCGGAGCCGACAATCAGGCAGCTCTGCTCCTGCATGTATTTGGTGAGCGCATAGATTGAGGCGAGCGCTACTGGTTTCGCTTCGTCCGTCGGCACCGGCACGAGCGGTTCACCATCAGGGGCGACAGGGTCCCATTGTGGGTCTGTCAGGCCCATGCTGCGCCGGACCGGACAGCACCGTTCACCGGCTGCGTTGCGATACAGGCCTTCTCCATAGACGCTCATCGAAGACGCGACAACGAGGCGTTTCACCGGCCGCTGTGCGAGCCGCTCTAGCAACACCGCGGTGGCGAGGTCGTTGCCGCCTACATAGCGCTCAATCTCGTACATGCTCTGGCCGACGCCGACCTCGGCAGCGAGATGGAAGACCCCGTCGACGCCGCAAAGGGCCTGCTCGAGCTGATCGCCATCACGCAGGTCTGCACACAAGAATTCGGTCCCGGCGGGCAGCGGATACGTCGTTTCGGCGTGAACCTGCGGAACCAAACTGTCGATCACACGAATACGGCTGCCAGACTTCGCCAACTCGGTGCAGAGTGCCCGACCAATGAAGCCCGCGCCGCCGGTTATCAGGTAAGTTGCCGCCATGACCTTCCGCAGTGCCAACAGGGACACTGGCCTAACGGGGGTTCAGCGCAGCGGTTCCGGAAGATGAAGCAGTAGATGATGATGATGCTGGGAGCGCGGAGTTCGCGAGGGTACCGAATGCGCTGTCTCAGCGGCACAATTCACTTGGTCTTGGGTCGGGAATCATATTATAACTCTCCCGGATTGAGAATGCGCGATATCATGTTATGTACGTACCTAGCATCAGCCGAACGCCTGCCAGGAGATCGCTAGCAGGACGAGAGCCCGGTCGAGATCACGACAGCCCGGCAAAGAACATCCTCGGTACCATCGAGGGCTGTATCCCGGCGCTGCGCCGGTATGCCGCGGCTCTTCTGCGCGACCGGGAAGCGGCCGATGATGCCGTTTACCAGTGCCTCAATGAGGCTTTGGACAAGCTGCACACCCTGCAAACTGATGGCGACGTAAAACCCCGGTTGTTTGCCATTCTTCAGCACGCCCTGGCCAAAAGGCTTGCTCAGAAGCGCTTCCGGCCACTGGACAGAGCGATGCCAGCCAGCCCCGCGCTGGCGCCCGGCGGGAAGCCAGGCCAGGACGACTCGGCGCGCCAGCTAGATCTGATGCGACGCCTCGATCGCCTCCCGGAGTGGCAACGCTGCGTCCTTCTTCTCGTTTCGGTGGAGAATCTTACTTATGGGGAGGCCGCGACAGTCCTGAAGATGTCCACCAGCTCGGTGATGGAACTGCTGGCCAGTGGCCGCGAGCGGCTGCTTCAGACTGACGGTGCCCCACCTCCCGAACCGGGATTCGCCTGATGCCGCACAGAGCATTTTTCGGCGGAACGGGCGTCGCGATCCCCGAGACCGAGCTCCACGCCTATGTCGACGGCCAGCTGGACCCCGAACGCAACGCGGCGATCCGTCGCTATCTGCTGGCCCACTCAGACACCGCGCGGCGTGTCCGCCATTACATCAAGCAACGGGATACTCTGCAGGCGGCGTTTGCCCACGTCGCCATGGAGCCGATACCGATCCAGCTGAACCTCCAGCGGATGCTGCAGCAGCGCCTGGCGCAACAGCAGCCCCGCTGGAGCGTGTGGCGGCTGGCCGCCGGCCTCGTAATGGCGATCGGCTTGACGGGGGCCGGTACACTCACGGGATGGGTCCTGCGGGGCGGAAGTGGCGGCGTGCCAGCGATCGAGGCGCAGGCTTCGCCGATCGATCGCCTGCTGGATGAGATTGCCGACTACCATACCGCCTACGCCCGCGAGACGATCCATCAGGTCGAGGTGCCGGCATCGCAAACCGCGCATATCGAGAGCTGGCTGGGCGACCGGCTGCACCGGCGGCTGCATGTGCCTGACCTCTCCAGCCATGGTTTGCAGTTCGCCGGGGCTCGCCTTCTGGTGGTTGACGGGGCCCCTGTGGCCGATCTCGTATTCCACTGGCCAGGCAAGGAGCATCAGCCCATCGCTCTGTGCATAACCCTGGCACCCGGCCCCGATGAACCGCCGCGCGTCGCCGGACGAGAGGACCTCCAGCAGATCTCGTGGCAGCGAAATGGGTACGCCTATGTCATCGCCGGGTGGACGGATCCCGCCACGCTTCAGGCGCTCGCCAGCGACCTGATGCCGCGATTGGACGAGAAAACCTGATCCGACACCCGTCCTGGCCGGCCGCACCGTGAGGCTTGGTTCACATTCCGGAACGTCTTCTACCGCCCAGCAGGGACAAATCCGACCCGCCGCTGGGAAAACGTTGACAATGACTAATATTCACATTAGGGTCAAAGGCCCACGCAGCCGATCTTGCCGGCGCGCGGGCTCTCTCTTTACTCTTCCACCTCGGCGACGTCCTCGGGACGTCGCTCTTTTTTTCAGCAGTCCCGACCAGTGCATCCGGCTCTTCAGGGACCGCCCGCTCTCTCTATCGGCACAGACGCCGCGCCTGCGCAAAAATTCCCGCTCAATAACCAACCATTCGGCGTGAATTCCCTGCGGCGGAACGATCGAACCAGACGGTGCGCCTCATTGCAGAGAGGCACCCCCAAGAAGGCTCAACCTCGTTCCGACCACGCGCTGGTGACCTCGATCATGCACCAGCGGTGCTTATCTCAGGAGAGCCGGCACTAGCGTTGACGCCTTTGTTGCCCCCCGTGACCTTTCGTCAAAACGGCAGTCGACCGCGAAGTCCTACGAGCCGTTCCCGTTCGCGAAGATGGCGCCAAACAGCCCGTTCGCCTCGCCGTTGATCCCGTCGGTGAAGTAGAGGGTATTGGGATCGCCGTTATTGCCGCCGACTCC
>DASSRN010000606.1:0-4672 GCA_035701785.1 Acetobacteraceae bacterium | reverse complement strand
CCGCCGACGCAGCCGTCCTCCATCGACACGAACCCCGCCGGTCCGCCCAGGTTCAGGTGGCGCAGCCGGCGCTGGCGCATCTCCGGCGTGTCGTCGGCATAGCCGAAATAGATCCACTCCAGGTTCGTGCGATCGACGCCGGCCGGCGTGAAGAACCGCAGCGCCATCGCGTTCTGCGTCTTCTGCAGCACGAAGTTGGGGAACACGGTGACGATCTGCTGCCGCACGCGGTCCGGGTGCTCGTCCAACACGTCGACCAGCCGCATGTCCTCCAGCCGGTAGTCGTCGTCGACCGAGCGCATTCCGGCATAGCTGCGATCGTCTGCCTCGGTGGGCGCGATGGTCTCGGACACGCTGCAGCCGCCGTTGTCGCTGACCGTGAGGCCGCCGCCCTGGCTCAGCCGATTCAGCTTGAACGTGGCGAAAAACAGATGCAGCAGGCTGGCGTGGTAGGAATCCCGCACGTTCTCGGCGTACATCTTCCAGTTGTTCGGCAGCACCTCGACGAAGCGGCCGATGATCTCCATCTGTCGCCCGCCCAGCACGCGGTCGAAGCGTGCCAGCACGTCGGGACCGATGAACTGCTCGATCGGCGGGGTCGCGTCGGAGAACGTGCCGAACACCAGCCCGTGCAGCGTCGTGAGGCGCAGCTTGCGCGGACCGTGCTGCTCCACCCGGAAGTCGGGCGGCATGCCGCCCTTGCCGTTCACCCCGCGCTGGAACGCGACCGAGCGCAGGTTGCCGCGCAGGTCGTAGCGCCAGGCGTGGTAGACGCACTGGAAGTCCTTCGCGCCGCGCCCGGCGTTGTCCAGGCAGATCAGCGCGCCGCGATGCACGCAGCGGTTCTCGAATGCGGCGATCGAGCCGTCGGCGTCGCGCACCACCACCACCGGCATGCGTCCGACAACCGTGGTGCGCCAGTCGCCTAGCTCGGCGATCTCGCTTTCGAGGCACAGGAAGTTCCACGCCGGGCCTTCGAACACCCGCTCCTGCTCGAGCTTCGGCAGGCTCGCGTCGCGATAGACCCAGAACGGCACGCGCGTGACGTCGCCGTTCCAGACACCTCGCGTAGCGGCATCCGAGTGGAGCGGGATGGTATCCGGCATGCGGGTTACTCCGCTGCTTTGCGCGTAGCCAGCTGATCGATCGCCGCCTGCACCGCTGCTGCCGACTGACCGGTGAACTCCTCGTGGTGGTCCTTGGCATAGGCATAGGATACGCGGCGCAGTTCGCGCGAACGCTGGAAGTGCGGATGGACAAAGCGCGCCATCAGTTCGTAGTGCCGCTTGGTCGCCTCCCAGTCGGCCCAGTTGTGCGCCAGCTCCATGATCGCGCCGAACCCGCCGGAGCCTGCCAGCAGGTTCTCGATATAGGCGATCGCGTCATCCGGCGTGCCGATGCAGCCGGCGCCGCTTTCGACGAAGAACTCGTACGGGTCCTTGATATCGGGCGGCACGATCGGGAAGGTGCCGACGTCGCTGAAGTAGTCGCGGAATGCGTCGATGCCGAAGCGCACGTTCTCACGCGCCTTCTCGCGCGTCTCGGCGACATGGATCAGCGTGACCACGCGCCACTTCGCGCGGTCCGGCACGTGGCCGTTGAGCCGCGCCTGCTCTTCATACAGGCCCCAGTTCTGCGTGTGCTTCGCCATCGCCTCGGGGCTGGTGCCGCCGATCGACAGCATGCCGATGCCGTGCCGCCCGGAGGCCAGCGCGCCCGTGGGCGAACGCGACGCGGCGACCGCCATCTCCATGAAAGGCTGCGTGTAGCACGGCAGCTGCAGCTGCGCGTCAGCCAGGCTGTACCAGTCGGTCTTCTCGGTGACGATCTCGCCCTTCATCAGCCGCATGATCACGTCGAGCGATTCGTTCATCATGCGCCGCTGGTCCGCCGCCCTTATGCCGATCTTCAGCGCGTCATGCACCAGTGCGCCAGGGCCGACGCCGAACATCGCGCGCCCGCGCGTCATGTGGTCGAGCTGCACCATGCGGTCAGCGAGCATGAACGGATTGTGGTACGGCAGCGACGCGACGCCGGTGCCCAGCCTGATGTGCCGCGTGCGTTCGGCGGCGGCGGCGATGAACATCTCCGGTGCGGCGATGATCTCGAAGCCGCCGGAATGGTGCTCGCCGATCCACGCCTCGTGGTAGTTGAGCTTATCCAGGTGGCACAGCAGCTCCATGTCGCGTTCCAGCGCGAGAGTCGGGTTCTCGGGAAGGTTGTGGAACGGCGCCAGGAAGATGCCGCTGCGCAGATAGCTCATGGGTGGCCTCTCGGGATTACTGGGCAGTAGGATACGCCGGCAACCATCATCCGACCAGAAGGGGACCCGTTCATGACCATCCGCTTCGACGACCGCGTCGCTATCGTCACCGGCGCCGGCGCCGGGCTTGGCCGCTCGCACGCCATGCTGCTGGCGAGCCGCGGTGCGAAGGTGGTGGTGAACGATCCGGGCGGCGCGGTCGATGGCCGTGGTGGCGAGCATGCGGTGGCCGACAAGGTGGTGGCCGAGATCAAGGCCGCCGGCGGCCAGGCGGTGGCGAACTACGATTCTGTTGCCGACATGAAGAGCGCGCAGAACATCGTCGATACCGCGGTGAACACCTGGGGCCGTTGCGACATCCTGGTGAACAACGCCGGCATCCTGCGCGACAAGGCGTTCAACAACATGCCGATGGACGACTTCGAGTTCACCGTTCAGGTGCACTTCATGGGCACGGTCTACTGCACCAAGGCAGCCTGGCCGGTGATGCGCAAGCAGCAGTATGGACGCATCGTGGTCACCACGTCGGGCTCCGGCACGGTCGGCAATTTCGGCCAGAGCAACTATGGCGCGGCGAAGATGGCGGTGAACGGGCTGATCAACGTACTTCGGCTCGAGGGCGCGAAATACAACATCCTGTGCAACGCGATCTCGCCGTCGGCGCACACGCGGATGACCGAGGGGCTGCTGCCGCCGGACCTGGTGAAGTTCATGCGCCCCGAGTTCGTCTCGCCGGCGGTGGCCTGGCTGTGCAGCGAGGAGTGCAACGCCAGCGGCGAGATCATCGCAGCGACCGCCGGCAACTACGCGCGGGTGCAGTATTTCCAGTCGGAGGGCGTGCAGTTCGATCCGGACCAGCCGGTGACGCTGGACATGGTGGCCGAGAAGATCGGCCAGATCCGCGACCTGTCGAACGCGCGGCCGTATACCGGATTGATGGGCACGGTGGAGGCGAGCCTGCGCAAGATGGGCAAGATCAAGTAGCCGGCAGCCAAGACTTCAGGCGTAGATCTTCACCATCTCGTCGTGCGCCCATTTCACGGCGTCTTCGGGCGGCGTGCCCTGCACAGCCTTGGCGTACATGTCGACGATGATGAACTTGCTGATCGCCTCAGCGGCTGCGCGGCCGGCAGGACCGGCGTAGCCGGCGAAGTGGCCGCTCTCCGCCGCGGTGCGGAACGGGGCCATGACGGGATCCTCCTGCCACACCGGATCGTTCTCCCACAGCCGCGTGGTGCCGGTGGAGAACCCCTGCTGCGAGGTGAACCACTGACCGTAGATCTCCTTGCTGTGGAACCAGCGCAGGAAGTCGATCGCCGGCTTGCGGTTCGGCGTGTAGTTCGGCACCAGGTTGGAGAACGGCACGTGGTAGCTGAACTGGCCCGCCGGCCCCTTCGGCAGCGGTGAATGGAAGGTGTCGTCTTTCAGCGGCTTGTCCTTCTCCGTCATGTAGGTGTCGCCCTTGGCCTTGGCGAGCAGGTAGATCGAAGCGCCGTTGTGCGTCGAGCTGATGGTGTTGGCGAGGAACGCCCTATTGTTGCCGGCGTCATCCCACGACATCGCGCCTTCGTCGTAGCACTCCTTCCAGAACGACACCGCATATTTCACCGATTCCACAGTATTCTTGCTGTTCAGCACGACTGTCTTGCCGTCGGCCTCCACCTCCTTGCCGCCCCATGACCACAGATAGGGATACCAGAACGCCGGCCCGTCACCGAAGGCATGGGCGAGCGTCTGGCCGTACGGGTGGCTCTTCGGCTTCATCTGCCTGCCGACAGCGCGGTATTCGTCCCACGTTGCCGGGAACTTGTCTGGCGTCACGCCGACCTCGGCGAACCACGACGTGCGGTTGGCCAGCAGCGCCCCGAGGATGGTGAACGGCATGGCAATCCATCGCTTGCCATCAAACGCAATGTCGTGCGCGGTGGGGAAATAGCCGCCCTGCGCCTTGCCGACCTCCTCGGCGATGTCGCTGACATCGACCAGGCTCTCGGCATAGAGCTGTGCCCAATTGCTCGCCGCCATCATGATGTCAGGGCCAGACTTTGCCTGGATTGCAGCACTGATCCGCGCCTGGATGCCGTCGCCGTTGATGGTCTCGATACTGAGATTGATGCCGAGTGCCTTCTTGCATTCGTCCTTGATCTTGCTGCGCAGCAGCTGATCGGAAATCGGCACGAAGTCGACGAATTTCAGCCATTGCAGTGTGGTGCCCTGGGCGAAGGCCGGAGCACGGCCGGACGCAAGGATTCCGGCGAGGCCGGACATCTTCAGCAGACCGCGCCGATCGATACGCTGCATCGTCGCTCTCCCTGTTTTTGTTGATTGCGGGAGCCGTACTCCCGCGCGGCACGTCTTACGCCGAGTAGATCTTCACCAACTCGTCATGCGCCCATTTAACCGACGCTT
>DASSRN010000605.1:0-2386 GCA_035701785.1 Acetobacteraceae bacterium | reverse complement strand
GACCATTGTATTGTTGTTGGGGAGAAGTGGAAACGTGGGCTGGTTGAGACGCTGGGCGTTACGCCGCACGCTGTCAGTGTAATCCATAATGGCGTCCCAGAAACGACCGGGCCTCGAAAGCCGCAGCCCAACGGAACATCGTTCCGGTTGCTTTTCATTGGTAACTTGCTGCCGCAAAAGGGGGTGGCGGACCTGCTGCAGGCTCTTGCACTCCCTGAGATGCGGAATACCTTGCTTACCTTGACCCTGGCCGGCGGTGGTCCGGTCGATAAGTACAAGGGCGTGGTTCAAAAAGTGCGATTTCCGGGTAACACCGGAAATCGATAAAGCTCTGTTGGTAAAGGGATTTCTCGTTTTGGGTGTTACTGGACTTTGCCCATTGCAGCGCCCGTGAGGTCAGGCTCGGATTCAGAAAATCGGCTCTGAACCCGACTTTTCCCTCCGAGGCTCCCGCTTGAGATGCCTATTTCTCCGCGGCTCTTGGCTGAAGTCTCAGATCAGGGCGCGTAGCACGCGAGCTGGATCAGTCGTTGCAGGTCGGGCGGGAAGATTTCCGTCATATCGGGGGTACCGGCCGACGCGGCGAAACGCTCGAACCAGACATGCTGGCGCAGACGCGCCAGAGCATCGGCGAAGGTGGCCGCCGGTTTGGGATACCAGGCGGCCCGGCGCGGCGACAGTGCCAGCCGCTCGGCGTTCTGCTGGACGTAGAGGGTGACCAACGAATACAGGCCGAACAGCAGCGGCGTGGTGCGGAAGATCGCCGGGTCCGACCACTGGCGCTGGGTCTCGACGCCGAGATGGGCGAGACTGGCAAAGGTTCCGCCAGGCAAAGCCTGGTGGAATGGCCAGGCGAGGGGCGCGCTTCTTCGTAGGTCGTTTCCATCGACCAGCGGCGATTGTAGCAGTCGAGCACATCAACCGGGCCCATTTGGGTGTCGGTGCACAGAAAGGCCTCGGTGTCATGACGTTTGTCGGGATAACGAACCAGCACCCAGCGGATCGGAAGCGGCGGCTTGCCGCTGTGGTACCACAGCGCCGTTCCGGACGCATACTCGATCCAGCCGCCGGTTCGCCAGGATGTGCGACTGGCCTGCACAGCTCGCTTCCACACCGTGGCAGGGTCAGTGATGCGCGCCTTCAGCGACGGTTGCCGCGCGCCTTTCTTGGGATACCGGCCGCGTCCTTTGTATTCCGAAGGAGGATCGAACAGGCAGGCGTCCAGCCGCAGCCGGGTGATGACGACCATGTATCGACGCAGTCGGTGCAGCAGGTCGATGGCAGCGAATTCGCCGTCCATGACGGCCACGATCACGCGGTCCGGTCGCCAGCGGTGCAGCGTCAGCAGCAGACGCTCGGCCCATTGGGTCACCGGCCGGTAGCGCTGCTTGTGATGCTCGCACCAATCCTTGGACGGCGTCAGCGCGGTCAGTACCGGCAGTCCCCAGATGCGACCGGCGAACGGCACCTTGACCAACAGCATCGCGCTGATCCAACGCAGACCCCGGCTGGTGACTTCATTTTTGCCGGTGGAGCGAACCGCGTCGTGGAACTGGCTGGCGGGCTTGATGCGCCGGCCGCGGCGACGTTCCAGGGTATGATCAACGCCGATGACGACGAATGGCCGGCCCGGTTCAAAAGCAGGCACCAGCAGCCGCAGCAAGGTTCGGCCCAGCGCGAAGCCGGACCAGACATTGCGGTTGAGCACGCGGTGAAAGGCGGTGAAGCTCGGGTGCTCGGCCAGACCGAGGGCGCGCAGGCAGTTGGTGACCGTGCGCGGCCCGATCGCCAGCAGGGCGCCGACCGCCAGCGCCGCGGCGGTGTCGCGACTGCGTTGGCAGAAGGCGGCGAGGAAGGGCGCCAGCCAGGCAACGAAGGCTTGCGGCAGATGCAGATCGGGGCGAACCATGACAGACCTCCTGCGATGATGCGGTGTCTGCAGGCCAAACGGAGCGGGGCCGGAGAAGATCGTGGTGTCGCCGACTGATCCTGTGCTCGAGCGGATTGCGGCCTATCCCTGGCCGCGCGGCGGCGTCAGTGTTCGCAAGCTCCGCGGCGGCTACAGCTTATCATCTGCCCGCACCGGCGCCCCTGTTGCCAGGCTGAAGCCGATGCCGCAGGACGACCGCTTCGAGGTGCTGTGGTGGCGCCGCGATGCTTGGGGTCCGGCGGGACCTTTTGGCGCCGTCCTCTCGCTAGACGACGCTCTCGACTTTATCGTCTCGGAGCCGCCCTTCTGGATCCGCGCCTGATCTCACCGCCCCGTGATGGGCAAAGTCCAGTCCACCGACCGTGTACTTGGGCCTAATGGCCGTGCTGGTCATGACGTCAGCGCCGGCCCGGCCGGTTCGCACCACGCCTTGAAGCCGTGAATGCTCGGCAGCAG
>DASSRN010000604.1:0-2931 GCA_035701785.1 Acetobacteraceae bacterium | reverse complement strand
GTGCCGGCGCCGCCGAACTGGCGATGTCGGGTGGCCCGCCGGCCAAGGTGGTGATCAACGAGTATCTCGACGTCGCGCGCGGCTTCTTCACCGGCGGCGAGCCCGGCATGGCGAACGCCGTGCTCGACCGGCTGGCCCGGCGGCTGCGGCCGGAGGAGTTCCAGCGGCACTGATTGAGGAACGCCACAATGAATGAAACCATCATCGGCACCGGCTCCTACCGCTATCGCTTCCAGCGTGACTGGGCGCGGCTGCCGCGCTGGTGGAACCTGGGCGATGCGAAGCTGCCAGGACCTCCGCGTACCAGCGTCAAGGGCGCGACCGCGGCGAATGGCGACGTCTACGTGCTGTGCCGTGCGGCGCATCCGGTGCTGGTGTTTGACGCCGAGGGCAGCTTCGTCACGTCCTGGGGCGAAGGGCAGTTCTCCAGTTTCGTGCATGGCATGACGATCGATCCTGCCGGCCACGTCTGGATCACCGACACTGGCCTTCACACGGTGACCGAGCACGAACCCGACGGCACCCTGCTGCGCACAATCGGGACGCGCGGCGAGTGCTATCCCACGTTCTACGGCAAGCCGTTCAACATGCCGACCGGCGTCGCGTTCGGCTCCACCGGCGAGTTCTTTGTCTCCGACGGCTACGGCAACCGCCGCGTCCACTGCTTCACGCCCTCAGGCGAGCTGAAGCATGCCTGGGGCGAACCGGGCGATGGCCCTGGCCAGTTCGCGCTGGTCCACTTCATCACCGCTGATGCCAACGACCAGCTCTATGTCTGCGATCGCGAGAACCACCGCATCCAGCTGTTCGCTCCCACCGGCGAGGTGCTCGCGGTGTGGACCGGCTTCAAGATGCCAAGCGACCTCGCGTTCGGCCGCGAGGCGATCTATGTCGCGGGCGCCGATGGTGTGTCGATCTGGACCAGGGAGCGACGCAAGCTGGCGCAGTTCGGGCCGGACGAACCGCACAAGGGCGCGTTCAACGTGCACGGCATCTGGCTGGATGCCGACGAGAACATCTATCTCGCCCAGTTCGATCGCGCAGTGAGCAAGCTGACGCGGGTCTGATCACCATACCATCTGCCGCGTCGTCTCCGCCTTCCGCTTCGCCGGCCGTGTGACCGACGCCCACTCGGTCACCGGCATGAAGCGGGGTGCCAGGAACTGATAGCTGCGGGCCAGCAGCGCCATCATGCCCTCGTCGAAACTGATGCCGGCGGTATCCCACTCGGTCAGCAGCGGGTGCCAGGCACGCTGGGTGCGATACAGCCAGTCGCGGTTGGAGCGGATGAACGTCCGCTGGCTGTCCACGTTGCGCAGCGTCGCCATCACCTCGCCGGTCTGCGCATCGAGCTCCTCGAAGCGGTGGCCGATCTGCTTCAGCGCCGTGCCGCTGAGCCGCCGGACCTGGGTGAGCGTCTCCAGATGGGAGCCATCCCCGCGATACGCCTGTGCCACCCGGCCCAGTTTCTCGGCCATGGCCTTCACGCGGCGCAGCAGTCGATCGCGCAGCGCCTCGATATAGGCCAGCTCGCGCGCCAGCTCCTCGACCAGCTGGATCACCGCCTCGCGCGACGGCAGGCCCAGCGTCTCAGCGGCCTTGGTAAACGCATCCTGCACCAGCTGGCGGCGCGCCGGGTCGTCCGCCACCTGCAGCAGCGCCTCGGCATCCAGCGCCGGCGTGTCCGTCCCGGTGCCGGAGTTCAGCCAGCCCACCAGCTGCCATTGCAGACGCGCATTGGCGATCTGGAAGTGCACCTCGTCCGGTTCCCAGCTCGCCTGGCCGCTCAGCACCTCGGTCGGAAGTAGGTCGCCGATGTGCAGCGCCGCGATGAAATCGAGCGACTGGGCGATCAGCGCCAGCATCTGCCCGTCCGGCGATTCGTCCGCGATGCCGAACTCGCGCTGCAAGGAGCGCAGCGGCACCACCGCCTGGCGTTCCCCCAGCATCACCACCATGGCCGGCATGCCATCGGTCTCGGCGCGCCGGAACAGCGGGTCGCCGAGTGAGGTGAAGACGCGGTGCCCCAGCATGCAGCGTTCTGCAGGCTGCGACGGTGCAGGGCCATCCATCGGCGGCGCCCCATCAGTCATGTGCGGCACTCCACCACACTGCGATGAACGGACCGTAAGCGGGCGGCAACTTGCCCGCGCGGGCGATCCGCGCCATTCCCCCGCCGCATGACGCCGCTTGCCTGGATCGTCGGCCTGTTGTTGCCTGCCTGCGGCGCGCCCGGGGCTGCCGGGCTGCCCGTGCCGGCGCCGATGGATCTGGCAAAGCTGCACCGGCCGAACAGCCCCAATACCGCGCTCGCGGCCCCGCCCGGCACCACGCCGACGCCGGACATCACTACGCCCGCCTACCCGGTGCCTGCGGCGAACCTGTATCAGGCTGTGGTGGATGTGGCGCTGTCCCAGCCGCGCACCTTCCTGGCCGCAAGCTATCCGGTGGAGCGGCAGGCGCACTTCGTTGCCCGCAGCGCCTGGCTCAACTTCCCTGATCTGGTCACGGCGCAGGTCGGCGAACTCGGGCCGGACACCAGCACTCTCACGCTCTACTCGCGCAGCGTGTATGGATATTCCGACCTTGGCGTAAACCGCCAGCGGCTGACCACCTGGCTGGACGCGCTACAAAGCAAGATCAACCCCACCGGAGAAAGACACTGACCGATGCGAGGCCTCCGACCTTTCCTCCGTGATGCCTGGCGCCTGGCCAAGCCTTACTTCCGCTCCGAGGAGAAGTGGTCGGCGTGGGGTCTGCTGCTCTCGATCCTTGCGCTGCGTCTCCTGCTCGTGGGCATGACCGTCATCCTGAGCTTCTGGAACCGCGAATTCTTCAACTCGCTGCAGGACAAGGACTTTACGGCTTTCTGGGAGCTGCTGTTCATCTACCGCCATACGCCAAGCGGCTTGATGCCGGGGTTCTGTGAGA
>DASSRN010000603.1:0-12180 GCA_035701785.1 Acetobacteraceae bacterium | reverse complement strand
CGGGCGGCCGGCGCCGGCGCTGCTCTTCGGTCATCGGTGGACGTTCGCTCGCCCGGTCGTGCCGCATGTGGTCCCAGAACTTAGCGAAGTCGTGCGTCGCCGTGGCATCCGCCAGCCGGTCCTTGATGTCAGGCGGCAGCGCATCATAAGCGGCGTGCATGTTGGAGAACTCGGTGCCGCCGAGAGGAACGCCGTCGCGGCGCGGGATACGGATGCCGTACAGCACGTTCACGAAACCCATCACGTCGCGATACGACATGTCGGTATGCCAGTCCTGGCCGGCGTCAGGGACGCCGATGTATTTGCCGTTCTCCTTCAGGTTCGACAGAGTGCCGACATGGGCGACGTTGTCCTGCTCGTTTGCGGCGCTCGGTCCCTGGACTTCGCCGAAGCGTTCGGAGAACCGCCGCAGATCACCGATGTCGAGCTTCTGGCCCGGGAAGCGCAGCACGCCATGCTGGCCAAGCGCGCACAGGATCGCAGCAAATGCATCGTCATTCATCTGCCGCACGTCGATGCCGTGCACTGTCGCGCCAAGTACCGCAGCGGTCGGTTCGATGTTCAGCATGCCTGGACTCCCGGCGGACTTTCTGCGCGAAGTCTAGGTCGGTGCCGAAGGCTTGGCCAGCGCGTCAGAAGGTGATCGTCGAGCGCAGCCCGAGCACCAGCGCGTCGCGCCGGATCGAACCGTCGGGATTTGGCACGTGGCCACCTGGGTTGAAGATGCGTTGAAGGTCAGGCTGCAACAGCAGCCACGGCGTGAGCTGCGCCTGGTAGGTAAGTTCCAGCACCACCTCCTGCGAGCGGATCGGGAACAGCGGATTGCCGAAAAATTGCGTGTCGTGATCGAGCCCGCGCGCATTGGCGCCGATCCGGGTGTAGCCGATCGCGATGCCCGCGGTGTCGTCGCTGCGGCTTGGGATCAGCCCCTTGTACGCCAGGCCGGCATCCATGTAGAGCTGCACGAGATTGCGATCGCCCGGGCTGCCCGCCATGCGGACAAAGGCAGACAGGCTGCTGCCTTCTGCCTGATACAGCGTCACGTCGGCGATCCCGTAGATGCCCCAGTTGCCGGCGTGCTCGCGCGGGATGCCGGCGCTGGCCGGGCTCGCAAGCGAGATGCCCAGCACGTCGAAGCGCTGATCCTGGAAGCGGTCGCTGTTGTGGTACCAGGTGCCGAGTTTTAGCGCGAGCGGCGGTCCCTTGGCGTCCTTATCCTGGTTCACCGCGTAGCCGGTCTCGGCGATGAAGAACGCGCCACCGGTGAAGCTGATCACCGTGCCGGTGGGCAGCGGTGTGGCGGGATTATTCGACCCGCCGTGGCCGGTCGGGTCGCCGCTGAACACCGCCGCCATGGCGTAGAAGCCTTCCTTCTCCGGCTGCAGCTTCACGCGCACGCCAGGCGCTGACAGCGGATAGGCCGGGCCGCCGCCGGGCAGGTCGGCGGCGGCCCATTCCGGCCAGCCGAACGTGCCGTTCATAAACACCGATGCGGTCTGGCTGACAACGAATTCGGCATCGACGTTCATCATGCCAAGGCGCAGCGACAGCTTGTCGTCAAACAGGTTCTGCTGAAGCCAGAGATTGTAGAGCCGCGTCGCCGGCGGGATCACCACCAGGTTGGACACGTTCATCAGGTTGCCGACCCAGCCGGGCGACAGTGCCGGCCCGTGTCCCTGGATCATCGACACGCGGAAGCTGGCGCCCTGCCAGCCCAGCAGTTTGTCGAGATCGACATCCACCTGCGGCAGGAACAGCCCGTCATAGGCCGAGCCCTGCTTCAGTCCGCCCTGCACATTGGCCCATAGCTCGGCGGTATATGACGCCGTGACGGCAATACCGTGGTCGGCGAGCACCGTCCGCAACCCGCCCCAGTCGCCGGTGAGCGTGTCGCGATGCCAGAAGTCGGGGGGTTCTTGCGCCTCGGGAGATTGCTGCGCGGCGGCCGGAACGGCGAGGACCACGAACGCAGCAATCACCACTGACGCGAGATGCCGCATCGGCATGTCCTTTCTGACGTTACGGATCAGCAGGCGCCCGCGGGATCGACGGTGGCTTGGCGCAGCCCGTCGCGCAGCCGCCCAAGGGCGCGTTCGATGCGTTTCGCCGATTGGGCAAAGCAGATCCGCAGATAGCCCTCGCCGGTCGCACCGAACGCGATGCCGGGTGCGACGGCGACCAGGTTATCTACCACCAGACGTTTCGCTAGCGCAAGACTATCATGCAGGCCCTCAACGCCGACGAAGGCGTAGAATGCGCCGTCGGGGGCGACGTAGTGCACGCCGTTCAGGTCTGACAAGGCCTCGCCGGTCAGCGTGCGGCCCCGTGCGCAGTGGGCACGAAAGCGCTCCACCACCTCGGTGTCGTGCACTGCGGCCAGGCCGGCGTGCTGGATGAACGGTGCGACGCCGGAATGCGTCACCTCGACCAGTTCGGTGATCGCATCGCGCGTGCCCTCGGGCACCACCAGCCAGCCCAGCCGCCAGCCGGTCATCACCCAGGTTTTCGAGAAGCTGTTGCACACCAGCACGCGGTCACTGGGCTCCGCCACGTCGAGCACCGACGGGGCTGCCGCCGCGCCGTCGTACACCAAGCGGGAATACACCTCGTCGGCGATCAGCCACACCTTTCGTCGACGGACGATGTCCAGGATTGCCTTCAGTTCGTTGCCCGTCGCGGTCCAGCCGGTGGGATTGTTCGGACTGTTGAGGACGAAGGCGCGTGCGCCCTCCAGCGTTGCATCCAGGCAGTCGAGATCCAGGCGGAAGCCGCCATCCGGCAACGCGGTCAGCGGCAATTCGTCGACCTGCGCCCCGCGCAGACGTGCCGCGTTGCCGACATTGGGCCACGCGGGGCTGTGCAGCACCACGCGATCGCCCGGACGCACCACGGCGGCTAACGCGACCGACACGGCGGTCATGCCGGAGGCAGTGATCTGAATGCGCTCTTCCGCCACGGGTTTTGCGTGCAGGCCGGTCAGGTAGTCGGCGATCGCCGCACGCAGTTCGGGCAGACCGCGGACGTCGGGATAGCGCGTCGCGCCGGCATCGAGCGCCCGGATGGCAGCGACATGAGCTGTCGCCGGCGAGGGTTGGTCGGATTCGCCGAAGCACAGGAAATCGATGTCGGGCGTTGCAAAGGCAATGCGTGCGATCTCCAGTATACGAGATCCGGGAATGCTGACGATGTCCATGCACATCATCTAGTGCGTTCCCGCGATGATTGCGAGCACCGACAGATGGTGCACGCGCTCAGCCGAAAGCGGCGAACAGCTCCTCGATCGCCTTCAGTTGGCCGCCCGAGGCGGATGACGGCACGATGACAGGCGTGTGCACACCGGCCGCCTGCCAGGCCTCGACACCCGTACGGACCTGCGCGGCGGAGCCGAACAGGGAGACGTCTGCCAGCCACCGGTCGGTCAGGTAGCGCGGCACGTCGTCGCGGCGGCCTGCGGCGATGGCCTGTTCGATGGCCGTCATCTCCTCGACGTAGCCCGCTTCCTTCCAGGAGTTGCGGTAGTTCGGCAGGAACGCGTAGTGGATCAGGTTCTTGCGGCACACCGCCTTAGCTGCTTCGATATCATCGCTGATGCAGGTCGGCAGCATGTTGCCGATGAAGAATGCCGGATCGTTGCGCTTGCCGGATGGCAGCGCCCCTAGCGATGCCGCCATGTGCGAGCGCGCCACGTTGGCGAACACCACGCCCTGCGACATTTCGCCAGCCAGCGCCACCATCTTCTGCCGGAGCGCGGCGATGATGATCGGCGGCAGGTCGCCGATGCCTTCGACCGCGCGCAGCCGTTCGACGAAGCTGCGGGTATCGCCGAGTGGCTTGCCGACGGTCACGCCCATGCGCTGGTGGCCCGGCGCGTGCGCCACACCGATGCCGAGACGGAAGCGGCCACCGGAGACCTCGTGCATGAAGGCGGCGCTCTGCGCGAAGTCGAGCACGGTGCGGGCGTAGAGCGGTGCTATGGCGGTGCCGAACGGGATGCGTTCGGTGGTCCAGCACATCGCCTCGCACTGCGACATGTTGCCGTACATGCTGGGCGTGTAGATGCCGGCGAAGCCGCGCCGCTCGATGTCACGTGCGAGGTCGAGCGTCAGGCGGCGGCGACCTGGCACGGCGACCAGGGAGATGGCGGGCAGGGGCATCGTGGTTCGCTTCTCGGTTTGCGCACAAGCTTATCGTGGCGTCCCACAAGGGAACAGGTCGTCTGATAATTGCCTGTGTTACAGAATTGCTGGCAGGCTGGCGCGCCCATGGAGTCCGGTCGATGATCACAGGAATCGAGATCAGGTCCCGCGCACCGTTCGCTGGTGGTGCCGCATTCGGTGCCGTCGGCACCTATGAGCGGCTTGACGGCGTGGCGGTCGGTGAAGTGGACCCCGGCCATGCGGGCAATTGCGTCATCGTCAATCTGGACAAAGCGCCGCGCAATGCGCGCGGCAATGTCGAGTATCGCAGCGACATATGCATCCTGCGGCCGGTCGATCCGGATCGTGGCAACGGCCGCATCCTGTACGAGGTCAACAACCGCGGCCGCATCATGCTGTTCGCCAACCTGTGTGCCGGCAAGGCGGGCAACCAGCCGACCGAAGCGGCCGACCTCGGCAATGCGCTGCCGTTGCATCGCGGCTTCACGCTGGTCTGGTCTGGATGGGATCCGGGTGCGCCGCGGGCGAATGGCGGGCTAGGGCTTGATGCGCCGGTCGCCACCGATGACGGCCGGCCGATCGTGCGACAGATCCGGGAGGAGTTCATCTCCGGCACACGCGGTGGCGAACTGTCGCAGTTCCGGTTGTCCTATGAGGCGGCAAACCGCGACGACGCGATGCTCACTGTGCGGCGGACCCAGCTTGCAGTGCGCCGGCCGATCGGATGCGAATTCCTGGACGGGCGGACGATCCGGCTGACGAAGGGCGTGTCGCCTGAGCCGGGGTCGATCTACGAGCTGCGCTATCAGGCGACTGCGCCGCGCGTGCTGGGGATCGGGTTCGCGGCGACGCGCGATGTCGTCAGTCATCTGCGCAGCAGGGCGGGCGGGCGCGAACTGCTGGGCCATCGGCCGACGCACGTGCTTGCCTTCGGTATCTCGCAGGCGGGACGCTATCTGCGAGACCACTTGGCACAAGGTTTCAATCGCGACGAGTCGGGGGCGCGCGTGTTTGATGGCGTGTTCACGCATGTCGCCGGCATTGGCCGCGTGTTCTGCAACACTGAGTTCGGCCAGCCGGCGCGCACGCGCACCTGGCACGAGGACCATGGCTTTCCGGAAGTGGAATTCCCGTTCGCCACCGGGTCGCTGATGCGCGGCGACGACAGCGATCCGAAGGTGATCGAGACCAACACCTCGACGGAGTACTGGCAGAAGGGCGCGTCGCTGCTGCACACCGATCCTGAAGGCACGCGCGATGTCGCACTGCCGGCAAATGTGCGCGGCTACTACCTGCCTGGCACGCAGCATGGCGGCAAGGCCGGCATGCCACGCGATACCGGGCCGTGCACCAATCCGCGCAACTGGCACGATCCGATGCCGGCGATCCGCGCGCTGCTGATCGCACTCGACGAATGGGTGGTCAACGGGCGGGAGCCGCCGGCTTCGCGGCTGCCGCGGATCGCTGACGGCACGCTGGTGCGCGCCGAGGTGGTGGCGTGGCCGAAGGTTGCAGCCCTGGTGCCGCCGCGCGCGGCGAACGATGTCGTCGACCCAGGCGACTGGACTGATCCACAGCCGCCCGAGCGCGCATGGCAGGCGCTGGTGCCGCAGGTCGATGCGGATGGCAACGAGATCGCCGGTATCCGTTTGCCAGATATCGCCGTTCCGCGCGGCACGTTCACCGGCTGGAACCTGTATCGCTCGCCGCTACCGGAGGGGGAACTGGCTGATCGCGACGGCACGTTCTTGGCATTCGCTGCGACGCGCGCCGGGCGCGAGGCATCTGGCGATCCGCGTGCGTCGATCGAGGAACGCTACCCGACGCAGGAGGCGCATGCGGCGCGCGTCGCGAGGGCGGTCGACGAATTGCGTGCCGACCGCCTTCTGTTGGAGGGAGATGCTGCCGCCAACTAAGCGCTACATCTTCACTTCGCTGATCTGGATCACCGGCTGCACGTTGGTGTAGTTCGGTATGTCGGCCATGATCGTCGAAGCGTGCGGCGCGAAGGCAGCCTGGAAGTCGCTAACCGAATCGAAATACAGATGGCCCATGGCAATGTAGGTGGGTGGAGCGCCGGGTGCGCCACCGCCGATACCCTGCTCAACGGCCATGCTTTTGCACGCCGAGCCGAGTTTCTCGCCGACCATCTTCATGTGGCTCTTACAGTAGTAGTCGATGTCGAACTTCGCATCTGTGCCTGCTGGGTAGAGCACGCTCAACTTGATCATCGCTGCCTCCTGTTGTTCTGCGCTGCCGGACACTACCGAAGGCGCGCCGCGTAGGCGAATCGTGCATCGATGGCCGGCTGGCATCGCCGGCGCTACAGTCGCGTCAAACAACTTGTACCGGGAGAAGACGCCATGGCCAAGTTCAGTCCCTCGCCCGATCTCGTCATGCAATTCCGGGTGGACGATTTCACCGACCCTTGGCGCGAAGCGCAGACGATCCTGATGTTGCACGGCAACGCCGAAAGCGGTCTGGCGTGGTACGCGTGGGTGCCGAAGCTCGCGCGACACTATCGTGTGGTGCGGCCGGACATGCGCGGCTTTGGTGAATCAACGGCGATGCCGCGCGACCATCAGTGGACGCTCGATCGGCTGATCGAGGATTTCTGCCTGCTGATGGACCATGTCGATGTCCCGCGCTTTCATCTGGTGGGTGCCAAGATAGGCGGCACGATCGCGCGTGCCTTCGGCGCGCGGCGGCCGGACCGGCTGCTGACGCTCACTGTCGTCGGCTCGCCGCCGCCGTTGCGCGCCGGCGCGGCGGAGCGCGTACCGGAGCTGATCCGCGACTTCGAGACCCATGGCGTGGAGTACTGGGCCAGGCAGAACATGGGCGCGCGGCTTGGCAGCAGCTTTCCGCGCGAAGGTTTCGAGTGGTGGACGAAGTTCATGGGCCGCACTGCGGTCTCTACGCAGATCGGCTTCATGGGCAGCATTGCCTGTGCCGACATCCGCGCCGATCTGCCGCGAATCACCTGTCCCACGCTGATCATCACGACCGAACAGAGCGGTCTCGGCACCGTCGAAGAGACGCGGGCCTGGCAGGAGCAGATCCCTGATTCGGAACTGCTGGTGCTGCCGGGAAATTCGTATCATGTCGCCGCAACGCATGCCGACCGCGCGGCGGAGGCGACCTTGCAGTTCCTGGCGCGGCGCGGCACGAACTGAACAAACAACAGGAGGAACGGGATGCCTGGTACGAAGCGGATCGAGCAGCTGGCACCAGGGCTGGAACGCATCATCGCCAGCTCGGAGCCAATCCACGATCTGGCGGATGGCTTCGGCGGAGCGCACGGTCCGGCGGAAGGGCCGTTGTGGTGGAAGGAAGGCGGCTATCTGCTATTCAGCGACATCCACAACAACAAGCGCATGAAGTACACGCCGGGTGCGGGCGTGACGCTGTTCCAGGAGCCGACGAACCGCGCCAACGGGCTGACGCGCGATCTGCAAGGCCGGCTGGTCGCCTGCGAGCACGATTCCCGACGCGTGACGCGGCAGGAGCACGACGGCAGCATCACGGTGATCGCCAACAGCTTCCAGGGACGGCAGCTCAATCGGCCGAATGACGTGGTGGTGAAGTCCGATGGCTGCATCTACTTCACCGACCCCTGGACCAGCCCGCTGCCGGCGCAGCAATGGGACCTGACGTTCTCCGGTGTGTACCGGGTCACACCGGATCTTGGCATGATGACACTGCTGATCGGCGACTTCGTGCTGCCGAATGGGCTGGCGTTCTCGCCGGATGAAAGCGTGCTCTACATCAACGACTCACGCCGCGGGCATATCCGCGCCTTCGACGTGCTGCCCAACGGCACATTGGCGAAGCAGAGCGACCGGGTGTTCGTCGATCTGCGTGGCGACGAGCCGGGCGTACCGGACGGGATGAAGGTGGATGTAGAGGGGAATGTCTACTGCGGCGGCGCCGGCGGGCTGTGGATCATGGACTCGAAGGGGAAGAAGCTTGGCCGCATCGTGCATGGCGCGTCGGCGACGACGAACCTGGGGTTCGGCGGTGATGATTGGAAGACGCTGTACTTCACCAGCCGCAATCACCTCGGATCGGTCAGGGTGAAGATCGCGGGGGTTCCGGTGCCGGTGGGGATGAAGTAGAGCATAGACGTCTACTACTGCAGCGATCCCCAGCGCTGCACCGTCGGCTCGGCGAGCGCCCACTTCCAGTGGTCGCCCTGCTGACAGGCCTGGGTTGAGTAGAGTTCACGCCTCAGTTTGTCGTCGCTGCCGCTGTCCACCGAGAACACCAGTTCCTTGCACAGCGTCAGCGGCGTTGCGATGGTGCGGGTGACTTCGACCTCACCATGCTCGTTGCCGATCGGGATGTCGTGCTCGATCTTCCATGACCGCCGGTCCCCAACATTCATGGTGGCAACCTCGGCAGCGATTGCGTCTTGCTCGGCGCGCTGGCGTGTCCGCACGATGTAGTTTGTCGCCGCGTCAATGCCGCTGTTCACCGCAATGCCAACGGCGACGCCAACCGCCGGATTGGCGGTGGCTGCACCGGATGCGCCGCCCGCTGCCGCGGCGACGATCTCGCCGCCCAGTCGGCACCCGCCGAGAGCCAGGACGATGCATATCACAGCGGGTACCAGGAGCTGCCGACATGTCACTGCAAGGCTCCCCACCGCTCCGTCGCCGGCTCGGCTGTCGCCCACTTCCAGTCATCTCTATCGCGACAGACTGTTGCGGTGTAGAACTCGCGCGGCGCATCGGCTTTGTCGGGGTGTTCGACCGAGAACACGATCTCTTTGCATTGAAACGCTGTGCTGCCGAGGTCGCGGCTAACCGTCACCTGTCCTTGTTCGTCGGTCTCGAGCGGAATGGCATGCACCGATTGCCAGTGCGCAACGCCGCCGACCGGCAGTGCCCCGGCTACGGTGGCGATGCTGTCCTGCTCCGATTGATGGATCTTGCGTTCGGCGTACTGCAATCCGGCGCGCGCCGCCGCCTGTACGCCGAGACCAATGCCTGTCGTCACGCCCGCATTGTTCGTCACGCTGTGGGCGATCGATGCACCGGCGATGCCGGCGCCGGCGGATGTCGCTTCGGTTGCAATGGAAGTGCAGCCCGACACCGCCAACGCAAGCGCACACCCCAAAGCGACCCAATGATATGAAGCTGTCTTCATCTCTGCCTGCATCCGATTCGCCCGAGGCATCATGCCATCCAAGCAGGTGCGGTCAGATCACGCCTGATTGTCGACGGCCGCCAGTTCCTTCTCGGCGCGCCTCACGCGCTCGCGCATCGCGATGTAAAGGCCTGAGGCGATGATCACGCCGGAGCCCAGCCAAGTCCATCCGTCGGGGAAATTGGCGAACAGCATGTAGCCAAGCACGACCGAGCCCACCAGCTCGACATAGCCCAATGGGGCGATCACGGCTGCGGGACCGAGCTGGAAGGCTCGGATCACCATGTAGTGTCCGACGCCGCCCAGCAGGCCCAGCGTGGCAAACAGCACCGCATCCAGCACATTGCGGGGCATCACGAAGATGAACGGCATGGCGAGGCTCATGCCTAGTGAGCCCAATAAGGCGGCGAATATAATGCCGGTTGCCGCCGTATCGGTGCGCACCAGGCGCGTTGCGATCTGGTACAGCGCATAGGCGAAGGATGAGAACAGGATCAGCAGTACCGCGGGATCACGAAAGCCGCTGCCCGGTCGGATCACCATCAGCGCACCGACGAAGCCGACCACGACTGCGCTCCAGCGCCGCCAGCCGACCTGTTCCTTCAGCAACGGTACCGATAGCGCTGTCACGATGAGCGGCGAGGTGAAGCCGATCGCCGATGCGGTGGCGAGTGGTACGCCGCCGATGGCCATCACGAACACCAGATTGCTTACCAGCATCAGCGCCGAACGGCCAAGCTGTACCCATGGGCGCTTGGTGCGAAACAGCGCCCAACGATACTGCGGCAGGAAGATCACCAGCATGACGAGAAGGTGGCCGGTGAACCGTGCCCAGGTGATCTGTGCAGCCGGGTAGTGCGGCGCCAGCAGCTTCACCGCGACATTCATAAACGGGAACATCGAGACGCCGGCGCACATCAGCAGGATGCCGCGCAGCGTCGGGTCGCGCAGTTCCATCATGCGGTGAGTGCGGGCGGCGTCATTCCTGGCGGCACTTGACCATGCGCAGCGGCGTGTAGGTCAGTGCAATCGAGCCATCCTGCTTGACCACCTGGTTGCGCGTGCGCACCAGGCCACGGCCCGGACGGTTGCGCGACAACCGCGCCTCGATCACCTCGCACTCCACGTGGATGGTATCGCCGGCGAACACCGGGCGCTCCACATTCAGCTCCATGTGCAGGAAGGCGAAGCCGGTGTGCTGCATCGTGGCCTGCACCAGCAGGCCTTCGGCGAAGCAGTAGCTCAGCGCCGCCGGGGCAAGTCGCTGCTTGATGTCCGCTTCCTCGCGCAGGAACTCGGTGTTGGTGAACAACACCTCCACCATGCCGGTCGCGTTTACGAAATTGGTGATGTCCGCCTCGGTCACGGTACGGCCGATGGTGCGGAACCGTCTCCCAACCGGCAGATCTTCGAAGTGCAGGCCAAGTCCGACGGTTTCCATCACATTCCCCTACAGCGCGCGGTGCGCGTCCCACGATTCGCGCGCCGCGGCAACCAGCCGGTCGGCGTCTTCCGCCAGCAGCACCCGGTCGGCGACAAGGCGACGCGCCGTTTCGGCCAACTGCTTCGTCCATACGTCGCGAGACGGATAGCGCTGCTCCAGCGAAGGCCGCGGGTCACCGCTCTGCCGCGCTTCCGCTGCCGTTGCGGCGAACGGGATCATCGAGCCCTGAACGGTGAACAGGTCCCCCTCGCCGAAGCCGGGAGCGCGCAGCGCCCAGCCGACATAGGTGGCGAGCGGTGCATCGAGCAGCGGGTGTCGGATGCCGCCCAGCGCGTTGCCGTCAGCATCCGTCGCCTGAACGAACACCGGATAGGCCATCGTCTCTGCCGGCGGCTCCACCGAATGATCGCGCAGGCGCAACTCATTCAGCACCGTCGGGAACTTGACCTGCGGCAAACGCGGGAACATTGCCCGTGCCTCGGCCAGTGACACCAGCGTGCCCGCCGCACGCGAGGGGAACCGGCTGGGTGGCGGCGCGATGCCGTGCTCCACCCATTCGGTCAGCGCGACCAGCAGGGCGCGCATGAACGCGCTGTAGCCAAGCTGATTGCCAGGCAGCTGCATCGCGGGCCGGGTCAGCGGCCGATATGGCGCGTGTGGCACGCCGGTCACCGTGTAGATACGGACCTCGTCCGGCATAGCCAGATCGGCGCCGGCGGTGTCGGTCGCGACAAGGGATGCGCGCGCCTGCCACACGTCGCTTTCGGTATCCAGGTGCATCACCTTGGGGCAGACACCGGCGTCACGCGCCGGCTGGAGGATACCGGCACTCCGCCCGCTGATCGGATCGCTCAGCGTCGGATAGCTGAATGGGAACTGGTCGTCGCCGTAGGAATGATCTTCGTGCTGGCGCGAGTAGCGGCCAGCCTGGGCGAACTCCCAGTTGATGCAGGTGCGGCGCGAACCGGCGACCACCGGCATGATCCCATCGAACACGGTCCGGCCGGCGAGGTCGCGGTTGAAGCCGTGGTAGGTCAGATCGCGCAGCACGCGGCCGCTCTGCGAGATGCCGAAGCCGGCGGCGTAGCGGATGCCGGTGCGCAGAGGACTGTCTGGCGAATGGCGCAGGAACGATACGAAGTCGCGGATCGCGGCGAAGCCGATGCCCATCACGATAGGATCGCGTGCGCGGTAGATGAACTCGAAGATCGCGCCGCGATCGAAGCCCGGCGCGGTAGGCCGGGTGATCTCGACGTGCAGATCGTCGATCAGGCGCCAGGCCAGGCCTGGAGGGGTGGCGCGCAGGTCGGCCTCGCGCTCGCGCACGGTGAGCGTCGCGCCGGCAGGATTGGCGACCGGATACACCAGGGTGCCGATGAACCGTTCGTCCGACACTTCCTCGATGTTGTTGTCGCCGAGTAACCCGGT
>DASSRN010000602.1:0-38140 GCA_035701785.1 Acetobacteraceae bacterium | reverse complement strand
TCGACCGACTGCTGTTCGAAGAACGGCCGGAACTGCCGCCGCCCGTGCAGCGATTCCAGTGACGCGATGCGCGTGCGCGCCGATCGGCGGATGGTCGACAGCGCGCCGGGGTCGTAGCTGTCCACCTCAAGCCACACCAGGTCGAACGGCTCCAGCTCCTGCGCCAGGCGGATATAGCCCTCGGTCTTGAAGTTGAAGTTCAGATCGAGATGTAGCCCGACTTTCGGGCCGGCGCCTTTGCGGAATGCCGCCATCTGCGCGACCAGCCCATCCACCAGGTCGCGCGAGATGTTCAGCTCCGGCCAGCCCGGACCGTTAAAGCCCGGCATGTGCACAAAGGGCTCACCGCCCCCGAAGCGGAAGATGTTGGTCTTCAATCCCTTGAAGCCGCGCCGCGCCACCTCGGCGCCGGCACGCTCCACATCGTCCAGCGAGCGGATCGGATCGAAGCCGGTCCATTCCTTGATGCGGCTGGCGTGGCTGATCCGCCAGGTGCCGCAATGCGACCAGTAGAGCTGCAGGCGGTCGCGAATCGGGCCGCCCAGCATTTCGTAGACCGGGATGCCGAGTGCCTTGGCCTTCAGGTCGACAAGCGCGTTCTCGATCGCGGCGATCGCCTGCTGCGCGATGCCGCCGACCGACTGCCGCGTCACGCCGTGCAGGTAGGCGGTGATCTTCTCCACCGGTCGCGGATCCCAGCCGATCAGCTTTTCACTGAGCTTGCGGATTACCCCGGCCAAGCCGGCAGAGCCGTAGGATTCCATGAACTCGGACCAGCCGACGAGACCTTCGTCGGTGCTGATCTTCACGAACGAGAAGTCGCGCCAGCCCGCGTTGCAGTGCAGGTCCTCGATCTTGGTGATGCGCATGCGTTGTCCCCTGGCGGCGATGGCTGGATGCTAGGCTGACGCCAGCACTGCCGGAAGCCCGCGCATGTCGTCGATGACAGCCGCTGCGCCCGCTGCGCGCAGCCGGTCCGCATGGCCAGGGCGGCAATGGCTGCCGCCGATGAAGCCGATCGGGCGCATACATGCTGATACTGCGGCCTGCACACCTGGCACGCTGTCCTCGATGACCACGCATTCTTCCGGAGACGCGCGCATCGAAGCGGCGGCGAAGAGGAACAGGTCAGGCGCCGGCTTGCCGCGCACCACCTGGGTGGCGCTGAACACGTGCGGTTCGAACCAGTGCAGCAGTCCGGTGAGCGCCAGCGAATGGCGCAGCCGTTCGGGGCTGCTGCTGGAGGCGACACAGCGCCGCATCGGCAGCGCCGGAAGCACCTCCGCCACGCCCGAGATCGGCAACAGCTCCGTCTCGAACGCAGCCGCGACCCGCTGCCGCATCGTTTCGCCGAAGTCCGGTGGCAATCTGATGCGATGCCGCGTTTCGATGTCGGCGCACATCTCGGCGGCACTGATGCCAAGATAGCGGTGGATGATCTCCTCGACCGACAGCGTGACGCCGACCTGGGCGAGGCATTCGGCATCGGCGCGACAGGCGACCACCTCGCTGTCGATCAGCACCCCGTCGCAGTCGAAGATGATCAGTTCGGGCGACACGCAGGGCGTATATAAAGACCCGTCGTCACCTGCCAATGGATTCGCCCGTGATGCGTCGCCTGTCGTTCCTCGTCCTGGCCGCTGGCCTGCTGCTGAGCGGCGCCGCGCCATCGCAGCCACATGCGCCGCTGGCGGCCACACCGATCTCGCGCATGGACCTCGCATGGTGGCGCCAACGGCACGCGGCGAAGCTGGAGGAACTGCGCAGCCGACCCGTGGACCTGATCTTCCTGGGCGATTCGATCACGCAGGACTACGAGCGCAGCGGTCCCGAGCCGTGGCGCGACTTCGTGCCGGTGTGGCAGCGCTTCTATGGCGACCGCAACGCGGTCAATCTCGGCTTCACCGGCGATGCGACGGCGCACCTGTTGTGGCGGATCGAGAACGGCGAGGTCGCCGGCATCGCGCCCAAGGTCGCGGTGATCCTGATCGGCGCCAACAATCTGGGCCGGCTGCACTGGTCGGTCGACGACACGGTCGCTGGCATCGACGCGATCGTGCAGCAGTTGCGGCATCGGCTGCCGCAGACCAGGCTGCTGCTGCTTGGCGTACTGCCGTCGGAGCGCAACGCCTGGGTCACCGAGAGCACTGCGGCGATCAACAGCGCGCTCGCGGCGCGCTATCGGCGCGGCGGCGACGTCACGTATCTCGATGTCGGTCAAGTGTTCATGCGCAATGGCAGGCTCGATACGGACCTGTTCTTCGACCCGAAGCTGACGCCGCCGGAGCCGCCGCTGCATCCCTCGGCGGAAGGCCAGGCACTGATGGCAGCGGCGATCGAGCCGACCCTGGCTGCGATGCTGGGCGACAAGCCGCGGGTCGCCGCGCGCTGAGCGGCTGACGACCAGCCAAAAACCCTGATCCATGTTGCCGCTTTTCAGAACGCGACGCTGATCAGCCTTGCGATGCCGCGCGATCGCTGATGAGTTACCCGGACTAAATTCGCCAGGGTGCGAGGAGAGCCGATGCAGGCAGGAGTCATCGACCGGATCTACGAATGCGGGTTCGTGCCGGATGGCTGGGAGAGCGTGCTGAGCGAGCTGGCCGACATCGCCGCAGCACGAACTGGCTTTCTGTTCGTCTCGAGCAGCCGCGTCCACAAGTTCATCTCCTCGACCGACATCGGTCGCCAAGCCGCTTCGCCGTTCTTTCAGAGCGGATACATCCTTCGTTCCGAGCGCTTTCGCCGCTTCACCTCGGCGGGCCATGCCGGCTTTCTTGTCGAGCATGACGTCTACACCGACGACGAGCTCGGCAGCGATCCTTCGTATCGCGACATGCTGTATCCACGTGGGCTGGGGTGGAGCGCGTGCACAGCGGTACCTTTGCCGACGGGCGACTGGTTTTCGATCGCTCTGGAACGGGAGCGCAGCCGTGGGCCGGTGGAGCAGGCTGCGGTTCGGCAGCTGGATCTGCTGCGGCCACACCTGGCACGCAGCGCGCTGCTCGCGGCGCGGTTGCGGCTGGAGCGAGCGCACACGGCAGCGCAGACGCTGGCAGCAATCGGATTGCCGGCGTTGGTGATCAACGACAGCGGCCGGGTGCTCGCGGCGAACCAATTTATCGAGGAACTGCAGGGTTGCCTGCGATGGCTCGCACACGACCGGATCGGTTTGAAGGATGCGACAGCCGATAAGCTGTTGCGGGAAGCGATTGCGCATTCCCAATTGTCTGCCAGCGTCCGGTCCTTTCCCGTGCGCGATATCGAATCTGAGCAGGCGATGGTCCTGCATTTCGTTCCGGTCAGGCTGTCAGCGCGCGATATCTTCAGCAACTCGGTCGCAGCACTGATTCTGACGCCTGTCAGCATGCCGGCAGCGCCGCCGGTGGACCTTGTGCAATCCCTGTTCGACCTGACTGCGGCCGAGGCGCGCGTGGCACGCGGTCTTGCATCAGGTCAGACGGTCGAGAGCCTTGCATCGACGGCAGGCGTTGCCACCAGCACGATCCGCAGCCACGTACGCGGCGTGTTGGAGAAGACCGGGCTAAGTCGCCAGACCGACGTGGTCGCGATGCTCGCCGGACTGTGGTCGCCCAAAACGACCGAGCAGCGCTAAGGGCGCGTCCAGAACTCACCGCCTCCACAATGTTGATGAGGCGGCCCCCCATGAAGATCGAACATGCTCGCTGGCAATGGCGGCGGCACCACTGTGAAGACAGGGGGTAACTTGGCAGCAAGAAAGCCGAAAGCTGCGTACTGCAATACGTATCAGCGAGGCGACGACTGCCTGGTGCTGGCAGCGCTTGCGCTGGCACTACTGGCGAGCCTGCTCTCGCTGAGCCGCCCGTCATCCAGCAATGCGGAGGGTGTATTCCGGTCGCTGCTCGCAACCGCGGCACTGTCCGACGACACACTCGTGCTGATGGACCAGTTGCAGAAGCTGGGCATGCCGTAGCTCCCAAGGTTTCGACACGGAGTACGAACCATGGATGACGTCGAAGCCTTGCGCGTCGACTCCCTTGCGTATCGGCGTGGGGCCAGATCGGCAGCGTTACTTCACCCCGCGTCGCTTCTGCTGGCCTTTGCCATGTGGATCGCGTACACAGTTGGCACGGCCATTCTCGAAACGCCAGCGACACGCCTATCCGTGCTCGCGGTCGTCTTCCTGGCGGCGCTGATCTCGTCAATCGCGGGTTTCGCGTTTTCCGCCCTGTGCGCTGCTCCACTGCTGCACCTGATGAGCGAGCCGGTCATGGTGGTGGAGCTCATGATCGTCTGCAGCATTGCGATCCAATTGCTCATTGTGTGGTCGCTGCTCGGCTCGATCAGATGGAGCAGCCTGCGACCCTTCATCGTCGGGGGCGTGATCGGCTTGCCCTTGGGAATCCAGCTTCTTCTACATATTCCCCCGCGCGGCTTTGCGATTGCGATGGGAAGCTTCCTGATCGGATACGGCGCGTGCATGCTGTGCAGGCCTCCGATTCAGCTACGGCGCGACTGGGGATGGACCGGCGATGGCGTTGCAGGCCTGGTGGGCGGCGTCACCGGCGGCCTGGCCGGCTTCCCGGGCGCACTTGTCACCATCTGGTGCAGCCTCAAGGGCTGGGACAAATGGCAACAACGTTGCGTCTGCCAGCCCTACATTCTCATCATGCAGATCCTGGCGCTGTGCCTGATCATGCTGATGGGCCCTCCTGCCGGACACCAGTCCGGGCTTCACGCACTGGCATATACGCCGGGCGCGCTGGTGGGCGCTGCCTGCGGGCTCGCCATCTTCGACCGGCTCAGCGATCGCCAGTTCGCGGTGGCGGCCAACCTGAGTCTGATCATCGCGGGTGCGGGCCTGCTGGTGCGCTGAGGCCGCAACAGTTCCGCGCGAGGGGCGCTTGACGCAGACGCCGACGGTCGCCCGCGCACGGTCAAGGCTTGTCAGCCGCTCGTGGCTGCGGTCTTTGGACGGATGCCCCTTCCGTTGCAATCCAGCCGACTGACACTGCGTCCCTGGGAGGAGCAGGATCGCGCGCCGTTCGCCGCGCTTTCGGCGGATACCGTTGTCATGGAGCACCTGACGCCATTGCCGACACTGGACGTGTCGAACGCGTGGATCGAGCGACAACGGGCGCAGTTCGCGCAGCAAGGGTTCGGCTACTGGGCAGTCGAGTTGCGCGAGACACAGCAATTGATTGGCGCAGTCGGCCTGTCTCGCCCCAGCTACGAGGCGCATTTCACGCCGGCTGTTGGTGTCGGCTGGCGGCTCGCCCGACCGTTCTGGGGATGTGGCTACGCCTCCGAGGCAGCCCGCGCGGCATTGCGGTTCGGCTTTGAGGAGCTAGGGCTGGACGAGATCGTCGCCACTACGATTCCCGCGAATCTCCGGTCACAGCAAGTGATGCGTCGGCTGGGTATGACGTACTCGTCCGCCGATGATTTCGATCACCCCCATCTGCCGGAAGGTCACCCACGACGACGCTGCGTGCTGTTTCGGCTCACGCGTCAGGATTGGGGGCGGACCCGGTCTGTCGCGGGGTAGAGGCGAGCGCCGCGCGGGTCTGATCAACCAAGCGGACATTCGCACCGTACTGATCGCCAAGCCGGTGCGGTCGAGCTATTTTCTGATTGCAACGCATCGAGGTGTGCGATGGCCCAAGAGCTCTCTTATCGAGCGGGAGCCGCCGCAGGATATGACCGTGCCTTTGGCAGCATCTCCGGTCAGTTCATTCCTGCGTTGCTTCGTGCCGCTCGCGTGGGGCCTGGTTACAAGGTGCTGGATGTTGCCACTGGCACCGGAGCGGCCGCCGAAGCGGCGACCGACGCCGTCGGGCCATCCGGCGTCGTTGTCGCGACCGACCTTTCGCCGGCTATGCTTGCGAAGGCGAGTGGTCGTCTCAGCGGAAAGCTGAATGTTTCTCTCGCTGTCGAGGACGGCCAATCGCTCACCTTTCCGGATCGGCAATTCGACGCGGTGCTGTGCGCCATGGGCCTCATGCTGTTTCCTGATCCAGCACGCGGCCTGTCGGAGTTCCGCCGCGTCCTGCGCGAGGGCCGATGGGCCGCCGTCTCGGTCAATACCGTGCCAGAACGAGCATTCGCCACGCGTGTCGATGCCATCGTCGGCCACTATTGGCCGGAGCGCGCAGCGCTCGCAGCCCGCTATTTCTCTCTCGGCGATGCCGGACATCTGCGCTCGCTGTTCACCGCTGCGGGTTTCCAGCAGGTCGAAACCTTCACCGAGACCAGGCGCTATCCATTTCGGTCCTTCGGAGCTTACTTCAAGTCCATCGAGGAGGGTCACGGAGAGCCGGGGCAGGCCTTTGTGGCGCTGCCGACCGAAATCCAGCGGCTCGTGCGGGAAGATGTCCGCCGGCAATTGGAGGGAGATACGGTTGCAGGTGGTCCGGTTGAGGTTGATGTGGAACTGCTGTTCGGCTGCGGACGGCGGTAGGATCGGTTTTCCCGAGAGTCCAACCATTGTCCGGTTATCGGGCTCTACTTGGCTTTTGCTCAGGGATAAGGGGCTTCCGCAAGAAATATTGCTTTTGGCCAGCGGGATAATTGTCCAGCGCGCCGAACAGTTCGTATCCCACTGCTTCATAGAAGCCGCGCGCCTGAAAGGTGGTCAACCACGCTGAGTGGCAACCCCTCGCGATGGCGTGGTTTTCCGCACGTGTCATCAACTCGGTCCCAATACCTCGATGTCTCAGGACGTCATCAATCCAGAGCCCATCAACACGGAGCCAGTCGCAATAGATCAGTCCGGAGAGCCCGCCCTTGAGACATGCGGCAGCGTCCTGCAATAGCAGCGCGAACCGTTCGAATTCGGACGGGAACGTGCGGTGATGAAAGGCATCAATCTTCTGGATGAGGTTGTCGCGAGTTTCGACGGATGGCGTGTCGTCCCAAACGACATGAAGGCCCGGTTCGATATCGGCAAACTGCATAGCTGCGTGTCCTGGTCGGGGTCATCTATGATGGGAGTGGCTTTACCCGTCGGGGCAAGAGCTTTTTCGATGCACCGACCATCATCTTTCGGTAGAACGCGGCCCCATAGTGTGTTTGCTCCTCGGGCGCAGGAACGGGGGATGCAGCGATCTCTCGGGGAGAAGATCGGCGAAGGCGCCTGGTCGGACGTCCATGCCTGGGCACCCGGTCAGGTCCTGAAACTGTTCAAGGCCGGCTTTTCGCGGCGCCATAGCTGGTGGGAGGCGCGGATGACCCGCGCCGCCTTTGTCGCCGGCCTCCCGGCGCCGGAGGTGTTCGACGAGGTGACGGTGGACGGGCGCTTCGGCGTCGTGCTGCAGCGTCTAGACGGACCGACCCTGATGCAGCTCTCGCGGAGCGGCGTCATGACGCCGGAGCAAACGGGCGCGATCCTCGCGACCCTCGCCATATCTGTTCACAGGACGACCCCACCGTTGGACATACTCTCGCTGCGCGAGACCGAGTCCAGCTTGTCACGGCTATCCGGCGGCGTGCTTCCGGAGCACATTGCCACCGGCATTCTCACCTTGATCGAGCGCCTGGCGGCGGCAGACGGATGGGCCATGGCGACCGTCACGCCGGCAACGTGATGATGACGGCGGATGGCCCAAAACTCATCGACTGGGGAGGTACAACCCGTGCGCCCGCCGGCCTCGACCTTGCGTGCAGCCACTTCATCCATTCCGAGTTGGTGCCGGAAAGCGTCGCCGATCCTGAGCGGCCGCGCGCGGTCAATGCAGCCATGCAGTCCGAATACGCTCGCCTTACCGGCATGTCCCCCGCGGTGCTGACGGCGGCCATGCAGCCATACCTGCACATCATCTACGGCAGGGTACTTCGCGGGCCAGCTGGAAGCCCTGCCCTGCGGGCGCGGCTGCTCCAACGCCTCGAGGCGTCCCTGCGCTGAATCGCAGCGGGATCGATCACACGGAACCCTCAGCGCGGCGTACGCGGTGCGGCTCGTCAGAACTCGCCGCTACGATACGCCTCGTCCAGTCGTTGCGCGTCCTCCTCCGACGGCTCCGGCCAGGCCTCGCCACGCCGCCGCAGCGCGCCGGTGAAATCCGGCGGACGCTTGGCGTTGAACGCGGCGCGACCTTCCTCCCCGTCGGTGGTGACCTGGATCAGCAGGTTGTTCATCAGGTTCTGCACGTGCCACGCCTGATCGGTCGGCAGGTCGCCAAACCGCACCACGAACTCCTTCATCATGCGCACCGCAACCGGCGGCAGCTTGACGATATGCCGTGCATAGCGCTCGGCGCGCTCCAGCAGATCCGCGTGCGGCACCACCTCGTTGACCAGGCCGATCCGCAGCGCCTCGGCCGCATCGAACGGTTCGTCGGTCAGCAGGATCTTCATCGCATCGGCATAGCGCAATTGCTTGATCAGCAGCGCGGCGCCAGGTCCATGGCCGATCCAGCCCTGTGACAGCAGCGAAAACTTGAAGCGCGCGTGCTCCGCGCTGGCGATGCGGATGTCGGTGGATGACAGCAGCACGTACAGACCCGCGCCGGCAGCCCAGCCGTTCACTGCGGCGATCACCGGCTTCCACACACGCGGATAGTGATCGCCGAACCTACCGTCCACGCCGGTCTTCTGTCCGTGCACCGTGCCGGCCAGCGGCCAGAAGATGCGCTGGGTGCGCAGATACTCGCGCTCCTCCTCGGTGATGTTCTTGCGCGGCGCCAGGTTGTGCCCGCCACAGAAGTGGCGATCGCCGGCGCCGGTGAGGATCGCGCAGCGCACGTCGCGATCCTCCCACATGTCGATCCACGCCTCAGAGATCTGGTCCGACGTCTCCTTGTCGAAGATGTTGGCCTTCTCGGGGTTGTTCAGCGTGATGTAGGCGACGTGGTCGCGCTTCTCGTACTTGATCTTCTGCATCAGCCGACCGCCCGTCCCTTGCGTGCGATGAATTCGGGGAACGCGTCTTCGGCCTTGGCGCCGCGCATCACGTGCGTGGTGTAGTCGTGCTCGATCTCGTAGGCACGCTCCTGGCTTTCACCCTTCTGCTGCAACAGCAGCGACTTCACGCCCATCACTGCGCCGCGGTGATTGCCGGCGATCATGCGCGCGATCTCCATCGTCTTGTCGCGCAGCTGCGCGCGCGGCACCAGATGGTTCAAGAGGCCGATGCGATACGCCTCCTCGGCCTCGACAACGCGGGCGGTGAACAGCAGTTCCTTGGCGATCGGCCAGCCGACCTGCGCGCCCAGCGACCAGGTGCTGTTGATCCGCCCGTACGCCGCGGCGAGGAAGCGGAATTTGGTGTCCTGGCAGCCGACGCGCATATCGAGCGATGACGACAGCACGGCGGCGCCACCATAAGCCAGCCCGTTCATCATCCCGATGGTCGGCTTGGCCGAGCCGGCGATGTCGTAGGCGCGGCGGCCATCACGCATCGCCTCGAGCTGCTCGAAGCTGTATTTGCGGTCGTCCTCGCGCTGCTCGTGGATGTCGCCGCCGGCCGAGAACGCCTTGCCGGCGCCGGTGATCACGATGCAGCCGACCGCGTCGTTCGCGTCCATCGCCTTCACGGCATCGTGCAGTTCGGCCGACAGCCTGCGGTTCATCGCATTCAGCTTGTCGGGGCGGTTGAGTGTGATCGTTCCGACGCCGTCCTCGACATCGACCAGGATGTGTTCGTAGCTCATGGTTTCCTCCACGGCGTCAGTGCCCGCGGATGCGAGATTGCTTCGCACGGCGGGCAATGACAATGGAGGCGGGGCCTACTCGTCCGCGGGCTTGTCCGCGGCGGCGGGCGTCGGCTGCGGGGCAGCCGCAGCGTGCGGCGGCGGCGGGTTCTTGGCGATCGCGCCGGTCATAGGGATGAAGAAGACCCCCATGTCACGCTTCGAGTGGATCTTGCCGTCTTCGTCCTTGGTGTAGACGTAGAGCACCTGCCCACGCTTGAACGGCTGGCCAATCGGGATCACCAGCCGACCGCCTGGCTTGATCTGCTTGAACAGGTCGGGCGGCGCATACTGCGCGGCGCAGGTCACGATGATGATGTCGAAGCCGCCCTGCACTTCGGGCCAGCCGTAGTAGCCATCGCCCACGCGCGTATGGACATTGTCATAGCCAAGCGGCGCGAAGATCCTGCCAACCGCCTTGCCAAGAGGCTCGATGATCTCGATCGAATAGGCGCGCTTCACGATGCGGGACAGCAGCGCGCTCTGGAAGCCGCTCCCAGTGCCGATCTCCAGCGTGGTGTCTTCGGCCTTCGGCTTGCAGATCTGCGTCATGTAGGCCTGACCCAGATAGTCAGAAAGCGCCGAACCGTAGCCCAGTGCCCAGGGCTTCGGGTCCGATTCATAGGCGTCGCCCGGCGTCGCGCGATGCTCGGAGTAGATGTAGTGAAAATACTCGCGCGGCACCGTTTCGAATGCTGCCATAACCGCCGGATCGGCAGCGCCGAGACGTTCCTTCAGGTAGCCTTCGATATGCTTCAGCGCAGCCGGCTTGCGCTTCTGGATCGCCTCGAACTGCGCATCCGTCAGGTTCACGGGGCGACCCGATGCGTTCATCGCCGTCTCGTACGCGCTGCGCGTCCACGCCGCCGCGGCGCCAAGGCGCGGCGCCAGGGCGAGCGCGCCGGCGGCGGACATCACTCCGCGGCGCGTGATCGTTCGGAGTGCAACTGCCACGCGCGGCTTTTCCTTGTCACCGGGAACATCACCAGGGCGATCACATACAGCACCGCGGCGGACAACAGAACCCGGCTGAACCCGGCCTCGCGCGCGATCAGGTTGGCGAGTGGCGTCGCTACCACAGAGAATGCGCCGTTCAGCCCCCACGCCCAGGGCAGCAGTCCGCCCGATCCGGTCTGTGCCAGACCGAGCGGAAATGGCAGGCCCAGCGCGACCGACGCCGGCGCCAGCACGACCAGCACGAGCGCAGCGCGCGCCAACCAGGGCAGCGCGAGCGTGGCCAGGATCAACGGCTGCAACAACACGAACACGATGGCGCACCACGCGAGGACCATGATGCAGGCCGTTGCGATGCCGGTCTGTGGCGAGCGCACGCGGTCCGCCAGCATGCTGCCGATCCCGGAGAACACCAGCATGCCGGTCAGCACCAGCGCGAACCCCGAGGTCCGGTCGTTCAACCACAGGCTCGCCCTCTCGATCAGGTAGATCTCGAGGAACAGGAAGCCCAAGCCAAGTGCGGAGAAATACACCATCGGCCGCAGCACGCCGCGCTCCGGCAGCCGCAGCCGGCGCGACGCCGCGAGCGGCACCAGCAACACCAGTGCCGCGATCACCACCGCCTGGGCCAGCACGGCGAGATTGACCAGCGCGCCGATCTCCGCTTGCGGCAAGATCTCCAGGCGTTTCAGGATCGTTCCGAGCTGGTCCAGCCGCAGCACGGCATAGAAGAATGGGCGGTCCAGCGTGATCGGCGCCAGATTGAACGCCGCTCTCGACGGAGAATCCTGGCCGGCCAGCACCGCGCCCGCTTCGTCGGCGATCGCATCGTCCGGTCCGTCCGAAGCGACCTCACCGCTGGCAAACGACACGGCCGGCAGGTCGTTGTAGATGTTGCCGCGCATGGCGGCGGGATCCATGCCGGGATACCACGACACGTCGAACGAGCGCTCGTCGCAGAACGCCTTCACCGAAGCGATGCGTGAGGCGTTCCACGGCTGGTTGGACAGCAGCACACGTGCGCCCCAGGCGGAGCGATACACTACAGTATGCGCCGCCGGGTCGGCGATGCCGGCCGCCAGCAGGGCGGCACGCGCGGTGCCCAGCACGCGCAGGGCATAGACCGGAAAGTCGCGGATCGAAACGGGGATGGACACGATGCCGCCCGGCCGCAGCGCGCGCAGGCTGGCAGCCAGTGCCTGCACGGTGAAGGCCGTGGTGTTGGCCTCGGCCGCGTCGAGGAAGTCGGCCGACAGATCGACAATGTCGTACTCGCCGCCGCCGTGCACCACCGCAACCGGGCCCTCGCCGGAAACGCTGACCCGGTCGTCGCCCCGCCAGCGATCGGCTGGCCCCAGGCCATGCTCCAGCGCGCGCAGCAGCACGGGTTCCGGTTCCAGTGCGCGCACATGAGCCGCGCCGAGGGCCAGCACCTCCTCGATGCGGAAGCTGCCCGAGGCACCGGCCAGCAGTACCTTGGCGTGCGGGATCAGCCGATAGGGCAGCGCGTCCAGCGACGCCGGCGCATAGCCCACATCGGGCGGCCCCTTGGGCAGCGCGGCGATGCGGTTGCCATCGCGGTAAAGCCCGAAGGTCTGCGGCGGACCCGGCACGCCCATCATGCCGGCATTGTTGGAGATGTCGGTGTCCACGCGCTCGGTGAAGTCGTCGAGCAATGAATAGTCGCCGCGCGGTGACAGCACCCTGGCGACTACGCGTGCGCCCGGCGTGTGCAGCGGGGCGTAGATCGCCTTGAAATCGTTGTATTCGGCCCGGTTGTCGAACAGCAGCAGCGACTCGGAGGCGAGCAGCGTGGCGAACGCGGCCAGTGCGGCTGCCCAACGCCGGCGTCCCGTGACGAAGCAGGCGCTGAGGGCGAGCGGGACCAGCAGCAGCGGGACCAGGAAGAAGGCGTGCACCACGAACATTGCCGCCAACACGCAGGCAGCCCCTGCACCGGCGCCCGTAAGGTCGAAGCCATACACCGTGCCGATGCGATCGGCGTTCAGCACGAAGCTCAGGCTGACGAAGATGCCGGCCAGAAAGAAGAACGGCAGCAGGCAGGCGTAATAGCCGGCGATGTTCCACAGCTGCTGATTCCAGGTGACCGGATTCTGCAATTGCAGTGGGTTGAACGGATTGGTGGTGGTGAAGTGAAAGCCAATGGCGGCGGCTATGATCAGCAGCGTGGGCAACGCCGCCAGCAAGGCCTCGCCGCGGCGGGCGAAGGCGTCACGGAACAGCGCCAGCACCACGCCGCTCAGTGCAAAGCCGGCCATGACGATGGAGATGACCCAGTAGCCGTATTCCGACCACTTTGCGACGGCAAAGTAACGGGTGAGCGCCGTCTCGTACCCCACCGCGGCCAGCGATATGAGGAAGAGCGGCACCAGAGCGGTGCGCCCCTTCACGGCCAGACGTTCCGGACGAGGAAGCCTGCGAGCAGCGTGTTGAACCGTGCGGCGTCGTCGACGAACAACGCGTGGCCGGCATCGGCGAAGACCGCGATCTGCGTGCCCGGTCGGTTGCGCGCCAGATTGGCCGCCTGTTCCGACAGCCAGCCTGGGCGCACGACGTACAGCACCGGGCGGCTGGTCGAATACACCGCGTCACGCCAGTAGGTACGAGGCAATGGGTAGGACAGCAGCGCGCGGCTGGCGAACTCCGGCGTGCGCAAGGTCGCCTCGGTAAGGCGGTCGACGTAGCCGTCGGATGGCGGGTGATGGAACATGCCGAGTACGAACCGGTGCATCGCGATGGCATGCGGCAGCACCGGAGAGCGGCGGCGTGGCGGATGGGGCGGGGGCGGTGGTTCTTCGCCGACCGAATTATCCACCAGCACGAGGCCGGCCACCTTCTCGTCGCCGAACGAGCGCACATAGGCGAGCGTGTCGAGCACGCCAAGTGACCAGCCGACCAGCAGCACCGGTACCGGCTCCAGGCTCGCGATCAGTTCGGCGATGTCCTGGCCGCGGCGACCCGGTTCATAACCTGATGCGGGTGCATCCGACTCGCCCTGGCCGCGCGGATCGAATGCGACGACGTGATAACGCGATGCGAAAGCAGCGATCTGCGGCTGCCAAATCCAAGCCGGCATGGTCCAGCCCGGTACAAACACGATGGTATGACCGGAGCGCGGACCTGCTTCCAGGTAGTGCAGCCGTACGCCGTCGCTGGTGAGGAAGAATCGGTTCTGCACCGGTCCGTCGGCGGCCGCCGCCCGGACCAGCAGCAGGGCCAGAATCGCGCCAACGCAGGAAGCCATGCGCATAGGCGGCACAAGACCGAGTTGCACCGCGTCGTGTCAATCTCCGTCGCTTCACGGCTTCTTCATTGCCAGAGCGCATGGTTGCCGGCCAGACCTCTGGCGCAGCGGACCCAGATGAACACGCAGACCGATCCCGTTCGTCGCCTCCTGGTGGTGGATGACGAACCCGTCCAGTGCCTGATCATCACGCGCGCGATGGCTTCGTGCGGCTTCGACGCCGAGAGTGCGGCTTCGCTGGACGATGCTACTGCCCGGCTCGCCACGCAGGCATATGATGTTGTGGTACTGGACCTGTCGCTGGGCGAACGAGAGGGCATCAGCCTGCTGCGACAGATCGCGTCGGGACAGTCGGATCCGGTGGTGATCTTCATCACGCGGCTCGATGATCGGGTGCGCGCCGCCTGCATCCGCTTTGCCAGCGAGCTTGGTCTGCGCGTCGCGGGCGCTCTGCCGAAGCCGGTCGGCCCGACGGCGTTGCGGGCGCTGCTGGATGCGCCGCTGCCATTGCGTCCGCACCATAAGCTGGTGACCGGCACCCAGCCGACCGAGGCGGAACTGCGCAACGCGATCGAGCAGCACGACATCGTCACCGCCTTCCAGCCGAAGGTGACGCTGGCCAACGGCAAGCCGGTGGGTGTCGAAGCCCTGGCGCGCTGGCGCCATCCGCTGCATGGCCAGGTACCGCCTGACGTCTTCATCCCACTGGCCGAGCAGACCGGGCTGATCATTCCACTCACGCGCAGCGTCCTGGCCGACTCGCTCGCCGCCTGCCAGCGCTGGCGGACCCGCCATCCTTCGTGCGGCGTGGCGGTGAACATTTCTCCACTGGTGTTGACCGAGCCCGATTTGCCCGACGAGATCGAGGCATTGCTGGTAGCGCACGCGCTGGCGCCAGGCGCGGTGATCGCCGAAGTCACGGAATCGACCTTCATTGCCAATCCACTGCCGGCGATCGAGGTGCTGACCCGGCTGCGCATCAAGGGCATCGGCCTGTCGATGGACGACTTCGGTACTGGCTATTCGTCGCTGCTGACGCTACTGCGGCTGCCGTTCACCGAGCTGAAGATCGACCGGTCCTTCATCGCATCGTGCGAGACGGATGAAGAGGCGTGGAAGATCATCCGCGCGACCATCTCGCTGGCGCGCGGGCTGGGCCTGTCCGTGGTCGCTGAAGGTGTGGAAACGGACTCGGTCATTGAACGGCTGCGCGCTGCTGGCTGCCATGTCGGGCAGGGCTGGCGGTTCGGACGGCCGATGTCGGAAAGCGAGCTGCACGACTGGCTTGAGCATCATACGGTGCCGGCATGAGCGCACACCGACCCGGCTGGATCATTCGGTCGGTCGTACAGGTTCTGCTGCTGGGTTACGTGCTGGCACTTATCTGGGGAGCGATCTGGCTGCAGCTGCGCCAGGAGCACATCGCGACTGAGCGCGATGCTATTAAAGAGGCCCGCAACCTGGCTCTGGCCTTCGAGGAGAACATCGTCCGCTCGATCAGTGCGATCGACCAGGTGCTGCTGTTCATCCGCGATTCCTATGCGCGCGACCCGTCGCGCTTCGACCTCAGCAGCTGGACACGCGACCGGCCGTTCATCAACGACCAGACCTTTCAGCTGTCGCTGATCGACGCCACCGGCATGCTGGTCCAGAGCAATCTCGGCCAGGTTCCCGTCGACCTCAGCGACCGCGAGCACTTCCGCATCCACGTCAACGCGGCGCAGGATCGGCTGTTCATCAGCCGTCCGGTGCTGGGCCGCGTCTCCGGCCGCCACTCGGTGCAGTTCACCCGTCGCATCACGGGCCGGGAAGGCGAGTTCCTGGGTGTGGTGGTCGCGTCGCTCGATCCGCACTATCTCGCGCGCTTCTATGAGTCGTTGCAGCTGGGCGACGGGTTTCTCATGCTCGTCGGACTCGACGGCTACGTGCGGGCGGGCCGGCCACTGCCGGAACTGGTCGGCAAGCCGCTGACCAACTCGCCACTGCTTGAGCGCGCGGCGCAGAGCAGCAGCGGCGACTATCAGGTGTCGGCTGCGGCGATGACCGGGCGGCCGTCCTTCATCAGCTATCGTCGCCTGGTCGACTACCCGCTGGTCGTCTCGGTCGGCTACGACACAAACGATGTGTTCGCACTGTACCGGCTACACCGGCTGCAGTACATCATAGGGGGCATCGCGCTGTCCGCGCTGGTCGTCGCCGTCGGAATGCTCATGGCAAGCCATCGCCGTCGCCTGGCACGCTACCAGGGTGCGCTGACCGTGACGCTGGAGAACATGCGGCAGGGCATCATCATGGTCGATCGCGACCAGCAGGTTGCGGTGATCAATCGCCGGGTCGGCGAGCTGCTCGGGCTGCCGGCGGCACTGCTGCATGAGGGCATGGACTTCGGGACGATCGTCCGCTGGCAGGTCGAGCATGGCGAGTTTGCGCCCGATCTTCCGACGGGCGTCGAGATCGATGCCGTGCACGACCGGTATGGGCTAGGCAATAAGGTGTCGGTCTACGAGCGCGTGCGTCCGAACGGCACGGTGCTGGAGGTGCGCACAGCACTCCTGCCGAATGGTGGCGCGGTACGCACCTACACGGATATCACCGAACGCAAGCACAACGAGCACGATCTTGCCGCCGCGCGCGACGCCGCCGAGGCCGCTGGACAGGCGCGGGCACAGTTCCTGACGGTGATGAGCCACGAGATCCGCACGCCACTGAACGGCATCATCGGCGCCGCGGCGCTACTGCTGGATCGCCGGCTCGACCCCGAAGATCAGCACTACGTCGAGGTCATCCGCCACTCGGGCGACCACCTGCTTCAGCTGGTCAACGATATCCTGGATTTCTCCCGGCTCGATGCGTCGTGCATGGAACTGGAGGAGGTCGAATTCGACCTGCGCGCGACGTTCACTGGGTCGGTTGAGATGTGCGCGACGTCGGCGCGGGCGAAAGGCCTGGCGCTAACGTTGCGCGTCGCCGAGGACGTGCCGGCACGCGCCATCGGCGATCCGGGGCGGCTGCGGCAGGTGCTGCTCAACCTGGTCGGGAACGCGGTGAAGTTCACCGAACAGGGGAGCATCGATATGGCGGTGTCGTGCGCGGCATGCGAGACCGATGTTGTGCGCATCGAGGTGGCGGTGCGCGATACCGGGATCGGCATCCCTGCTGAAGCGCTGCCGCGGCTGTTCCACGAGTTCAGCCAGGTGGACGGCTCCATCTCGCGACGGTTCGGCGGCAGTGGGCTGGGGCTGGTGATCAGCCGGAGGCTGGTCGAGCGCATGGGTGGACTGCTGTCGGTCGAGAGCACGCCGGGGCAGGGAAGCACGTTCCACTTTGGCGTGGCGTTGCGGCCGGCACCCATCCTCTTCGTGGAAGAGCAGGCGGTGTGGCGGACAAGGCAGCCAGCACGGCGGCTGCACATCCTGCTGGTCGAGGACAATGCCACCAATCGCCTGATCGCGTCGCGGATGCTGGAGCGCATGGGGCATCGCGTGGATGCTGTCGCCGATGGCTCGGAGGCGGTGGAGACAGTGCAGACGATGCCCTACGACCTCGTGCTGATGGACGTGATGATGCCGGAAATGGACGGGCTCACAGCGACGCGGCTGATCCGGGACCTGCCGGGCCACACGTCGCGGACGCCGATTGTGGGCCTGACTGCGAACGCCGAACGCAGCCGGGAAGCAGCCTGCCGCGAGGCTGGCATGGACGGCTTTGTCAGCAAGCCGGTGACCGCCGAACGTCTCGCAGAGGCTATCGACGACGTGACGACGACCTGCAGGGGAGAAGCGAAGGCTGATTGCTGTCCGCAGCTGGATGAAGCGGTGCTGTCGCGGCTGGCCGACGACATCGGCTTCGCGAACGCCTTGGATGTGGTGCAACTCTTCCTGGATGAGGCACCGCGCATGATGAACCGCCTGGAGCTGGCGATCCGCGTCGAGGACCGGGCGCTGCTGCGCGAGGTGCATACTCTGGCCAGCGCCGCCCGCAGTGTGGGGCTGCTGCGCGTTGGCCAGACCGCCGCCGATGTGGAATCACTGCTGTCGGCAGGCAGACCGACAGCGCCACTGCTGGCCGCCCTGCCCGACATCCTCGCAGAGGACGTCTCCCTGCTCGCTGACTGGATGTCACACCAGCACGCAACCGCTTAGTTATCGGCTGCCTGTCAGATCGCGAAGCGCCACAGGGCGCCGCAGTATGACGAAGCCATCCTCAAGGTCCACGAGGCCCTCTTCGCGCCACAGCCGAAGCTGCTTGTTGACGCTCTCGCGCGACGAGGCGACCAGGTTGCTGAGGTCGCGCTGCGACAGCTTCAGATCGATGCGTGTGCCGTCATTGCCAGGCCGGCCATAGTCCTCGGCCAGCTTCAGCAGCACCCGGCCCAACCGCACCGGCAGGTCGAACAGTGCAATGTCCTCGAGCGCCATCGAAGTACGACGCAGCCGCCGGCACAGCACGGCGAGCAGGCGCAGGAAGAGATCCTCGTTCTGCCGCAAGAAGGGCAGGAAATTACGGCGTTCGACCACGAGCAGCGTGGTGTCCTCGGTCGCGGTCGCATCCGCGCTGCGCGGTTCGCCATCCAGCAGCGCGATCTCGCCAAAGATCTCGCCCTGGTTGATGGTGTTCAGCGTCACTTCCTTGCCGTCGCCGGAGACGGTGCTGATCCGCACCCGGCCGCGCAGCACCGCCATCATCGACGATCCATTGTCGCCGCGCTGGAAGATCGTCTGGTTACGGCGCACCCGACGCTCGGATGAGAAGTTGAGGATCTCGTCGAGTTCCTCGGGCCGCATGGCGGCGAACAGAGGGCTTGCCAATAGGGCTGCACGTTTAACGTTGCGCTCGAGCCGTGCCACGCGCGTCTCCCGGTCCCAATGCCCCGCCCGCCCGGTTCAACCCGCGCTGGGCGCCCGGCGGCAGTATGCGCGCCTGGGCGACGCTGTGATATCACGCCGCGGTGATAAGGGAAGGACTTGCTATGGCGGCGCTACAAGAAGCAGTGCGTTATGCTCAGGCGCACGAGACGCCCTGGCCGCGCGACCTGCGGGCGCACCTGGAATCGGGCTTCTTCGAGCCGCCGCCGGACAACGAGATCCTGGGACCGATTCGCTCCCGGGGCGCGCCGAACGGTCTGATCCTGCGCGGCGGCGACGTGCTGGCGCAGTGGGGTAATACGGGGCAGGTGGACTTCACTTTCTCGGTCGCCAAGAGCTACCTGAGCCTGCTGGCAGGCGTCGCAGTGGCGGACGGGCTGATCGTGGACCTCGACGAGTTGGTCGGGCGCACGGTGCAGGACGGCGGATTTGACGGACCGCATAACGGCGCGATCACCTGGCGACACCTGCTGCAGCAGACTTCCGAGTGGGAAGGCACGCTGTTCGGCAAATCCGACATCGTTGACCGCAACCGCAATCTTGCGGTGGAGGGCAAAGGTCGCAAGGGCGCTGCGCGGCCGCTGTGCCCCGCGGGCACCTTCTGGGAGTACAACGACGTGCGGGTGAACCGGCTGGCGTTGGCGCTGCTGCAACGCTTCCGCCGGCCGCTGCCCGAGGTGTTCGCCGAGAGGATCATGCGGCCGATCGGCGCGTCGGGCGAGTGGCGCTGGCACGGCTACCGCACATCGATGGTGGCAGTCGACGGGCGCATGATCGAGTCGGTGTCGGGCGGCAGCCACTGGGGTGGCGGCATCGAGATCCACGCCGAGGACCAGGCGCTGATCGGTGAACTGATGCTGCGGCGGGGCTTGTGGCACGGACGTCGGCTCCTGCCAGAGGGATGGATCGACGAGTCGCTGCGACCCTGCCCGCTTAACCCAAACTACGGGCTGCTATGGTGGCTCAACACCGGGCGGAGACGCTATGCGAGTGCCAACGAGGCCAGCTTTTTCGCTTCCGGCGCCGGCGGCAACATAACCTGGGTGGATCCGGAGAATGATCTGGTCGCGGCGATGCGGTGGATGGACCCGGCCGCGGTGGACGGGTTCATCCGGCTCGTGCGTGGAGGCCTCGAGGCGGCAACGTGATCCGGTCGAGGAGGAGATGCACGGTCGCAACGGCGGCGCTCTTTTCGGCGTTCACGCTGGCAGCAGGACTTCCGGCACCGATCGAGGGCGCCTGGCTCACCGAGGACGGCGGTGGAGTGATCGACATCGAACCCTGCGGCTCGCTGTATTGCGGCCGCATCGTCGGAATGGCCGCGGCGGCTACGGGCGGTCCCTTGCCCAAGGACGTGAATGGGAACTCGCGCTGCGGCCTCGAGATCATCCGGGGTGTAGCCGAAACCGGTCCGAACGAGTGGAACGGCAAGATCACCAACCCCGAGGACGGCCAGACCTACAGCACCCGGCTGTCAATCGATGATCGGAGCCGACTGCGGCTGCGCGGGTACGTGCTGGTGCCGCTGCTCGGACAGACTCAGATTTGGACGCGCTATGGCGGTCGTGTCACGGCAGATTGCCGCATGGTGCCAGCGGACCGGCCCAAGATCTTGTCGGAGCAGCTTGACGACCAATAGGGCCTTGCCTCGCTACAGCGTGGCAACCCCGTGGATCGCGACTTCGGCGTCCGTGATGCAGGCGCTCTCGTCCGACAGCAGGAGCAGTACAAGCTTCGCCACCTCTTCCGCCGTACCCATGCGCTTCATCGGGATCAGTGGCATAGCGGCGCGAGGTCGAGTGCCGCCGCCTTGGTCATGCCGCGCAGCGCTCACTTGGTGGCACCGCAGGCGATGGGACCGAGCGAGCCACGCAGGCCGGCAACCGAAGAGGTGTTGACGATCGACCCGCCGCCCGAACCTCTCCAGCACCGGCTTCGGGATGTAGCTACCAGCGTTGTTCACCACGCTATGCAGGCCGCCGAACGCCTTCTTTAGCGAACCGCCGAGGCGTAGAGCGCCGGTGCGAAATCTGCCGGCACGTCGCCGATCATACGTCGCTCATGCTGCGCGGCGTCCGCCAGAAACAGATCGTGGCTGATGCGCGCCACGACCGTCGGGATGTCGCGTTTCATGCTGGGCACGTCGCCGATTGGCAGGCCAAAGCTGACAAACCCCGCAGGGTTCTGCACGTGGATGTCGCGCAGGTAGGGCGCGCCACCGGGCGTCTTCTCCAGGTATTCGTGGCCGGCGCCGAGATACGGGTGAGCGCCAAGAAATTCGTCCTCGTCGCCAACCGCGGGCGTGAACCGGTCGCGCCACAGCAGCACCTTGTCGTGGAAGTCCGCCAGTTCAGGCCGCGCCGCCAGATCCACAAAGTAGCCGGTGCCGACAATGACGAAATCGCAGTGGTACTCGTTGCCCGCCGCGCGCAGCACCACGCCGCCGTTTTCGGCAGTCACCTGCTCCCATGGCGACGCGAGATGGAGGTGGAAGTTCGGAAACGCGACGGTGCGTTCGATCGCATCGATCGTCGGCGTAGAGCCCCAGCGGCGGAATCTGAGCGCCTGCTGCCAGCGGATCGCATCCGGCAGGGCGAAGTAGTTGTCGTAGGCACCCGGGAAGCCGCGTGAGCGGGTGATCGGTACTGCGGCGATCTCGGGGCGCCGCGCGAACAGTCGCACCGACGCGGCACCTTGCTCGAGCGCCACGCCTGCCGTGTCGAACGCCGAAGCCGCCGCTCCCAGCACCGCCACATGCCGCCCACGCAATGCGCCGAAGTCGATGGCGCTCTCGGTATGCGCATAAAGTGCCCGCGGCAGTCGGTCCGTGATGAGCGGCGGCACGTAAGGGCCGCCATTGCCGGTGAAGCCGGTGCACAGGATGACCTTGCGTGTCGTCTCCATGCGAGGCTCGCCGCCGGCATCCAGATGCAGTCGGAAATGACCGTCCGCGGGCTCGATCCGCAGCAGCCGGGTACGGTAGCGGATCGCGATGCCGAGGAACTGGCGGAACCAGCTCAGATACGCTGCCCAGTCGGTGCGCGGGATCCGGTCGATCGCGGAATACGCCTCGGCGCCGTGGCGCGCCTCGTAGTATGCCTGGAAGCTCAGCGCGGGGTTAGCGATCTCCGGGCCCGTCAGGCTTTTAGGCGTACGCAGCAGGTTCATGCGCGCGGCGTTCAGCCACACCCCTGCCCGCCTCTCGTCTTCGGCGGCATCAATCACCGACACCCGGCCAATTCCGGCGCGGCGCAGTGCGAAAGCGAAGGCGCTGCCGGTCTGCCCGCCGCCGACCACGACGACGTTGTGGTCGATGCCGGGACGGTCCGGCACCCAGTTCTGCGGGTCGGGACCGATCAGCCGCAGTGCCTCGCGAGCACCGGCATCAGGATCACCGGTCAACGACGTTGCCTTGTTCGCACACGTTTCCTCCCATGCGGTTGCCGTAGGCTAGGCTGCCGGTTCGGCATGGGAAAGTCGGGCCTCGCTTGCAGCCTGTCCAAAGCCACCGGTACACTGATCGCCTACAACCTTTCCGGATCGCATCGCATGTCCCAGTCCGTCGTTGCTGAACTTGCCCCGCATGGCGTGCTGCGCGCCGCGATCAACATGAGCAACTTCCTGCTGGTCACCGGCCGCTCGCCTTCTGGGGACCCGGACGGTGTGTCGCCGGACATGGCGCGGGCGATCGCGGATCGTCTTGGAGTGCCGATCAAATACGTGCCGTTCCCCAAGCCGGGGGAACTGGCGGACGCAGCGGGAACCGATACGTGGGATATCGGTTTGATCGGCGCAGAACCGGCACGGGCGGAGAAGATCGCCTTTACGCCGGCTTACGTTGAGATCGAGGCGACGTATCTGGTACCGGCCGGCTCGCCGATCACGAAGCTCGAGGAGGTTGACCGGCCCGGCGTGAAAATCGCGGTCACCGCGCGCAGCGCCTATGACCTGTGGCTGGAACGCAACATCAAGCAGGCAGAACTCGTGCGCTCGGACAGCCTGGCCAGCGCCACTGAAAAATTCATGCGCGACAAGCTGGACGCGCTGGCCGGACTTCGCCCCGGACTGCTGGGTGACATCCAAAAAATGCCCGGTGCACGCATCCTCGACGGACAGTTCACCGCCGTGCAGCAGGCGATCGGCACGGCACGCGCCAACGCGACGGGTGCCGCGTTCCTGCGCGACTTCGTCGAACGGGCGAAGACGTCGGGCCTGGTTGCCGGCCTGATCGAGAAGCACAAGGTGGTTGGCCGCCTGTCGGTAGCACCGCCCGGCTGAACGACCGACGCACCGCGCAACTGGCAGATGGTTGACCACTTGTTGCCATTGCGGATCGGGCAGGAGCTTCCCAGATAGGGCAATCGGCCATGTATGGCGCGTCGGGCGGTGCTATCATCCGCTGGTAAGCCGGCCGCTGCGAAAGCCAGGGAGACCGCGACCGCCGTGACGCCCAGAAGTGGCCTGTTGCTGGAACACTTCGCCCGACTGGCGGCCAACGTCGCGGGGACCTCGGCGGCTATCGTCGGGGTCCAGGGTCGCCGCAGTGACCGCAACCCGACCCTCGCTTCCTACGGCCTGCCGCAGGAGCGGCCGACCGCGATCCAGGAAATCGACAGGATCCTGCACGCTCAACCGGGCCTCATCACAGTTCCCGATCTGACGAAGGACGCCCGCTTCTCCGCCCAGTGCAGGCTGCCGGATCTCGCCGGGATGCACTTTATGGCGCATCTGAAGCTGCTGTCGGCTGGCGGCGAGCGCATCGGTTTCATCGCAGTGCTCGACCGGGCACCGCGCGACGGACTGACCGAGGCGCAGATCGCGTCACTCGGTGACATCGCCAGCATGATCATGGCCGATCGCAGGCGCGAACAACGGCATCTCCACCTGATGCACGTTGCGGATCGAGCGCTGCGGGTTGATCGGCTGTTACGCCTGGTATCCGAGGCGGCGTCCTGCGCCAGCGCGCTCACCAACCTGCTCGAGGAACTCTGCCGCTTCCATGGCGCGGCGATCGGGCGGATCTGGCAGCTGATCCAGGCGAACGATCCGCTGCACGAGATCAGCCGCTTTGACGAGGAGGACCGGCTCGGCGATGGTGCGCGCTTCCTGGCGTCGATGACCCAGTTGAGCACCGCCGCCGCCGGCGCGGTGCGCTTCAACAAGGCCCAGGCAAGCAAATTCCCGACAACCGAAAGCAGCGCCAGCGGCGGCCTTACGGCTCAGGTCTGTGTGCCGATCTGGGTGCAGCAGCAGCGGTTCGGGATCTCGCTGGGCTTCACCACCGAGCGGTCCGACCTCGATGCGGTTACCGCTGACATTGCCTCGCTGGCCGACACCATCCGCCCGGCGCTGTTCCGCAAGGTGACCGAGGAGCGCATCCGGTTCCTGGCGCACCACGACGCGCTGACCCAGCTGGCGAACCGCGTCATGTTCCAGGAGCGCCTCCGCGTGGCGATGGCGGCGGCGCAGAGCGGCAGCACCGGTTTCGCGCTGCTCTACCTCGACCTGGATGGGTTCAAGCTGGTGAATGACACGCACGGACATGAGACCGGCGACCACCTGCTGGTCGCCGTCGCCCAGCGCCTGCGCGACAACCTGCGCGAGGGGGACACCGTCGCCCGGATGGGGGGTGATGAGTTCGCCATTATCCAGTCGACCGGCCATCAGCCGGCTGGCGCCATCTCGTTGGCGCAGCGGCTGATCGCGGCGGTCGGCCAGCCCTTCGAGCTGAAGGGTCAGCGTTCGGTCATCGGCACGTCGGTGGGAGTCGCCTTCTATCCGCAGGACGGCGACGATCCGGATGCGCTGCTGCGCAACGCCGATATCGCGCTGTATCGCGCCAAGGAAGCCGGTCGTAACACGTTCCGACTGTTCGAAGCCGCGATGCAGGTCCGCCAGGAAGAACGCTTCCTCATGGAGCAGGACCTGCGGGAGGCAATCCAGCAGAGGCAGTTCTCGCTGGTCTACCAGCCGGTCTGTGACATCGCATCGCTGCAGGCAAGGGGCTTTGAGGCCCTCTTGCGGTGGAACCACCCCACCCGCGAGTGGATCGAACCGGAACACTTCATCCAGGTTGCCGAATCGAGCGGGCAGATCATGCCACTCGGCCGATGGGCTCTGGAGACAGCCTGCATGGATGCTGCAGGCTGGGGCCGTCCGGTATGGCTTTCGGTCAACTGCTCGCCGCTGCAGTTCCGCCAGCCCGACTTCCCCGAACAGGTCACCGAGGTACTGCGCCGGACCGGCCTGCCGGCCGAACGGCTGGATCTGGAGGTGACCGAGGGCGTGCTGCTCGACGAATCAGACCTTGTGCTGGCGACCACGCATCGGCTGCGTGAGCTGGGTATCGGCATCACACTGGATGATTTCGGCACTGCGTACGCAAGTCTCAGCTACCTGCGCCGATTTCCCTTCACGCGCATGAAGATCGACCAGTCCTTCGTGCGCGGGTTAGGCGAGGACGATGGTACGATTGCGATCGTTCGGGCGATCCTGTCACTCGGTGAGCAGCTTGGCGTAACAGTGGTCGCGGAAGGCGTGGAGACCGAACGCGAACTCGCGATCCTGCGCGACCTCGGTTGCCGGCTGATCCAGGGCTACTATTCCGGCAGGGCCATGGCAGGAGATCGGGTGCAGGCGACGCTGCGTCCGAAGACCTTCGCCGCGCCTGACGGCAACTGAGTTCAACGGCAGGTCCCGTACCAGAGCGCGAGAGCGCCAATCGTCACTATGGCCATCGGAACCGCAACAGCACTTACGCCGTAGGCGGGCAGCGCGACGCCGACGATCGCGCTCGCGAGGGCGCCGGACAGCAGTTGCGAAACCCCGACCGCGGCGGATGCCGTTCCCGCCTGTTCGACGTGTCGTTCGATCGCAAGATGCTGCAGGTTCGGCGCGATGATGCCGCGGGTGAACATCGTCAGCAGCAGCAGAGGCAGCAGGATCAGGCCGGAGGTGTGCCCGCTCAGGCTTGCGGCAGCGAGGGCGAGCGTCGTGGCGACGGCGACGGTCAGCGCGGGACCAATGGCGGTAGCCGCCTCAATGCCCGCAGTGCTGAGCCGGCCGTTGACCCAAGCGCCTGCGGTCAGGGCGGCAGCAGTGCTGGCAAACACTGCCGCGAAGGTCGCCGCGGAGTATCCCATGATGCCGATCATCACGAACGACGACCCGGCGATATAGGCGAAGATCGCGGCGTAGCTGAGCGCGTTGGCGGCCGCGATCGCTACGAAGCGCTTGTCGTGGGCCAGGAGCAAGACACGCGGCCTGCTCATCGCACCTGTCCCGTCCGCGACTGCTCGCCTGGACTCCTTCAGCCCAAGGCTGCTCACCATCAGCAATAAGCCCCCGGCCGTGGCGAGAACGGCATAGATTGTCCGCCAGCTGCCAAGATGGATGATCAGGGTGCCCAGGGCCGGGGCGAGCATGGGAACGAGGCCGAAGACCACTGTCACGTAGGATCGCTTGGTGCGTGCCTCCTCACCGACGAACAGGTCCTGGACCATGGCGAACGACAGGACCGAGCAGGCCCCGGCACCTACGCCCTGTGCCAGGCGACATGCGACCAGCCCTACACCGGACCAGGCGATGGTGCAGAAAAGCGCTGCGCCGGCATAGAGGGCGAGACCAATCAGCAGCACCGGCCTGCGGCCGCCGCGATCTGACAGGTAGCCACCGACCAGCTGACCCAGCGCGAAGCCGACCATAAACAGCGACAGCGTGAGGCTGGCAACCGCGCTCGATGTGCCGAGTGCCTGCGGCAGCAGCGGCAGCGCGGGCGTGGTGATGTCGATGGAGACGGCGGGCAATGCGGCGAGCACGCCCAGCAGGACGGTGAATGCCAGGGACTGCGGTGCGATCAGGAAAGGCATTCCAGCGACTTCACCTCAGGCCCCGCTCGTTTCAGCAATGGCCCGTTCCGTTGGGCCGTCGCCCGACTCTTTTGCGGCCGACACGCGGCATGGTAGATATGGTTGCGTGGCACCGCGTGCACGTTGCTAGGGTATAATGTCGCATGAGGCAGCATAATGGCGCGTGAGGCGATCGTTAAATCTACAGGTAAGCCTCGCCGTGACGATATGGTTGGCCGTCTGCCGTAGCATGCAGAGCACGGATCTGAGGGCCTGGATTTCCGATCATCAACTCGGCTGGCGGATGGCGGTTCTGCCGTTCCGCAGCGTCGGGACGCCGATCGGTCACGGCATCGCTCTCGGCATGGCCGAGGAGGTCTCGGCCGCGCTGTCCCGCTTCCGCACGCCGCGACTGATGGCGACGGCCACGTTCTGGGATGGGACGGGCCCGGCGCCCGACGCGCTCAGCCGATGCCGCACCTACCAGCTCGACTATGTCATCGACGGCACCATTCAGGTCCTGGATGAGGAGGTGCATGTCAACGTAACCCTGCTCGATGTGGTGCTGGATTTCGAGGTGATCTGGACCGGCCGCTTCGAGGGTCATCTGAACGACCTGTTCTCGCTGCAGCACCGGATCGCATCGGAAACCGTAGCGCAGGTCGATCCCGAACTGTTCCACCGCAGTTCGGCCTTCGAGCCGCCTATGCGGACCGATGTCGCCGAGGCGCACCATTCCGTACTCACTGCGATCCAGGGAATTTTCCGGCTGGATCGATCAATGTTCGTGCAGGCGCATGACCTGCTGGCGCGGGCGATCAGGCTTGATCCCGAGTATGGCGCAGCGCAGGCATGGATGGCCTACTGGAGTATCATGGCGGTCGGCCTGGGCTGGGCCGATGATCCCCGCGAGGTCATCAGGCTCGCCGGCTCTTCGGCCGAGAAGGCGGTGCAGCTAGACCCGCTGGATGCACGCGCGCTCGCCATCGCCGGCCATGTGAAGGGCTATCTGATGCATGACGTGCGCAGCGCGCTACTGCTGCACGCGCGTGCGATCGAGTTGAACCCCAACCTGCCGGTAGCCTGGACGGTGAGCGCCTGGTCCAGGATCTACAACGGCGAACATGCTGCGGCGATCAGCCATGCTACGATGTCCATGGCTCTGTCGCCGCGAGATCCGCACCTGTTCTTCGTCGAGCACGCGCTGATGACCGCACACTTCTTCAGCCATCACCTTGAGGAGGCAGACATGCTTGCCGAGTTGGTGCTGGAACGGAATACCAACCACGCTTCGGCGCTGAACGTGCGCCTCGCGATCCTGGGTCATATGTCGCGCCATGAGGAGGCCCGAGAGTGCCTGTCGATGCTCCGCGCAATCGACCCTGACGTGACCATCGACCGGATAGTCGCCCGACCACCGCTGCGGCCGGAAGACAGGGCGTTCTACACTGAGGGTCTGCGGCGCGCCGGGGTTCCGCGTTAGGTCTTAGGATCGGCCAGCAGGGTAGTGTGGTCGATTGGACACAAACGCCGTTTGCGTACAGTCACCGCATAGGCACCCTGCCGGACGCTGTGGTCGGGGTGCGGCAGCAGCACTTCTCCCAGGCGATCCCAGTCCTCGGCGCCTAGTTCCGACGGATCCCGACAGACGAACGAGGCCAGCGTCTCGTCGCGATATGCGAGCTGTGGAATCGGCTGGACTTGCAGAAAAGGCGCGTATGCCCGTATGTGCACCGGTGTATCTGTACGGGTAATGCGGAAATTCGAAAAAAGTGGCCCGAACCAGATGTCCGTCTCGACGATGCCTTCCCATCCCGCGAGCCCGGGGATCCCGGGCAGGTTGACGGGCGGACGCACTGAGAGGCTCCACCCGGGGCGGGTCCTGGCCAGCAGACCCGTCCAGATCTGGATCGCACCTAACTCTGGCAGAGCGGTGAGGAACGGCGGGGAGTAGCCGCGAAGAACGTCCGGAACCATCGAGTCGAATGCTGCAGCAAACCCGGGAAACTGGACCGCGCCGCTCGGGGTACCTGACAAGGGCAGCCAGCGTTCGTCGTCGCCATAGGACCAAGCGATCTGCTCGCCATCCCAAAGCAGGCGCACGTCGATCGGCGGGAAAATCCAGTAGCCGAACCCCGTGGCGGAGGTCACAGCATCGCAGTAGCGCATCGCTCGGCTGGGCAGATACCCAGCGGCTGAACGCTCTGCTCGCTTCGGCGACCTCGCCTCGGGGATCAGGCGGAAGAACTCGACAACCGGCACCTGGCTCATGCGCTCTCCACCAGCAGCCTGCACGGCGTGCCGCACGGTCGGCGCAAAGGGCTGGCTTTTTTGTTTTAGAAACGCATCATGCCGGCACCGATATGCACCCTTCCTGCGTCCTTAACACTGTCCGGAGCAGTAATCGAGATGCGCTTGTCAGAATTTGCGCCCGCCCGAGCGACAGGGGATGTTGCGTCCGCAGAAACGGTCTGGGTACCGGTCTGGGTGATCTTTTGTGTCTCGGTCATGGTTTAATCTCCATGGCTTGATTGCCTGGACCTGTTTCTACCAAAGGAAGCAACAAATGTAAACAAGTCAAAGACAATCTAAATTAGAAAAAATAAGAAATGATCACCCCTTCCCTTGTATTCTGGGATGCGATTACTTGCATCTCAATCTCAGATTGTAAATTATTTATCAGCACAGCTACATTTTGTATTTGTCTTAACTAGCTATGCGAACCCGCGCGACAGCATCATACTATGAAAACCACACCAAAGCACTGAATCTTCCATTCCGAACCAAGTTGCGCCGCCTTGGCATACAACCACACTACGGGCGCAGGACACGCATTACGTGTAGTTCCATCGTACGGTTTATGACCGTTCGCAGCGATTGCCCCGACTCTCCGCGCCATGCCACAGAGCCACGCATGCTCAACCGCCGCTCGCTTCTGGCCACCTCGCTAAGCGCGGTCGTCGCAGCGCCAGCCAGTGCCGCACCAGATGGCTTCCAGAACTTCCTCCTCGGGGTCCGAGCCGAGGCCCGTCGCTCCGGGATCGCGCAGGCGACCCTGGATCATGCGTTTGCAGGCGTACAGCCGAACCCGAAGGTGATCGAGCGCGACCGCCACCAGCCCGAGTTCACCCTTACCTGGGCCGAGTACCGCGCCCGCCTGGTGTCCGACCAGCGCATCGCCAACGGCCGCATCGCCTATCAGCAGAACAGCGCATTGCTCGGCCGGGTGCGCGACCGCTACGGCGTCGATCCCGGGGTGATCACCGGCATCTGGGGGCTGGAATCCAACTTCGGCACCGGCATGGGCGACTTCCACGTCGTCGAGGCTCTGGCGACCCTGGCCTGGGAGGGACGCCGCACCAGCTTCTTCCGCGGCGAACTGATCGCCGCGCTGCGCATCCTGGACCACGGCGACGTCACGCCGGCGCACATGCTGGGGTCCTATGCCGGCGCGATGGGGCAGCCGCAGTTCATGCCGTCCTCCTACCTGACCTACGCTGTCGACTTCGAAGGGCATGGCCGGCGTGACATCTGGACCAGCAGGCCCGACGTGTTCGGCTCGATCGCCAACTACCTCGCCCGATCCGGCTGGCGATCCGGCGAAAGCTGGGGCCAGCAAGTGACGCTGGGCCCTACGATCGAGCGCGCGGCGGGTGGACGCGACGACCGCCGCCCGGTCAGCGAGTGGCTACGCCTCGGCGTGCGGTCCGTTGACGGTCGTCCGCTGGCGTCGCCGGCGACGCAGGCCGCCGTGGTGCAGCCGGACGGCGCCGGCGGCGAGGCGTTCCTGGTCTACGCAAACTTTGCTGCGATCCGTCGTTACAATCCGTCCGACTACTATGCGCTTGCCGTCGGACTGCTCGGGGACCGCTTCGTCGCGTGAAACGCGCGATCGCCGCCGTCTTCACACTGCTGGTGGCGTCGTGCCACCGCCCGCCGCCGGCCGCACCACACTACGTCCTGGGCTCGCCGTATCAGGCAGGCGGCGTCTGGTACTACCCCAGTGAGAGCTACGACGGCGCGGAGACCGGCCTCGCCATCGTCTACCCGTCCGACCATCCGGACCTGACCACAGACGGCGAGATCTTCGACCAGTCCGCACTCACAGCCGCACACCAGACCTTGCAGCTTCCCGCCATCGTCCGGCTGACCAACCTGGAGAACGGCCTGCAACTCGTGGTGCGCGTCAACGACCGCGGGCCAGCGACACCGCATCGCATGGTCGAGGTCACCAACCGCGTTGCGGTGCTGCTGCGGTTTCCATCCGGCACACCGGTGCGCGCCCGCGTCGAGGTGCTGCCCGCGGAAAGCCACGCCGCGGTCGATCAACTGCCAGGCGCGCCGAAGCTCGCTATCGCCGCCGCTCCACGCGGCGTGGTGCAGCAGGTCGATCTGTCCTCGCCCGCGGCAGCAACGCCGGTACAGGCACCGACCACCGAGGCGCCGCGCGAGGCGCTACCCGCCAGCGTGACGATCGCCGGGCTGCCGGAGACAGTGACGCAGAGCGCCGCCTATCCCGGCCGGCTCTACATCCAACTCGGCACGTTCCAGACCTATGAATACGCCGCCATCCAGCGCAGCCGCGTCGGCGGACTTGGCGCGGCGATCGACAGCACGCGCAACGGACGCACGCAGACGCATCGGGTGTACATCGGCCCGCTCGACAGCGTGCAGCAGGCCGACAACGTGCTGGACCAGGTGCTGCGCTCCGGAGTAACCGATGCGCGGATCGTCGTGCAGTAGGAGTCGAGTCGCGATGCTCACCCGCCGGAATGCATTGTTGGCATCAGCCATCTTCGCCGGCGGCACGCTCACCGCCGCCGCACAGCCGAAGCATCCGCCCCCGCCCAAGACCGCCGCGCGTGGCGGCAAGAAGGATGCGCCGGCAGGCAGCCCGGGCGATACGCCGCTCGGTCCGGTCGACACCCTGGCACGCTGGGCGTTCATTCAGGATTTCAACAGCGGCACGGCGCTGCTCGAGAAGAATGCCGATGCCGAGATGCCGCCGTCGTCGATGACCAAGCTGATGACGATCTACCTGGTCTACGAGCGGCTGAAGCAGGGCAAGCTGCGGCTGGACGACGAGTTGCTGGTAAGCGAGCGCGCCTGGAAGATGGGCGGCTCGAAGATGTTCGTGCAGGTCGGCACGCAGGTGAAGGTCGAGGACCTGATCCGGGGCGTCATCGTGCAGTCGGGCAACGACGCCTGCGTGGTTTTCGCCGAAGCGATCGCCGGGTCGGAAGAGCAGTTCGCCGACCTGATGAACCAGAAGGCGAAGGAACTCGGCCTGACCAGTTCGAACTTCCGCAATTCCACCGGCTGGCCGGATCCCGAGCAGCGCATGAGCTGTCGCGACATCGCCACCCTGGCGCGGCGGATCATCGCCGACTTCCCGGAGTACTACCACTACGACGCCGAGAAGACCTTCAAGTACAACAATATCGAGCAGGGCAACCGCAATCCCCTGGTGCAGAAGGGCACGGCCGATGGGCTGAAGACCGGCCACACCGAGGCCGGCGGCTATGGCCTGGTTGCGAGCGCCAAGCGTGGCGAGCGGCGGGTGATTGTGGTTCTCAACGGGCTCGACTCCATGCATCAGCGCGCCGAAGAGGGCGAGCGCCTGATGGACTGGGCGTTCGCCAACTTCGAAGACGTGACGCTGTTCTCCGCCGGCGACGTGGTCGAACGGGTGCCGGTCTGGCTGGGCACGCGCCCGACGGTGGCGCTGGTCGGCGGCCGCGACCTTGTGGTGACGATGCCGCGCAATTGGCGCAAGAACGCCTCGGTCAAAGTCAGCTACGACACGCCGATCCGCGCGCCGGTACAGAAGGGCACGACCTTGGGCAAGCTGGTGGTGGCAGGCCAGGGCGTGCCCGGCATGGAGGTGTCGCTGCTTGCCGGCGAGGACGTCGCCAAGCTGAGCCTGCCCGGACGCGCCATGGCGGTGCTGTCGCATTACGTAACCGGCGGCTAGGAGCCGGGTGCCGCAAGGCCATTTCATCACGTTGGAAGGCGGCGAAGGCGCCGGCAAGACGACTCAGGCAGGTATGCTGGCCGAGGCGCTGACCGGGTTCGGCATTCCGGTGCTGCGCACGCGCGAGCCGGGCGGTGCTGCCGGTGCCGAACGGTTGCGCGAACTGCTGCTGGGGGAGGAGTTCGACTGGTCCGCGCCGGCCGAGACCCTGCTGCACTTCGCCGCACGTGCCGAGCATGTGGAGAAGACCATTCGCCCGGCGCTCGCCGCGGGCCTATGGGTGGTGTGCGACAGGTTCTATGACTCCACCGTCGCCTACCAGGGTTATGGCCAGGGTGCCGACCGCGCCGTAATCGCAAGCCTGGTCGCCATGCTGGCCATCGTGCCCGACGTCACGCTGGTGCTGGACGTTAGCGACACTGTTGCCGTGGCGCGCCAGATTGCACGCGGCACCGACGCCGATCGCTACGAGCGGCTCGACGCACTGTTCCACGCGCGCGTGCGACAGGGTTTCCGTGACATTGCCGCCGCAGCACCAGGACGCTGCGTGCTGCTGTCGGCCGACGGTGATGCAGCGGAGGTACACGCGGAGATCATGCGGGCGTTGCATGCGCGCCTGGCGTTGCCGGGCATTGCGATGCCGTGATAAGCTACGCCCGGAGGCAATTCATGCGCGCGTTCAGGCTTCTGGCCAGCATTCCTGCGATAGCGCTTTGGCTGTCCGCCACGGCGTGGGCACAACAGGCGGTGCCGCAGGATTTTCCCGTAGCCAAAGGAGAAGCAGATCTCTACGCACTTGGTGTGCGCATCGCGATCGTGCTGCAGCATTTCGATGACCCGGCGACCTTCGAGCCGAAATATTCGGTCCCGTTCAATTCATATGGCCGCACAGGGATCACATACTACTACCAGAATTATCGTTTCACCTGTAAGATCAACCTGGGTTACAATAGCATTCTTCCGGCGCTCATCGGCTACACGATTGAAAACGCCGAGTGCTGTCCGCTGAGCTATCCTTTTATCTGCCAGACCTGGAAGAAACCATACAATCAGGTTGGTCCGCCCGATCGCTGGGCTGGGTGGTAAGGTTCTCCCGCCAGTTCCGAGAGTAGTGCGCTCGCATCGCGCAGATCGGGCGTATCGAAACCTTCTGTGAATCCGGCGTACGCGACGGCCAGTAGCTGGCGGGCTTCGGCCTGCCGCTCCTGATGCTGCAACAGACGCGCGAGACTGACGGCGGCGCGTAGCTCGAGGCTCTTCGCCCCTTGCTGACGCGCGGTATCGATGGCAAGCCGGAGATGCGCTTCAGCGCTGCCGCCACCAGTCCTGGCACGCTGGATCTCGCCGGCGATCCGCTCCAACTCGGCATCCCAGGAACGTTCGGCGCTGCGTGCGCTCAGGGCCTGCGCCTCGCTGATGGTCTGCCAGCCGCGGTCGAGTTGCTCGGCTGCAGCATACGCTGCCGCCAACCGCCCCAGGATGTAGGTGCGCCGCTCGCCACCGCTGTTGGGCGGCTGCGCCAGGCTCCTCTCGGCGAGGGCAAGCCCATCGGCCGGCATCCCCTGGTCACACAGGGACATACCGTGAAAGAACGAGACGCTGTACCCTGGTCGGGCATACTCGCGGTCGAACTCCTGTGCCGCGTCCAGATGGTGGCGCAGGGCGGCCGCATCGCGGCGCAGATCGGCGAAAAGGATCCCGGCGAAATACCTGGCGTGGCCGATGCTGCCCGCATGCGCAACCTGCCGTGCCGCTTCAAACGCCTGATCCATCAGGTGGCAGGCCTGGTCGGGATAGCCCAGCAGCCAGACGGTGTGGCTAAGATAGTCGAGCGCCGCCACGCGGGCGTCATGTCCCCAGGTCCCTGCCAGGGACGCATGCACGTCCGGATCGTAGAGCTCGAGCACCGCCTCCAGCTGATGCCGCGCCTCGCGGAATCGGCCGGCCTGGAATGCAGCGAACCCCGCCATGCGGTGCAGGATCAGACGGCCCACCGGCTCACCCGCATTGGCGAAGCGGATGCTCGCGCGTTCGGAGATAGCCGTGGCTTGCCGATTGTCGCCCTGGGCGACGCAGCTCACGAAGGTCCCATAGGTGGCGATCAGCAGGCTTCTGGTATCCCCGAGGCGCTCGCTCAACTCGGCTATGCGTTCGTACACGGCCCTGACGACGTCGGTCCCGTAGCCTTCCGTGGTGACCAGCGGCATCCCGAGGGCCATGTTGAACTCGAGCTCCCGCTGGTCGCGATCGCGCCCTTCGGGCAGCGTGAGCAGCGCGGCCAATCCACGCCGGAACAGGCTGATCGCTTCCCGCTCCGCCGAGCGTCCCGCCAGGCGCTGTCCGGCGCGCAACCAGTGTTTCACCGCCTCCGGCATCCGCCCGGCCTCGGTCAGATGGTGCGCCAGAATCTGCGGTGCCGGGTCGGGCTGGGCGGACAGGGCGTCTGCGACCAGTCCATGCAATCGCTGGCGGTTCGCGCGCAGTAGCGTCGAATAGACCGCGCGCTGCACCAGCGCGTGCTTGAAACGATAGATGGCGGCGGGAGGCTCGCCGCGGCGCTGCGCAAGGCCCGACGAGACCAGTTGTTCGAGCCCGCTGGCGAAAACGTCGTCGGGCAGGTCCGCGGCAGTGCTGATCAGTTCGTGCGAGAACTCGCGCCCGATCACCGAACCGACCTGCGCCACCTGCTTCGCGTCCGGCAGCCGGTCGAGCCGCGCCAGCAGTGACCCTTGCAGCGTTGTCGGCACGCCGATCGTCTGCAGCGTCGCGTCGGGGTCCCTGGCGCGCTCGACCCAGTCCTTGGTCAGTTCCTCGATGAACAACGGCACGCCATCAGCCTGTTGGGCGATCCGCTGTAGCAGCACCGGCGGCAGGTCCTCGGTCGCCAGCACCCCGGCGAGTGCCGTGCTCTCGTTCCGATCCAGGCGGCTGAGTGTGATCGAGGTGACGCCTGCATGGCCGGTCCACGGCACCTGAAGTTCGGGCCGCAAGGTCAGCACCAGCAGGCCGCGCATCTCCGCCATCCGGGTGACCGCGAGGTCGATCAGTTCGCGCGTGGTGGGGTCCGCCCAGTGCACGTCCTCGACCAGCGCCAGCAGTGGTCGCTCACGGCACAGCCGCTCCGCCTGGCGGAGCAGGGCGGCGAATATGCGTTCCTTATGCAGCCGCGCGCTCGAACGCTTCCCGCCGGCCTCGTCGACACCGAGCAGGGCGCCCAGTGCGGCCACATCTGCCCGCTCGGTTCCCGCACCAAGCAAGGCTCGCAGCCGTTGCGACTTCGCCTCGTGCGCGTCGGCGCGATCGAGTTCGGCCGCCAGTGCCATCTGCCGGACGATCGGGTGCAGCGGAGCGTCAGAATAGTCAGGCGAGCAGAAGTAGCGCAGCCTGGCATGATCCTGGTCACGCAGGCGGGCCTCCAGTTCGGCCACCAGCCGCGACTTGCCGATGCCCGGCTCGCCGACGATCAGCACAACGCGCCCGCTGCCGCCCTTCGCCTGCTCCCATCGCCGCATCAGGAGGTCGATCTCCTCGTCGCGGCCGACCAGCGGTGAAAGGCTCCTGTCGTGCAGCGCCTCGAAGCGGCTGCCGATCGCCGCCTCCTTCAGCACCTGCCAGGCCTGCACCTGGCCAGGAATGCCCTTTAGAGTGAGACGCCCGAGATCGGTGCAGTCGAACAGCCGGCCGATCTGGCGGTGCGTCTCGGCGTCGATGACGATGCCGTCGTCGCCGGCCAGCGCCTGCAGGCGGGCTGCGAGGTTGGGGGTTTCACCGATTGCAGTCTGCTGGCGCGCGTCACCGGCCCCGATCGGTTCGCCGATCACAACGAGGCCGGTGGCAATGCCGATGCGCAGGGCCACCCGGACACCGCCACTCGGCGCTTGGCCGATCTCGCGGACCACCGCCAGTCCGGCGCGCACCGCCCGTTCGGCATCGGCCTCGCGCGCCTCGGGCCAGCCGAAATAGATCAGCACGCCGTCGCCGACATAGCGCGCGATGAAACCGCCGGAGCGGTCGATCGTGGCAGCGACGGTCGCCTGATAGCCGCGAATGACAGCGCTCAGGTCCTCGGGATCCAGTTCCGCCGAAAGAGCGGTGAAATTCACCATGTCGCAGAACATCACGGTGACCTGGCGCCTCTCGGCACCCGGCGGCGGACGGCGCTGCGCTTCCTCGGCGATGGCGCCGGCGTGGCTTTCGGCCCCTGCCCCGGCGCGCAGCGCGGCGATCGCATCGAGCAGCCGGCGGCGGTGGCCGACCGACGTCACGCCGAGGTCGCGCAGATCATCGGCCGTCAGGCGCGGCAGCAGATCGGCGCTGATCGAGTTCTCGTGGAAGGCCGCGGCGTACTGGGTCAGGTCAAGCGCGCGCAGCCATTCGGCAACATCCATCACCGCCTCAAAGCAGGGTCGCGAGCCAACGCCGCTGCGAATGATCGCCCAGGCGCGGCGACCCTGTCCAGCCGATTGACGCCGGCGTCACGCGGGTGGAAGGTGCGGTCAGGTAACAGAGGAACGGCGATGGACACGGTGCCGCTGAAGGTGTTCTGGCAGCCGGGGTGAACCAGCTGCTTGAAACTCAAAGAGTTTCTCTCGGTCCGTGCGATCGAGTTCCAATCCATCAACGTGCTGGAAGACCCCGCGGGGCTCGATGAGCTGAGGCGGCTGGGAGCCCGTTCTGTCCCCGTGCTGTCGCGCGGCGACGAATATGTGTTCGCGCAGAACATCGGTCATGTGGTGAAGTTCCTCGGGCTCAACGAGGCGACCGGTCCGGTGCTGTCGCCTGGGCAGCTGATCGGGCGGCTCGACGCCTTCCTTGGCGCCGCAGTTCGCATGATCCCGCAGATGCCGGACACGAAGCTAGCCACGGAGGTGCCGAACCGTCCGCGCAGCTACCGCGTGCTGGGCCACCACATCTTCCGCATCGCCGAGACCTTCCTCGAAGTCGCCGACGGTGCGACGCTGGAATACAGCGGACTGACCTCGCGGCCGCCGGACAGCATGCAGACCACCGCCGACATAGTCGCCTATGGCAAGGATGTGCGGCAGCGGCTGGGGGCATGGTGGGCGGCGAAGCCCGACAAGTCAGCCCGCGAAACGGTGCAGACCTACTACGGCCCGCAACTGCTGCACGAATACCTGGAGCGCAGCACCTGGCATGTTGGCCAGCATGTGCGGCAGTGGAACATGCTCCTGGGCATGGCGGGCATCGAAGGCGACCACCCGCCGGGTCCGGCGGAGTTCGCCAACCTGCCGATGCCCAGCCAGGTGTGGGACGGGTGAGCGCTATTGCCTGATCTCGGGCTCCACCAGCCTCGCCAGGTTGCGCAATGACTGCTGCCAGCCGAGGTAGCACGCTTCCGGCGGTATGACGTCCGGCAAGCCTGACTGCACGATATCTACCTCGGTGCCGACGGATACGGCCTTGAGCGTCACCGTCACCTCGATGACGCCCGAAAGATTGGGATCATCGAAGCGATCAGTGTAGCGCAGGCGCTCGCCTGGAACGAGTTCGACATACTCGCCGCCGAACGTGTGGCTGTGGCCGGTGGTGAAGTTTCGGAACGA
>DASSRN010000601.1:0-8286 GCA_035701785.1 Acetobacteraceae bacterium | reverse complement strand
TGCAATGGTGGTCGGAGCTGATGGAGCTGCCGTGCTGTGCAATCGGCGGCATCACGGCTGCAAACTGCGCGCCGCTGGTACGCGCCGGCGCCGACTTTCTGGCGGTGGTCGGTTGCATCTGGAACCATCCGGATGGCCCTGCGGCCGGGGTGCGCGAGCTAAACGCGGCGATCGAGGCGGCGCAGAGCGGCTGATCACCGCACCGTCGTGGACGCCGGCGAAGGCCCGGTGCTAGCCTTCGCCGATGGCCCGGCTCAGCGTCAACCTCAACAAGATCGCGCTGTTGCGCAATTCACGGCACACCGGCGTGCCTGATCTGAAAGCGTTCGCGCGCCTCGCGATCGAAGCGGGATCACGCGGCATCACAGTACACCCGCGTCCCGACGAGCGACACATCCGGCGCTCTGACGTGCCGATGCTGGCCGAAGCGATTGCCGCCTGGCGCCCAGGCGTGGAATTGAACATCGAGGGCTACCCCGATGCGCGCCTGCTCGAGATCGCCGCCGAGGTTCGGCCGGAACAATGCACGCTGGTACCGGACGCGCCGGACGCGTTCACCTCCGAGGAGGGGTTCAGGCTGGATGGCGCGCAGATGGCGCTGGTGCAGCCGGCGATCGCCGCCCTGAAGGCGAAAGGCGCGCGGGTCATCCTGTTCATTGATCCTGATCCGGCGGTGCTGGACCGCATACCAGCGAGCGGCGCCGACGGCGTTGAGATCTACACCGGTAGCTATGCCCAGGCGTTCCGCACCGGCGCGCACGCGGCACTGCTTGATGCCTGCGCGCGGACCGCGGCCGCAGCAGCAGAGCGCGGTCTGGTGGTGAATGCCGGCCACGATCTGAACCTGCACAACCTGCCGCCGCTGGTGACGCGCCTGCCTAATCTGGCAGAAGCCTCGATCGGCCACGAATTGACCGCGGACGCGCTGCTGATGGGGTTCGCCGCCGCGGTCAGCGCCTATGCCAAGGCGCTCGCCGCGACATCGTGTCAGAATCGGTAACCGATACCCGCACCGACCACCAGCGGGTTGAGCGCGGTGTGCGCCTTGATCGCGCCGTGATCGATGTTTGCGGTCGTGTTCAGGAAGATCTGCTTCACGTCAAGGTTGGCGAACCAGTGGCCGCCGATGTTGTAGTCGACGCCAGCCTGTATTGCCGCGCCAACATTGTTGCTGAACGACACCGAGGTGACCGGAAATCCCGCCGCGTGCGCGCCGTAGAAGAAGGTGGCATTGAGGCCGGCGCCGACATAAGGGCTCAGTCGTTCGTGCGGGAAGAAGTGATACTGTAGTGTCAGTGTCGGTGGCAGCGCCCACACGGTGCCGACGTCTACGTGTCCCAGCGTGGTATCGCTCGCCGAAACGCTGTGGCGCGTGGTGGCGGCGATCAGTTCTAACGCGATGTTGTCGGTGATGAAGTAGGAGAAATCGAGCTCCGGCGCGGCCTGCGCCGTTGTGTTCACCTGGCCGCCGATGACGCTGATCGAGCTTGACGAATTGAGCGGGATCACACCGATGGCGCGGAGACGGATCATCAGGCTGCCAGCCTCTTTGCCCACCGGCGGCGCGTTAAAGTCGAATGTATCCTGTGCCCAGGTTGGGAATGCGCATGCCATCGCGCTCATAAGGCACGCGGCAGCTAGCGTTTGCTTCATTTGTAGTCTCCTGCGATCGGTCGGCACGACTGTCCGGCAGTTGTCCGATCGCTGGCGTTGACTCAGATCAAACGCACATCGAAACGGCGCAGGTTCTGACACACTGTACCGTTTTGGTCACAGACGTTCGCCGCGCCCGGGTCACGCCGACGTGCAGGGTCCGGACACACTGTGGTCAGATTCCGCAGCTTGGTGGCCTCCAGCCCAAGGCCGCGGAGACGACCACCGTTGTACGTGACGAGCCCGCTCACGCTGATCCGTCCATATGACCGCGCGGCGGATACCAGCATCGACAGCAAGCTGGTTCAGCTCGAGGCACTGCGCGGCCTTGCCGCGTTCATCGTTGTCGCCTGGCATTTCTTATGGGCGTTCGATCCGGCGCGGATCGGCATCGTCGACGGGTTCGATCCGTCCTCGGCGCTGCTCGGCAGTGTAAGCTTCGCGTCGATCGATGGACCGGCAGCAGTCACCCTGTTCTTCGTGCTGTCGGGCTTCGTGCTGCCGTTGGGCTTCTTCCGGTCCGGGCGCACGGAAGTGGTGGTGCGCGCCACCGCCAAGCGCTGGCTCCGTCTGGTCTGTCTTGTGCTGCTCGCGGTGCTGCTGTCGTGGGTGCTGTTCCGCTGCGGCCTCTATCGTCATCGTGAGGCGGCACTCCTCAGCAACTCGGCATGGCTGGGAACCTTCGGCGGCTCGCACCCACCGGGCTTCGCGCCCTCGCTTGGTGGCGCGTTGGGCGAAGGACTGCTGTTCGCCTTCGTGCGCGAGCCCGACATGTACGACCCGGTGCTATGGACCATGCACCATGAGTTCATCGGCAGCTTCGTCACGTTCTTCCTGGCGGTGATGCTGTTCCAGGCGCGTCCATTAGCCGCGGTCTGGCTGCTGGGAACGGCGGCTGTCGTGGTGCACTTCGCCGACCCCTACCTGTTCGCCTTCGTCGCGGGAACCGGGCTGGCTTGGCTAGTTTCGCGATACGACCTGCAGCTTTCGCCGGTAATCGCGGTCCTGTGCATCACCGCCGGCGTCTTCCTGTTCGGCTATCTCGAGCCCCGCGGCAGCTACAGCGTCTTCCAGTCGGTTCAGGACGCAAGCCCGGCACGCTTCGACCGCATCGGCATACACACGGTGAGCGGATTGCTGATCATCATCGGTCTCATCGGCAACGATCGGTTGGGGCGATCGCTGGCCGCGGCACCGTTCCGCCTGCTCGGGCGCCTGTCGTTTCCAGTGTATCTGTTCCATTTCCCGCTGCTCTGCTCGATCGGCTGCATGCTCTTCGTGGCACTCCGGCCGGGTCTGCCGCTGCATACCACGCTGCTGCTCATAGGCGCCGCGTATGCGCCCCTCGTGGTCGGGGTGGGCTACGCATTGGCGCGGGTGGACGAAGCCTGGCTGCATTTCGTCAACCGGTTTGCTGCGCGACTGGCGCGACCCGACACGGCATAGCTGTTCGGCTGCCGATCCGGCGGAGCACTCATTCCAAAACAGAAAGTATCCCCGACAATTTATTTCGTTCAATATGGTTACCGTTCGTCACATTAATTAATGGAATACTTTCATAATTCGCTAAAAAGAACACTCGACAAGAACGATTTTCTTGACCTATGCTTGTTTCATCAAGGCTGGCTGGGCCGAATCTTTCCTGCGAATAATGGAGAACTAGTGAAAATGGGGGGTTGGCAAGACCGCCTGGCCGAGGTCGCGCGTCGAAATCGTCAGGAGATCATTCGCGCGCGCCTGACGCGGCGTGAGATGGTCCGCCTGGGACTATTGACGTCGACCGGCGCTCTCGTTCTCAAGCGGGGACTGAGTTCGCGCGCTTTCGCTGACGATTCAGGCAACACACCGCCAAGCCCGCCGGTCACGCCGTGGTCTCAGCCAATGCCCATCCTGCCGGTCAAGGCGCCGATCACCCCCAACCAGATGACGGCGGGTCCGCTTCTCGCCAATGGCACGCGCCAACTGGTTCCGGTCGACGGCACCACGTTGATCGACGGCGCGACCCAGCGCATCAACCACCAGCTGTTCACCGTCAACGAGGACGGCACGTTCGGCGGCACCTTCCCGCCGCAGAAGTTCTATCAGTTCGACATCCGGGAAACGCAGATCCGGCTGAATCCAGCCTACGAACTCACTACGTTCTGGGGCTTCGATGGCCAGGTCCCGGGGCCCGTGATCCAGGCGACCTATGGCGAACCCGCCCTGGTGCGCTACCAGAACAACCTGCCCTCGGTGAAGATCGCGCAGGACTTCGGCATCGCCGAAGTCACGACCCACCTGCACAATGCGCATACGCCGACCGAGAGCGACGGCAATCCAGTGGACTACTTCAATTCGAGCGCCGACACCGGACCGATCAATCCAACGACCAACAAGCCGGTAAATCCACTCGGCTACAAGGATCAGCACTACCCAAACGTCTATGCAGGCTACGTCAAGCTGGGCAATGCCTCGACGAACAGCATCGCCACGCCGGCCGGTGATCCGACCGAGGCACTAGGGTCGCTGTGGTATCATGACCACCACCTCGATTTCACCGCCCAGAATGTCTACAAAGGGATGTTCGGATGCTACACGCTGTTCGACGCGCTCGACACGGGTGACGAGACCACGGGGTTGCGCCTGCCCAGCGGCAAATACGACATTCCGATCTTCTTCAATGACTTCGTGATCGACCAGGACTACCAGTTGGTATTCGATCTGTTCAATCTCGATGGCATCATCGGCGACCGCTTTGCAGCGAATGGTGCTATCCAGCCGTACCTCAACGTCGATCAGCGCCGCTACAGGTTCAGGCTGTACAACCCGGGCCCATCACGCTGGTACGAATTCGCGCTTTACGACGGCAGCAAATTCTGGCCGTTCTGGCAGATCTCGACCGACGGCAATCTGCTGCCGCAGGCGGTGCAGGTGAGTTCCGTGCGCATGGGAGTTTCGGAGCGGGTCGATATCATCGTCGACTTCAGCAAAATCAGCGCTCCGAAGCTCTATCTCGTCAACCGGTTGGAACAGGTGAACGGCCGCGGTCCCACCGGCCGCGTGCTGACGCCGGGGACGCCGATCGTGATGATCAACATCGGAGGCTTGCCGGCACAGCGCGACCAGAGCGTCGACCCCGCCGCGAAGCCGCTGACGCTGCGGCCACTGCCGGATCCCGACTTCAAAGCACTTCAGTCGCTTGCCGCCAAGGCTCGTGTGCGCAACTGGGTGTTCGACCAGGGCGACAGTGGCACCTGGGTGGTGAACGACGAGCTGTTTGATCCCAACCGCATCAGCGCGAGCATCGATCAGGAAAGCGAGGAGGTCTGGGTGTTCCAGAATCCCGAAGACAACTGGTCGCATCCGATCCACGTGCACTTCGAAGAGCATCGCGTGCTGTCGCGCAACGGCAAGACCGTCACGCCGAACACCCAGTTCAACGGCGCGATCGACTACGCGCGCCGCGACGTCGCACCGCTGCAGCAGCAGAGCCAGACAAAGGTGTTCTTCCGCTTCCGTGACATGAAGGGCCGCTATGTCATGCACTGCCACAACGTGGTGCACGAGGATCACGCCATGATGGTGCGCTTCGACATCGTCTGATACGCTGGGACATGCAGATGAAGCGGCGGCATTTCGTTATCGGCGGTGCACTGGCGGCGTCGGTTCGCGCAGCACCCACCCACGCCAGGCAGCTGCACCAGGATGGCGTGGAGTGGTTCACCGACGTCGAGGTGTCGGCGCACGACGGCCGGACCTACCGGTTCTATGACGACCTGCTGAAAGGCAGGATCATCATGGTGAACTTCTTCTACACCGACTGCGACCTGCTCTGTCCGCTGATGACCGACAACCTGGTGCGGGTGCAGGCGCTGCTCGGTCCGCGCGTCGGCCGAGACGTCTTCATGTACTCGATCTCGCTGCAGCCGGAGCACGACACGCCAGAAGTTCTCGCAGCTTACGCCAAGCATCATTCCGTCGGGCCGGGCTGGCTGCTGCTCACCGGGCAATCGGCGGACATCGAACTCCTGCGTCACCGGCTGGGCTTCGTCGATTCCGATCCGGTGCGCGACGCCAATCTGGAGGAGCACCTCGGCACGGTGCGGCTTGCCAACGTTCCGATGCATCGCTGGACCATGACGCCGGCACTGCTGAACCCTGAGCAGATCGTGCGGGCGCTCAAGCGGGTGATCCCGGAACAAGCCTGAGGCGCGCCGCGGATCACCGGGACCGGCATCGCCTTCTCACGCCGTTGTCTCGAATGGCAAGTGCTGTGGATTTCCGGCCATGGCACGGACTAGGTCTTTCAATCGGGTGCAGCATCATTCCTCAGCCTCGCCCTTTGAAATGGGACCCCGCTCTCTTCGCGAGCGAGATGCTCGCGTGCCAACATGAGCGACTGTTCCAGGGTACTCAGCACCCGCCGTCCCAACTCAGCTTGCGCCGCATGTTTGTCCCGGACCAGTTCCTCGACGATGCGCCTCAGATCAGCTACGCGCTGCTCTGCTTCGTTCACATGTCGCCGTGTCATCGACAACGCGTCCTCGTCAGGTCGCTTGTCCAATCTGATCTCCCCAGCCTCTCCCCACCACAGCGCGCGTTGGCGAGGGCCGCGCCCCCCTCAGTATTTCGCCTTCAGCGTCCAGAGGAAGACAATCCATGGATAGCACCTGGTCGCCTCAGCATCACGCGCTGCTGCATCTGTCGAAACCGAGCTAATAGTCCATGCTCGACGGTCCGCCGGGCCGGAATGGCTCGCATTGACCCAAATCCACCCCATTCGTGCACTCCTTACGGCCCGCGCCGCCGCATGCCACCGCGCCCGCGGCGCTTCGACGGATCGTAGCCGCCGCCCCCGGGCCCCATCGGCTCCGGCGTCCGATCGCGCTTTGGCCGCAGCGAGGCGGACGGCGCCGGGGGTGGCTCCAATCCGAGGTCCAACGCCTCCAGCCGGCGGATCTCGTCGCGCAGCCGGGCCGCCTCCTCGAACTCCAGGTCGGCTGCCGCGGTGCGCATGCGCTTCTCCAGATCGGCGATCGCGGCCTTCAGGTCCTTGCCGACGAACTCGGCGACGCTCGCATCCTTCACCGGCGCCACGGTCACGTAGTCCTGCTCGAACACACTCTCCAGCACCTTGCCGATGTGCCGCTTGATCGACATCGGCGTGATGTTGTGCGCCTCGTTCCAGGCGCGCTGCTTGTTGCGCCGTCGCTCGGTCTCCTCGATCGCAGTACGCAGGCTGTTGGTCATCGTGTCGGCATAGAGGATCACGCGGCCGTCGACGTTGCGCGCGGCACGGCCGATGGTCTGGATCAGCGAGGTCTGCGAGCGCAGGAAGCCTTCCTTGTCGGCATCCAGGATCGCCACCAGCGCGCATTCGGGAATGTCGAGGCCCTCACGCAGCAGGTTGATGCCGACCAGCACATCGAACACGCCAAGCCGCAGGTCGCGGATGATCTCGATGCGCTCCAGCGTATCGATGTCGGAGTGCAGATAGCGCACCTTTACGCCGTGCTCAGTCAGGTAGTCGGTCAGGTCCTCCGCCATGCGCTTGGTCAGCGTGGTGACCAGTACGCGCGCGCCCTGGGCCGCAACCGACCGGCATTCGGCCAGCAGGTCGTCCACCTGCCGTTCGACCGGACGTACCTCCACCACCGGATCGATCAGCCCGGTCGGACGGATCACCTGCTCGGCGAACACGCCGGCGGTGCGCTCCATCTCCCACGGACCAGGCGTCGCGGAGACGAACATCGTCTGTGGGCGGTAGGTTTCCCACTCCTCGAACTTCAGTGGCCGGTTGTCGACACAGGACGGCAGGCGGAAGCCGAATTCCGACAGGATGGACTTGCGATTGAAGTCGCCGCGATACATGCCGCCCAGTTGAGGCACCGTGACGTGGCTCTCATCGACGATCAGCAGTGCGTTCTCCGGCAGGTATTCGAACAGCGTCGGTGGCGGCTCGCCCGGATTGCGGCCGGTTAGGTAGCGCGAGTAGTTCTCGATCCCCTTGCATGATCCCGTCGTTTCCATCATCTCGATGTCGAATGTCGTACGCTGCTGCAGCCGCTCCGCCTCGAGCAGCTTGCCCTCGGCGTTCAGTTGCTCCAGGCGCTGCTTCAGTTCCACCTTGATGTCGCGGATCGCCTGCGTCAGCGTCGGTCGCGGCGTGACGTAGTGGCTGTTGGCGTAGATCGTCACTTCCTGCAACGCCGCGGTCTTCTCCCCGGTCAGCGGGTCGAACTCGTGGATCGCTTCTACCTCGTCGCCGAACAGCGTGATGCGCCAGGCGCGATCCTCGTAGTGGCTCGGGAAGATGTCCACCGTCTCGCCGCGCAGCCGGAAGGTGCCGCGCTGGAACGCAGCGTCGTTGCGGCGATACTGGAGTTCGACCAGCGCCTTCGCCATCACGTCGCGGTCGATGTGTCCGCCAACCTCCAGCTTCACGACCATGCGCGAATAGGTCTCGACCGAGCCAATACCGTAGATGCAGGAGACCGACGCCACGACCACAACGTCATTCCGCTCCAGCAGGGACTGCGTCGCGGCGTGCCGCATGCGGTCGATTTGCTCGTTGATCTGCGCGTCCTTCTCGATATACGTGTCGGTGCGGGGAACGTAGGCTTCCGGCTGATAATAGTCGTAGTACGATACGAA
>DASSRN010000600.1:0-5476 GCA_035701785.1 Acetobacteraceae bacterium | reverse complement strand
TCAGAAAGCTCGCCAGTATGATGGAGGTCTCGCGACCGGCAATCACCTGTATACTCGATCGCCTCGTGCAACTGGGGCTGGTGGCACGGCGGACCGATCCACGTGACCGGCGCAGCATTGTTCTCGAGCGAACACGGGTGGGCCGGGAATTCCTCCGCCACCTGATCAGCGAGGACCAATGATTCCCTGCGACGCAGTACTTCGACCGGAGCCACCTCCCGCGAGGAGGGCGACAGCTACTGGTAGATTTACCAGATTCTCAAACCTAGGCCCGTTGATTCAAATTTGATGTTGACTGCGTATTGATATCTAAGGAGAATAGTCGGGCACGGCCCTCCCTGCCGCGACCTAAGCGTAATTGAGACGGTCTTGCCAACCGTAGGTTGCATAATGCCTTTTCTCTCCTTAGCCATGCGACCATTCTCGTAAAAAAATACGAATTGGCTTGTCTTTCAGACAGAGTTATGCCAAAACCTCACTCGCACGTATTTATTTAAGTCGCGATGGAAACCGCACGAATGCTTGGCTGCACCGCCTCCGTGCTGTTGGCTGATGATCATGTGCTTCTTTTGGAACTGTTGCGCGACCTGTTGACCCAGGAGTTCTCAATCGTCGGTACTGCGACGGATGGTTCCGTGCTCCTGCAGGAGGTCAGTCGTCTCGCGCCGGACATCGTTGTGACAGACATCAGAATGCCGACCATGGATGGTCTGCTGGCTGGCGAGACAATCAAGCGCAAGTGGCCGAAGACAAAGCTCGTATTTCTTACGGCAGACGCGGACTCCAACCTGGTATCTCAAGCCCTTTCGCTGGGCGCGGAAGGCTTCCTGCTCAAGCGGTGCGCTTCGACGGAACTGCTCCAGGCAATGCGCGTGGTGCGCGACGGTGCCGTCTATTATCCGCCATGCCTGTCGCATGGGGATCACGGTCGATCCCGGGAGTGCAGCCGGACCGAGAATATCGCTGCGCGACAGCTCACTCCACGAACCAAGCAGGTGCTGGCTCTCCTGGTGCAGGGCCTGCCGATGAAGGAAGTGGCACGGCGGCTGGAAATCACGGCACGGACCGTCGCCTTTCATAAGTACAGTGCCATGACCACGCTTGGGCTGCGTGGCAACGCCGATCTGGTCGATTTTGCGATAAGAACGGGCCTGCTGGGGGCAGGCAGATGAGCATCCGCATCGCATCGTCAGTCCAATATCTTGCGATTCGCCAAATGCGGTGCGTCCACCCTGGTGCGCTGATCTGATGGACGACGGCCGGAAATAGCATCACAAGCCGGACGCGTCATCGACGCAGCCGCTTGACACGATCGTCCTGCACAGTGTGACCTACCCGCCGGCGACCGTCCCCGCTCAGCCCACATTTGATTCCCGGCGGAACGGGCTGCGCTTCGACGGCAGAGAACACCGCCATGCCAACCCAACGTCGCCTTGCAGCCGTCCTGATCGCCGACGTGGCGGGTTACTCCAGGCTGATCGGCAGCGAAGAAGAGACCACCCTCTCCAGGCTTGCGGCGATTCGCAGCAGCATCGTCGATCCGACGGTCGCTGCGCACCACGGCCGCCTGGTTCGGGTCACCGGCGATGGCCTGCTGCTCGAGTTTGCCAGCGTTATCGATGCGGTGCGCTGCGCCATCGAACTTCAGCGGCTGGTGGCTTTGCACAACGACGAGATCCCGTTGTTCAAACCGATCGAATATCGCATCGGCATCAATTTCGGCGAGATCGCGATCAGCGACGATGGCGACATCGCCGGCGATGGCGTCAACATTGCCGCCCGGCTCGAGGCTCTCGCCGACCCTGGCGGCATCTGCGTCTCGGCCCGCGTGCAAGAGGAAGTGGCGGCGCGCCTGGCGCTTGGCTTCGACGACATGGGAGAGCAGAACCTCAAGAACATCGCACGGCCGGTGCGCGCCTACCGTCTGCCTCAGGCCTCAGCCGGTCCCATCGCACAAATGACCCCGAGCGCACCTGCGCTGGCGCTGCCGGACAGGCCCTCGATCGCGGTGCTTGCCTTCACAAACATGAGCAGCGACGCAGAGCAGGAATTCTTCGCCGACGGCATCGCCGAGGACATCATCACCGAACTGTCGCGGTCGCGCGCGCTGTTCGTCATCGCCCGCAATTCGAGCTTCACCTACAAGGGCAGGCCGGCGCCGATCCGCGATGTCGGGCGCGAACTCGGCGTGCGCTATGTGCTGGAAGGCAGCGTGCGCAACGTGCGCAACCGGGTGCGGGTAACGGCGCAGTTGATCGAGGCGACCACCGGTGGCCATGTCTGGGCCGAAAGATACGACCGCGAACTCGCCGACATCTTCGCCGTACAGGATGAGATCACCGCCAGCGTATCAGCCGCGATCCAGCCGGCGCTGGAACGCAGCGAGCGCGAGCGCGTTGTCCGCAAGCCGGCCGACAGCCTGGATGCGTGGGAAAGCTACCATCGGGGCATGTGGCACTTCTCCAGAGTGGACGCGGCGGAGAACGAGCGGGCACGCCGCTTCTTCCAGCGTGCGGTCGAGCTCGATCCGCAGTTCGCCCGCGCGGTCGCCGGTGTGGCGCTGACCTATCTGCACGAGATCACGCTGTTCCGTCCGCAGCAACGCTCGGTCAATCTGCCGCTGGCGCTGGAGCACGCGTCCCGTGCAGTGGCGATCGACGAGACGGATGCGACAGGGCATGCTGCGCTGGCGCGCGCGTTGTGGTTCTCGGGGCGCCACCGCGAGGCGCTGCTCAATGCGCAACGTGCGGTCAGCCTGGAGCCCAACTCTGCGACGGCACATGGGGCACTGGGCGGCGCTCGTTTGTGGGGTGGTCTGCCGCAGCAGGCGATCGAACCGCTGGAGACGGCAATGCGGCTCAGCCCGTTCGATCCGCTGATGCCGCTCTGGCTGCACTTCAAGTCCCGCGCGTTGTACTGGAGCGGCGACTACGATGCAGCGATTGATGCTGCCAGCCACTCGCGGCAATCTTTCCCCAACTTCCGCCAGCCGTACAACACGCTGATCGCGGCCCTCGGACAGGTCGGACGCACTGACGATGCGCACGCGGTTCTGGCGGACGGCCTGGCACGATTCGGTGAAGCGTTCCGCCGGCTGATGTCGCTGCCGCTCAGCGATCTACGTGAGTTGCGCCCCGAGGACCGCGAACACCTGATCGAAGGCTTTCGCAAGGCCGGGGTTGCCTGACACCTCTCTTGCGTTTCGCGCCAAGCTGGCGACACTGCCGGCGACAACCGCCGGGAGGAAGCCGTGGGGAACAAGATCGCGATCATGGGCGTGGGCGCCGTTGGCGGCTATGCCGGGGCCCACATGGCACAGGCCGGCGAGGACGTCACGTTCATCGACCCATGGCCCGCGCATGTCGAGAAGATGCAGCGCGATGGTCTGAAGATCAGCCACATCCGCGACGTGCCGGAGTTCACCGCTAAGGTGCGGGCGATGCATGTCACTGACGCGCAGCAATTGGCCAAGGAGAAGCCGATCGACATCGCCTTTGTCTGCATGAAGTCATACGACACGGAGTGGGCGACGACGTTGATCAGCCAGTATCTGGCGCCCGGCGGTTTCATCGTCTCGTTACAGAACTGCATGAACGAAGAGACGATCGCCGGCGTGGTTGGCTGGGGCAAGACGGTCGGCTGCATCGCCAGTTCGATCACAGTGGATCTGTGCGAGCCCGGCCACGTGCGCCGTGCCGCCGGCAAGAGCGGATCGCGGCATACTGTGTTCCGCACCGGCGAGGTGCACGGCCGCGTCACCGACCGGGTGAAGGAGATCTGCCGCCTGGTCGGGCTGGCGGACAGCGCGCTGATCACTGAGAATCTGTGGGGCGAGCGCTGGTCGAAGCTGGTGACCAACGTGATGGGCAATGGTCTGTCGGCGTGCACCGGCATGATCGGCAAGGAGATGGCGCAGAACGACGCCATCCGCCACTTCTCGGCAAGGCTCGGCAGCGAAGCGATCCGCGTCGGCCAGGCGCTGGGCTATGAGCTGGAGGAGATCATCCACCTCGATCCCGAGATCATTGCTCGCGCCGGCGAAGGCGACGCGGCGGCAACGCGGCAGTACGACGAGCACCGGCTGGCCGAAGTGAACAAGGGCGGCGGCGAGCATCGGCCGTCAATGGGCCAGGACATGGTGAAGGGGCGCCGCACCGAGATCGAGTTCCTCAACGGCATGGTGGCGAAGAAGGGCGACGAGATCGGCATCGCCACGCCGGCGAACGTGGTGCTGACCGACATCGTCAAGCGGGTGGAGCGCGGCGACCTGAAGCCCGACCCGCGGCACATTACCGACCTGCGGCTGAACTGACTGCCTATCTGGGGCTGCACGTCACCTTCATCTCCTGGCAGACGCGCAGGATGCCTTCAATGACGCGTTCTGTTGCCGGGTCCTGACCCGGCATCACCGCGGAGGCGACCAGGATCTGTGACAGCCGCGTGCCAAGGCTGGCGACGGTGATGCCAGCCGAGCGCATGCCGTTGCTGAACTGAACGTTGCGGTTGGTGGCGTCTTCCGCCGTCACGTGCACGGCCTGGTTCCTGCGCAGCATCGCGACCGCTGTCGCGTAGACCTTCGCTGCATCCGCATTGAGGATCACCGTGGCGACGTCGAAGCCTGCCTGCTCGCCCCGCGGCCGTTGGCTGAGCTGCTCGACGCGGCCTATCACGCGGTGCGCGATCATCGCCCAGGGCGGCGCTGCTGCGCCGTCGGTGACAGCCGCAGCACTCACAACAATCGTCAGAAGCAGCAGGCGTATAGCACGTCTCATCGCGAGCCGTTCCTGTCGTTCGTACGGCGGGTGTGCCACAGTGATGCGATCGCGCAAAGGAGAACGACATGCGGGTGTTCACGCGCCTGCCTCTGGCAGACTGGCGGCAGGCACAACAGGCGGCGCGCGATGCGGAGGCCGCCGGCTATGACGCAGTGATGAGCGTCGAGCTGGGCCACGACGTATTCGCCCCGCTGGCCGCCGCAGCGCTCGCAACCGAACGCGTCGAACTCACCCCGTCGGTCGCCGTCGCGTTTCCGCGCAGCCCGACCGTGCTGGCGTCACAAGCCTGGGATCTGCATGCCAATTCGCGCGGGCGCTTCGTGCTGGGTTTGGGCAGCCAGGTGAAGGGCCACAACGAACGCCGCTTCGGCATCGCCTGGACCGCGCCGGCGCCGCGGCTGCGTGACTACGTGCGGGCGCTGCGCGCGGTGTGGCACTGCTGGGAAACGCGGGGCAGGCTGGACTTCCACAGCGAGCATTACACGCTGACGCTGATGACGCCGGACTTCTCGCCGGAACCCACCGGGCTGCCGTTGGTGCCGGTGACGCTCGCCGCGGTGGGCGAGGCGATGCTGCGCGTCGCGGGGCAGGTGGCGGATGGCGTGCGGCTGCATCCGCTGTGTTCGCGCGCTTACCTGGAACAGGTCTGCATGCCCCAGATGATGGAGGGCATGCGTCGCAGCGGCCGCTCCCGCCTGAAT
>DASSRN010000599.1:0-4011 GCA_035701785.1 Acetobacteraceae bacterium | reverse complement strand
TGCACAGCCGCGCCCAGTGCTCCGGATTGGCGCGGCTGGTCATGATCCAGACGTAGTCGTTGGCACCGCCCGGCGCACACGGATACAGCCCCGACGGCGCGTTGCTGCCACCGCCAGACCGCGTGCCGTCACGCTCCACCGCGCGGCCGCTGCGCGCCTGGGTGGAGAAGTTGGTGCGCATGTAGTGGAGCATCGCGTCCTGCATGGCGACCTGAAGCCGATGGCCTTCGCCGGTCTGCGCGCGGCGGAACAGCGCGCCGAGGATCGTGATGGCCATGGTCATGCCGGTGCCGGTGTCGCCGAGTGACAGGCCGGGCTTCACCGGCATGCGGCCCTTTTCGCCGGTCACGCTGATCGTGCCGCCGGTCGCCTGCGCGATCATGTCGAACGCCAGGTTCTTCTCGTACGGGCTGCCGGTGCCGAAGCCCTTCACCTGGCAATAGATGATGCCCGGGTTGAGCTCACGCACCACGTCATAGCCCAGCCCAAGGCGCTCGATCGTGCCGGGCGCCATGTTCTCGACGCACACATCCGCCTTGCGCAGCAGGTCCTTCACCAGTTCGAGCCCGCGCGGCGACTTCAGGTTGACGGTGATCGACTTCTTATTCGCGTTGAACACCTGGAAATAGAACGGGTCATCGTCCGGCTTGCCCGGGCGCAGCCGCCGGCCCGGATCGCCGGTCTTCGGGTTCTCGATCTTCACCACTTCGGCGCCGAGCCAGGCGAGTGCCTCGGTGCAGGATGGGCCAGCCTCGAACTGGGTGAAATCGACGACGCGGACTCCAGAGAGAAACTGCAGATCCACGCTGACGTCTGGCATGTTGTCCTCCCGTTGGCGATTGCCGGGAGGGTGGCACAGGTCAGTCTTCGGTGGCCAGTGCACGCCGCTGCGCACTGGCCTGTCGCAGATCGTTGCGCCGCCATGCCAGTCCGATCAGGCTGACCGCGACGAGACCGGACAGCGCGGTGATATTGACCGCGAGCATCGGCCCGAACCGGTCGGCGAGTACGCCGATCAGCAGGATGCCGAGAGGCCCCGAGCCGATGCACACCGTCAGCAGTCCCATCAGGCGCGAGCGGATATGCGGCGGCGCGTGCAGCACGATCAGCGAGGTCTGCATGTTGGCGAAGGCTGACGACCCGAAGCCGCCGATCACCAACAGCAGGCAGGCGAGCGGAAACCCCGGCGCGAGCGGCATCAGCGCCACGCACACCAGGAACAGCAGCGATCCGCCGACCATAAGCATGCGCCCGCTCAGCCGCGGACCGCCGCCAGTGAGCCAGAGCCCGCCCAGCAGCGCACCAAATGACTCTGCGCCGGCCAGAATGCCGGTGAGGGTAGGGGAGATCATGAACACCTGCCGCCCGATCGGCGCGACCAACGCGGAATAGCAGAAGCCCAGCAGGTTCATCGCGATGGTGACGGCGAGCACCCCGCCGATGATCACGTGCCCACGCGCGAAGGCGAACGCCTCGGCCAGGTCGCGCGGCACCTGGGTCAGCACGATGCGCCGTGCGGTCTGTTCGTAGCGCAGGCCAGCCACCAGGATGACTGCGATCAGATATACAAATGCCGATACACTGTAGGCGCCGGCAAGCCCGAGTGCCTGATACGCGGTGCCGGCGGCCATCGGCCCGATCAGCCGCGTGATGGAGTTGGTCACCGTATCGAGCGCCAGCGCGCGCGGCACCAGCGGGCCTTCGACGCACTCGCCCACCATGCGCCGACGGGTGGACATCTCGGTGGACCACACGGTGCCGGCGAGCAATGCGGCGACCGCAACGTGCCACGGTCGCGCGACGCCGAACCCGGCCAGCACCGCGACCGAGGCAGAAGACAGGCCCGCGATGATCTGCCCGATCAGCAGGATGCGCTTGCGGTCCACCGCCTCGGACAGCACGCCGGCGAACGCGCCCAGCAGCAGCATCGGCAAGGTGCGCGCAGCGGACACGACCGCGACCGCAAGCCCGGAGCCGGTCTCGTCCAGCGTGAACAGCGCAGCTGACAGCACCTCGAACCAGCGCATCGTGTTGACGCAGCCGCCGATCGCCCAGAGGCGCAGGAACCCGCGCGAGGAAAGCAGGGTCAGCACGACAGCGGCGTCAGTCGTCCTTCGTCACGTGCACTGGCGGCACGGCGACGAACCACTCGGGGCGCGCGCGCTCGACCTGGGCGGCAAGCTGGAGCAGCAGATCCTCGCGGGCAAAGTTGCCGTAGAGCTGCACGCCGATCGGCATGCCGTCGCTGTCCAGGCCTGCTGGGAGATTGATGCCCGGCAGGCCGGTCTCGTTGCCCGGCATCGTGTAGCGACAGGCATCGGTAATCCGGCTCATCCATGGCTCCAGCGCTTCGTCGCGCAGCAGCGAGTAAGGGCCGTTCGCCTCCGGCACGCGGATCGCGAGCGTCGGCGTCAGCAGCGCGTCGTAGCGCTCCATCAGCGCGCCGAACTGGCGCGTGACGGTGTTGTTGCCGTTCATCATGCGGAACATGTCGAACTTGTCCATGCGCTCGGCGGCCTCGTAGTGCCGCCAGGTCATGCGGTTCAGCAGCTTGGGCAGGTCGCTGATGGGAATCCCCTTCTCCTGCGCCGTCAGGGCGAATATCGAGCGGCTGCCGATCCACTGTGTGGCGTAGGTCTGCCACATCGTATCCCAGTCGCAGATCGCATCGTCGTTCAGTTCCTCGACCGCGTGCCCAAGTGATTCCAGCAGCCGCGCCGCCTCGCGTACGCGCGCCGCGACTTCGGGATCGGTGTCGGTGTCGCGGCCCCAGCGCCCGGTGGAGAGGCCGATCTTCAGCTTCCCTGGCTCACGCGCGATCGCGTCCAGATAGGAACCGTTGGGCAGTACCATTTTTATGAATGTGCCGCCGTTCGGCACGCGGCTAAGATAGTCGTACGCCGCCGCGCTATCGCGCACGCTGCGCGACACCACCCCTTCGATGCTTGTGCGCGCCACGTATTCGCTGCTCGCAAGCCGCTGCGGTACGCGCCCGCGCGAGGCCTTCAGCCCGACCAGCCCGCAGAACGACGCCGGAATGCGTGTCGAGCCGCCGCCGTCCGACGACATCGACAGCGGCACCACGCCGGCCGCCACTGCGGCAGCCGATCCACCAGACGATCCGCCGGGTGTGCGGGCCAGGTTCCACGGACTGCGCGTCACCTTCACCTCGCCGCGATAGTCGGTGGTGGTGTCGAAGGTCATGCCGAATTCGGGCGTGGTCGAGCGTCCCAGCGGCACCAGGCCGGCGCGCAGGAAATTCTCGATTGTCGGGTCGGTCGTGGCGATGCGCGTGCCCGCGGTGAACGCCGAACCGGAATCCTGCGTGCGACCCTTGAGCCCGGAGCCAAGGTCCTTCAGGAAGATCGGCACGCCGTAGAGCCGGCCGTTTTTGTCGGGTCTGTCCGTCTCCGGATCGGTGCGCACGTCATCGAACAGTTCGATGATCGCTTCGAGCTTCGGGTTCAGCCGCTCCACCGCCGCGGCGGCCTGTGCCGCGACCTGTCGCGCGCTCACCTGCCCGCTGCGCACCAAGTCCGCGAGTGCCATGCCGTCGAGCCGCGCCCACTCCGCCCAGCCCATCGCCAACTCTGTGTCCGCCGCCATCCGTCGTTTCCCCCCATGGACCGCCACAGTCCCTGCGCCCTATCATGCGCCCAACGACGACATTACGGCAGAGGGGACTTCCTGAAATGAACGACACGGTCATGACCAAGCCGCAGTTCGACCGCACCGTTGAGGACCTCGGCAACATCGTCGAACTGGGCCATGTCAATGTCACTGTCCCCGACCAGTCGAAGGCGATCGCCTTCTACCTCATGGGCCTTGGGCTGACGCGCGATCCATATCTGATGGCCGGGCTCGAGAATATGTGGGTGAATGTCGGCCGCGGTCAGTTCCATTTGCCGACGCGTCCGCCCGCGCAGGTGGTGCGCGGCACCACGGGGCTGGTGGTGCCGGATCTCGAGGCGCTGCTGAAGCGCTTGCATTACGCAAAGAAGTTTCTTGAGG
>DASSRN010000598.1:0-3803 GCA_035701785.1 Acetobacteraceae bacterium | reverse complement strand
TTCACCGCGTGCACGGTCGCTTCGCGGGTGACGAAGCGCACCGTCAGGTCGTCGACCTCGACCAGCGCGCTCATTGCAGCGCCCGCACATGGCCAGAGGTGGGGTCGAGCATATGGCAGGCGGCGACATGCGACTCGCGTTCGCGCCAGGCGCCGAGTTCCGGCGATTTCTCAGCGCACACCTGTTCTGCGAACGGGCAGCGCGTATGGAAGCGGCAGCCGGACGGCGGGTCGATCGGGCTCGGCGGATCGCCGGTGATCGGCGGCTCCTCGATGCGTTGCGCCGGGTCCATCGAAGGGCGCGAACCGAGCAGCGCGCGGGTATACGGATGCAGCGGGTGCGAGAAGATGGCCTCGGACGGGCCGATCTCCACTACGCGGCCGAGATACATCACCAGCACGCGGTCGCTGACATAGCGCACCACGTTCAGGTCATGGCTGATGAACAGATAGGTCAGGTTGAACTGCTGCTTCAGCGCGCGCAGCAGGTTCAGCACCTGCGCCTCCACCGACTTATCGAGCGCCGACACCGCTTCGTCGAGGATCACCATGCGCGGCTCGATCGCCAGCGCACGCGCGATGTTCACCCGCTGCTTCTGTCCGCCGGAGAGTTCATGTGGATAGCGTGGGCCGAACAGGTCCGGATTGAGCCCGACCTTCACCAGCATGTCGCGCGCGGTGCGGCGCGCATCAGCCTTCCCCCGGCCATGCACGAACGGGCCGAACGCAACGGAGTCCTGCACCGGCATGCGCGGGTTCAGCGACGAGTAGCTGTCCTGGAATACCATCTGCACATTGCGGCGCAGTGCGGCGACGGTGATGCCGCGCGGTGCGCCGACCGGCTCGCCGTCGAAGATCAGTTCGCCCGCATCGCGCTGCACCAGATGCAGCAGCAGGCGCGCCAGCGTCGACTTGCCGCAGCCGGATTCGCCGACGATGCCCAGTGTCTCACCCTTGAACAGCGTGAACGACACGCCGTCCACTGCGCGCACGCTTGCCGACTTGCCTGCGCCGCGCACCTGGAAGTGCTTGGCGAGGTCGCGCGCGATCAGCAGCGGCTGCGCCGGGCCGCCGACGTCGCGTGCGTCGCTCACAGCCGCACGTCCATCGCCGAGCGGATGCCGTCGCTCACAAGGTTGAAGCAGATCGAGGTGACGAAGATCGCCGCACCCGGCAGCGCGCAGGACAGCGGCGCGATGTAGATCGACTGGCGCAGCGTGCTCAGCATCAGCCCCCAGTCCGGCATCGGCGGCTTCACACCAAGCCCCAGGAACGACAGCCCGGACGCGAGCAGGATCGAGACCGACACCAGGCTCGATGCGTAGATGAACACCGGCCCGAGCACGTTGCCCAATACGTGGTAGCGCACGATGGTGAGCGTGCCGGCGCCGGTGGCGCGTGCCGCCTCGATGAAGTCGAGGCTGCGCACCTGCGCGGTGGCAGTCTCCGCGACGCGGCACATCGCCGGGATGAACACCAGTGCCAGCGCCGCCATGCCATTCGCCATGCCGCCGCCCATTGCGCCGGAGATCGCCACAGCGAGCAGCACCGAGGGAAACGCGTAGAACACATCCATCGTGCGCATGATCGCGGCGTTCACCCGCCGTCCGGCGAAGCCGCCGATGACGCCCAGCGTGCCGCCGAGTGCCGTCGCGATGCAGACCGGCACAAGCCCCATCAGCAGCGACGACCGCGCGCCGAAGATCAGCCGGCTGGCGAGATCGCGGCCGAGTTCGTCGGTGCCGAGTGGGTGGCCCTTGTAGCCGAACGGCTTCAGCCGCAGCACCACACTTTCCTTGTATGGATCGAACGGCGCCAGCAGCGGCGCGAAGATCGCCATCAGCACGATCAGCAGCACGACCGCCGCGAAGCAGAGCGTCATCGGATCGTGGCGCAGGCGATAGCCCACCGTACCCCAGTAGCCGCGCACGCGCAGCGCGGGCGGTGCATCGTCGGTGAAGGCGGCAGCTGGAAGGGTTGCAGTGTGCGACATCGCTCAGCTCCGGCGGATGCGCGGGTCGATCATTGACTGGAGAAGATCGACAACCAGGTTGGTGGCGACGAAGATCATCGCCAGGAACAGGATGGTGCCCTGCAGAACAGGGATGTCGCGGTTGATGATCGCCTTCGACAGCATGAAGCCACTGCCGGGCCAGGTGAACACGGTCTCGATCAGGATCGACCCGCCCATCAGGTAGCCGAACTGCAGGCCCATCACAGCCAGCACCTGCGGTGCTGCGTTCTTCAGCACGTGCCGGATCACCGCGAACTCGCCCAGCCCCTTGGCGCGCAGCGTGGTGACGAAGTCCTGGTTCAGCACCTCGGCCACGGCGGCGCGCGTGGTGCGCGCGATGATGCCGACCGGGATCATCGACAGCGTGATGACCGGCAGGATCAGGTATTGCGCGTCGGACCAGCGCAGGATGCTGAACTGCGCCGAGCCTTTCGGGCCCATGCCGGTGGCGGGCAGCACCATCAGCTCGACAGCGAAGATGATGACCAGGACGATGCCCAGCCAGTAATTGGGCAGGCTGACACCGACCACTGCGGCGCCGGTGACGATGCGATCGGCGATGCGGCCGGGAAAGCAGCCGGCGATGGCGCCCATCGTGTAGCCGATGGCGAATGCGATCGGCACGGCGAAGCTGGTGAGCAGGAAGGTGTTGGACAGCGCGTCGGTGACCTCGAGGATCACCGGCCGCCGTGTCGAGATCGACGCGCCGAAGTCGCCGGTGAGCACGTGGCCCAACCAGAGCAGGTACTGGATCGGCAGCGGCCGATCGAGGCCGTACGCCGCCTTGATCTGCGCCACCATCTCCTGCGTCGCGTCCGACGGCAGGATCGTCTGCAGCGGATCGCCAGGGGCGAGATACACCAGCGAGAAGCACACGATGCTGACGCCGAACGCGATCGGGATCGCGAGCAGGATGCGGCGCGCGATGTAGCTAAGCATGCAGCCTCACGGATCCACCGTGATCGGCGTCAGGTCCTGGAACCAGTTCTGCGCCTGCACGAAGCCGTGCAGCTTGGGCGACAGCGCGCGCGGGTTCAGGTCATGCACCACCCAGATCATCTGGGCACGGTCGCTCTCCAGCTCGTGCAGCCTGATCAGCAGGGCGAGCCGCTTGTCGGCATCGAACTCGTTGAAGATCTGCCCGACGACGCCCTCGATCTCCGGATCGTAGAAGTGGCCCCAGTTGGCGCCCGCGGGCGACCAGTAAAGCTTGCCCACCGGCTTGATCAGCGCACTCACCGGATCAAGCAGCGCGCGCGATCCGTTATAGCCATCGATGTCGGGATACTTCTCTACGCCGGAACGGCCGATCTCGATCAGCGAGTTCCAGTCCATCACCTTGAAGTCGACCTGGAAGCCGACCTCTTCGAGCTGCGACTTCACCAGCTCGTTCATCGGCAGCGGCTGCATCTGTCCCGATCCGGACGTGGAAATCGCCAGAGTGATCTTGCACGGCAGGCAGCCAGCTTCCTTCAGCAGCTCCTTCGCCTTGCCCTGGTTGAACTCGTACTTCACCGGATGCCCGTACCACGGCGAGGTCGGCGGCATGGTAGCGTAGTCCTCGATCGCTGTGCCGCCCAGCAGTTCGACGAACTCGGCGCGGTTCAGCGCGTAGTTGGCAGCGCGGCGGACGCGGATGTCGGTCATCGGCCCGCGCACGAAGTTCAGTATATACGGCCAGTTGTGCGGATAGGTGTTGGTGACGATCTGCATGCCGGCACTCTTGAGACGCGGGATAGCGTCGGGCGACGGCGCCTCGACGAAGTTCACCTGTCCGGTGAGTAGGGCCG
>DASSRN010000597.1:0-3650 GCA_035701785.1 Acetobacteraceae bacterium | reverse complement strand
GCCGCCCTTCCCTCCCCCGCCTGGGTCTTCCTGCCGGTGCCGCAGCACGCGGCGTCGGCCACCGCGATCCGCGCCAGCCAAGGAGCACTGCCATAGCCAAGCCGCCGAAGCCGTTCTCGCCCGCGCGCCACCGCGCCGCACCGCGCAAGAAGGTCGCCAAGCCGACCTTGCGCGTGGCTGACAAGACGCCTGGCACGCCGCGCAAGAAGACGATCGCGGCCGGCCCGCAGGCTGCCTCAGCGCGACGCAGCCGCGTTGCCGAGTCGTCGGCGCTGGAGCAGCTTCAGAAGGTGATCGTCGGCAGTCTGGAGGATGACAAGGCGGAGGCCATCGTCACGCTGGACCTGGAGGGCAAGGCGTCGTTCTGCGACCGGATGGTGATCGCGACGGGGCTCGCCGACCGGCAGATCGCCGCGATGGCCGAACACCTGTCGGAGAAGCTGCACAAGGCGGGGCTGACGCGCGTGCAGGTGGAAGGGGCGGGCGGCGCCGAGTGGGTGCTTATCGACGCCGGCGACATCGTGGTGCACCTGTTCAAGCCGGAGGCGCGGGCGATGTACGCGCTGGAAAAGATGTGGGGCGCGGAGCTGGACGAGGTCAGCACGGGGTAGCGATTGGCTGTCAGTCGAACAGCGTGCCCAGGCGCTGCTTGATCTGGTCAGCGATGTAGAGCGCGAGCGCCTGGATCGTGTGCGTCGGGTTGACGCCCGCCGAAGTGATGAAGATCGATCCATCGACGATGAACAGGTTGCGCACGTCGTGGCTGCGCCCCCAGGCATTGACCACGGAGGTTTCCGGATCGTTGCCCATCCGAGCGGTGCCCATCAGGTGCCAGCCGCCATGCTCCAGCAGCCCGCCATCGACATCGTAGGCGCCCGCGGCCTTCATGATGTCGGTGCCGCGGGCAATGGCGAAGTCCATCATGCGCCGGCTGTTGTCGCTCAGCGTGTAGTCGATCCTGGGCGCGGGGATGCTGTTGCCGTCCTTCAGCACCGGATCGAGGGTGACACGGTTATGCGCCTCTGGCAGGTCCTCGAGCATCGCACCGAGGCCGGTGGAGCGGCGGTGCAGCCGGCGATAGGCGTCGTGGTGCGCCTCGCCCCACGGAATGCGGCCTGACTCGACGCCTTCGATGGCGGTCGCGGCCGTGCCCTCGCCGCGGCTGAACTCATAGCAGAAGCCGCGGACGAAACCGCGCAACAGGTCGGTTTCGTAGAATTCATGGCTCCAGTAGCTGTTGTCGGGCCCCCGCTCGCCATCCAGCTCTTCGTCGAAATACCCGGTGATCCAAATGTAGGGATGGAACATCAGGTTGCGGCCGACCTGGTCGCTGCGATTGGCAAGGCCGCGCGGGAAGCGGGCATTGGCCGAGTTCAGCAGCAGCCGCGGCGTGCCGATGCCGTTGCTGGCGAGGATGACGATATGCGCTGGCTGGAATTGCTCCCGCCCATCAGCATCGTAGTACACCACGCCATCGGCCATGCCGTCAGGGCCAAGTGTGATCTCCCGGACGCGAGCGCGCGTGCGCAGTTGCACGCCGGCACGGATCGCTTGCGGCCAATAGGTGATGTCGGTGCTTGCCTTTGCCCCCTGCGCGCAGCCGAAGGTGCATTTGCCCAGATTGATGCATGGCGGCCGGCCTTCGTACTCCTGAGAGGCTATGGCGGTATCGGAGGGCCACCAGTGCCATCCCAGCCGGTTGAAGCCGCGCGCCAGCGCCATGGTGGCGCGGCCCATCGGCAGCGGCGGCATGACCTGCGGCTTCGGTGGGTAGGCGGGATCGCCGGCAAGGCCGGACGTGCCCATCATGCGGTCGTTCAGGTCGTAGAACGGCGCCAGCGTCGCGTAGTCGATCGGCCAGTCATCGGCCACGCCATCCAGCGTTCGCACGCGGAAGTCGGAGGGGTGGAAGCGTGGCGTGTGCGCACCGTACAGCACGGTGCCGCCGCCAACCGCGTTGAAGTTGGCGACCTTGATCGGTGAGTTGTCTTCGTTGATCGGGTAGTCGGCGGCGCCCGCACGCCGGTTGGGATTGATGGCGAAGCTCCCACCATTGCGCGCCTCGACGTCGCGACGCGTGGCGGGATATTCGGCCGGGTTCATCCAGCCGCCCTGCTCCAGACACACGATGTGCATCTTCGTTTCGGCCAGACTCCAGGCCACTGCCGCGCCGGAAGCGCCCGCCCCGATGATCAGCACGTCAACCTTGTCCAGCATGTTCGTTCCTCGATGTCTGTCATGGGTGGTGCGCAGGCATTCAGGGCGGCAGAAGTTCCGACATTCCCGTAAACCTTCCAAGTCGGACATTTCGCAGTATGGTGTCAGCTCGACTGAACCATGGCTCTACCCGACTGCTGGGCCAACAACCCTTACCTGAGGACACGCCATGACCAAATATCTCCACACCATGATCAGGGTCAGTTCACTGGAGGACACAATCGGTTTTTTTGGGGTACTCGGCCTTCGTGAAATCCGCCGTCGCGACGACGAGAAGGGGCGCTATACCAACGTGTTCCTTGCCGCACCGGGCGACGAAGCGGCTCCCGTGGAACTCACCTATAACTGGGACCCCGAGGCTTATGCCGGCGGCCGTAATTTCGGGCATCTCGCCTACGCTGTCGACAACATCTACGACACCTGCAATGCCTTCACTGCGCGCGGGGTGACGATCAACCGGCCGCCGCGCGACGGCCGCATGGCCTTCATCCGGACGCCGGACGGCATCTCCATCGAACTGCTGCAGGCCGGCAACGCGCTGGCGCCGGCGGAACCGTGGAGCAGCATGCCCAACACCGGTGCCTGGTAGCGGTGGCGCCACATCCGCAACGACTGACAGTCGCTCGCCGCGCGTGGCCGCTCGCGCGACCGATGATGACCGCGCATGGCGTCCGAAGCACAGTCGACATTGTGGTCGCGGAAATCTCCGACGTTGAGTCACGTGGCCGGGGAGAAGGCGTGCCGCTTCAGCGTTACGGCGAGAGCATCGACAGCGTCGTCGCTGCGCTCGATGCGATGAAGGGCGCGATCACCTCGGGGCTCAGCCGCGACACGCTGCAAAGCGCGATGCCGCCGGGTGCGGCGCGCAACGCGCTCGACTGCGCATTCTGGGACATGGATGCGAAGCGCGCCTATTGCAGCGTCGCGGAGCTTGCCGGACTCGGTGCGATAAAGCCCGTCGTGACGGCCTTCACACTGGACTTCGATACGCCGGACAAGATGGCGGAGATGGCCGCCGCCAATCACGCCCGGCCGCTGCTGAAGCTGGAGCTGGGAGGCGATGGGGATCTCGAACGGGTGCTTGCGGTGCGGCAGGCGGCACCGGTGGCGCGGCTTATTGTCGATGCGCAAGAGAGCTGGAGCGAGGCGCAGCTTGCGGCGTTCATGCCGGTAATCAGCGATTGCAGGGTGGAGCTGGTCGAGCAGCCTCTGCCGGCCGATGCTGATGACGCGCTGGCGGGGCTGGCGCGCTCGATCCCGCTGTGCGCCGATGAATCCTGTCGGACGCTGGCTGATCTCGACCGGCTCGACGGGAAATACCAGGCCATCAATATCAAGCTCGACAAGGTGGGCGGGCTGACCGAGGCGCTCGCGCTGGCCGCGGAAGCGAAGCGGCGCGGCTTGCGGATCATGGTCGGCGGCGCGACCGGCAC
>DASSRN010000596.1:0-25405 GCA_035701785.1 Acetobacteraceae bacterium | reverse complement strand
GGCGATGCCTGGTCCGAGGCCCCCTCCCCCCAACCCCCTCCCGCAAGGGGAGGGAGAGCATGAACACTCCCGTCCTCGACGTCCGTGCCCTGCGCAAATACTACCCGATCCATCGTGGCCTGCTCGGTCGTGCCGTCGGCCATGTCCGCGCGGTGGATGACGTCAGCTTCACCATCGCCCGCGGCGAGACCCTGTCGCTGGTCGGCGAATCCGGCTGCGGCAAGACCACCACCTCGCGCTGCATCCTGCGCGCCATCCCGCCGACCGCCGGCGAAATCCGCTTTCGCACCGAAACCGGCACCGAGATCGACGTCGCACGCCTGCCGCGCAAGCAACTGCGGCCGCTGCGGCGGCAGATGCAGATGATCTTCCAGGACCCGTTCTCCTCGCTCAACCCGCGCATGACCATCGCCGAGATCATCGGCGAGCCGCTGCTGGTGAACGGCATGACCGACGCGCGCGCGCGCAACGCCCGCGTCGCCGAACTGCTGGAACTCGTGCACCTGCCGTCTGCCTATCTGAACCGCTTCCCGCACGCCTTCTCCGGCGGCCAACGCCAGCGCATCGGCATCGCGCGCGCACTCGCGCTGTCGCCGTCGCTGATCGTGGCGGACGAGCCGGTGTCCGCGCTGGACGTCTCGGTTCAGGCGCAGATCGTCAACCTGATGCTCGAACTCCAGGACCGTCTCGGCATCTCCTACCTGTTTGTCGCGCACGATCTCTCGGTGGTGAAGCACGTGAGCCACCGGGTCGCGGTGATGTATGTCGGCCGCATCGTCGAGGTCGCACCCACCGCAGCGCTGTTCGCCACGCCCCGCCACCCGTACACCGAGGCGCTGCTGTCCGCGGTGCCGGTGCCGGACCCGCGCCGCCGCGCGCAGCGCATCGTGCTGGAGGGCGACGTGGCAGACCCGTCCGACCCGCCGCCAGGCTGCCCGTTCCATCCGCGCTGCCGCTACGCGACCGATCGCTGTCGGCAGGAAGTGCCGCAGCTTCAGGAAGTGGCGCCTGGTCAATGGGTGCGCTGCATCCGGGCACACGAGATCGCTCCGCGCGGGGTCGCCGAGGTCCACGCCGGCACCGGCTAGGGTTGCGGGACCAGGATGGTCAAGCGCGATTGATCCCCGCCAATATCCGCCATGCATAACGCTTGGGGCGCGCACGCCGCGAATGCTATGCAGCGCGCATGGCCGCATGGTCGCAGAGCGATGCGCTGCTCAAGATGTCGTCGCCATTGGGCGATGATGCGCTGATTCCTATATCGCTGGTGGCGAATGAGCAGATCAGCCAGCCGTTCACCTTCGACGTAAAGGCGATCAGCCAGCACGGCGTGATCGATCCGGACAGGCTGCTCTACCAGCCGTGCTGCATCACCTTGCAGAGCAACGGTCAGCCCATCCGCTACTTCCATGGCATCGTGCAGTCGCTTAGCGCCGAGGGCGCGTTGCGCGGCCAGGGTGTCGACGAATTCCAGGTGTACCGGCTCGTGCTGGTGCCGCGGTTGTGGTTCCGCGGCCAGACCACCGACTGCCGCGTGCACCAGAAGCTCACCACCGTCGGCATCCTGACCAGGCTGTGCGATGAGGCGGGCCTGACCGATCGGCAATTTCCGCCACCCGGCGCCGAACGCGAATACACCGTGCAGTACAACGAGCCCGACCTGCACTTCATGACCAGGCTGATGGAGGAGGAAGGTTACTTCTACTTCTTCGAACACAGCGAGAGCACGCATAAGCTGATCGTCAGCAAGCAGAACAGCGCGTTCACCGACATCGCCGGCGCGACGATGCATCTGACCGGCGGCGACAGCGAGGCGACCTGGCTGATGGACTGGTCGCGCCCGACCGGCACCGCACGCGGCAAGATGAAGTTCAAGGACTACGACCCGACCAAGCCCGATACCCTGCTGCAGGCCGAGCGCGCCACGACCCTGAAGGCCGGTGGCACGGCGCAGCGTGACGACTTCCGCTGGCCGGCACACACCTTCGACCAGGGCACGATCTCGGACCGGTCGAACTATGAGCTGGAGGCGGCCGAGGCGTCGGCGTCGCTCTACGAAGGTGCCAGTCGCTTCGGCAAGCTGGTGCCTGGCGGCAAGTTCAAGCTGGAAAGCAAGCCGCAGGCCGGTCCCTACGACAACACCTATGCGCTGCGCAGCGTGGTGCACGAGGTGCACGACGAGACGGTGCTCAACCAGAGCGCGCCGGCAAGCTACATCAACCGCTTCACCGCATTCCCCGCCTCGGTGAACTGGCGCCAGCCGATCGCCACCCCGCGCCCGCGCATGGATGGCATCCATGTCGCGATCGTGCTCGGGCCGCAGGGCGAGGAGATCTACACCGACGACCTCGCACGGGTGAAGGTGCGCTTCTACTGGGATCATCGCGACGAGGCGACCGACTCGCAGTCGGTCTGGGCACGCGTCATCCAGCCCTGGGCCGGCAAAGGCTGGGGCGCGCAGTTCATCCCGCGCGTCGGCACCGAGGTCGCTGTCGCATTCGTCGACGGCGACCCCGACCGGCCGATCGTGGTGGGCGGCCTCTACAACGGTCGTGACACACCGATCTACAGCAAGGCCGACAAGACCAAATCCGGCTTCCGCACCCGGTCCAGCCTGAAGGGCGGGACTTCCGACTTCAACGAATTCACCTTCGACGACAAGAAGGGCAGCGAGCTCATCTACCAGCAGGCCCAGAAGGACCTGAACGTCTACGTCAAGCACGACCAGACACTGACCATCGACAACTGCCGCATCGTCACCGTGAAGCAGGACGAGACGGTCGACATCCAGAACAACCAGACCATCAAGGTGAAGCAGGACCACAGCCTGACGGTGACCGACGGCAATCGCGCGATCGCGGTCAGCAAGGGCGACAACAGCCTGAAGGTCGACATGGGCAACCATACGACCGACGTGAAGATGGGCGATGTCAGTCTGAAGGCCGACCTCGGCAAGATCACCAACGAGGCGATGCAGAGCATCGAGCTGAAGGTGGGCCAGAGCTCGATCAAGATCGATCAGATGGGCATCACGATCACCGGCATGATGATCAAGATCGATGGCCAGGTGCAGACGCAGGTGAAGGGTCTGATGACCCAGGTGAACGCGGACGCGATGCTGATGGTCAAGGGCGCCATCACCATGATCAACTGACGCGCGCGATGTCGCACCCATTGGTCAAGCTCGCCGGCCGCGATCTCGCCGCGGTGACGCCGCATCTGGCGCTCGAGGCGGGGCCGGCCAAGATCGTCACCCGCTGCACCGAGGCCGCCCATGCTCTGGCGCAGCTGGAGAAAGCCGGCTTCCTGGTGGAGGCGACGCGGCTGTTCGCGCATGCGCTGCCGAAGCGCGAGGCGGTGTGGTGGGCATGCATGTGCGTCACGCACACGGCGCCCGCCGACCTGCCCGCGGCCGATCGCGCGGCGCGCGAGGCCGCCGAGGACTGGGTTCGTCAGCAGACCGATAAGTCGCGCCGCCAGGCCTGGGACCGCGCCGAGGCGAGCGGCTGCACCTCGCCCGAAGCATGGACCGCGATCGCTGCGTTCTGGAGTGGCGATTCCATGTCCCCCGAAGGCCAGCCGGCCGTTCCGCCCGCGCCGCACTTCACCGGCGCAGCCGCGGCCGGTGCCGTCGCGCTCGCAGCGGTGCGTGGCGATCCAACGCGCCGCAACGATCGATTGCACCGCTTCCTGGAAAGTGGGCGTAATATCGCCGCGGGCGGCCCCGGCCGGCTGCCTGTCGAGGCGCCATGATACAAGCAAACGGCGGCCGGCCTGCATTGCGGCAGACACTATGCAACTGACCATGACCGTCCTGCGCTGCCCGGATACCGTGGCACCCGAAGCCCGCACAGTGGCCGGCGGCGAATTCACCGTCGGGCGTGGCCCGGGGGTCGACTGGGTGCTGCCCGACCCCGAGCGGGTATTGTCCAAGCGGCACTTTGTCATCGCCTATCGCAGCGGGTCGTGGCAGCTCGCAGACACCTCGGTGAATGGCACCTTCGTCAACCGAGAGAGTGGACCGGTCGGCGCCGGCGACGTACGCGACCTGCGCGACGGCGACCGGTTGCGCGCCGGCGCCTACGAAATCGAAGTGCGCCTGGTCGAGGAGGCGGTCCGTTCGCACTCCCCTTCGCGGTCCGCGCCCAGCCCGTTCGGCGATCCGTTCGCGATGGACCCGTTCGCGTCGGCGCGCCCCGAACGCAACCCGTTCGACGAGCCCGATCATCCAAGCCTGCGCATGCCGGCCACCTCGGCGCAGCTGCCAGCCGACTTCGACCCACTGGCGCCTGAGCCTGCCGAAACACCGTTCCGCGGTCCGACCCAGGCGGACCACTCGCCGGTGATGGAGGACGCGCTCCATCTGCCCGCCCAGACGGGCGAGGTGCCGCTGCACCGCGGCGGCATCATCCCCGGCGATGACCTGCTGCCCGATGATTGGGACAAGGAGCTGCTGGAGGGCATCGCCCCCGGCAGTGGCGCCCCACCGCAGCCGGTCGTGCAGCCCGCGCCGCCACCACCGCGGCCCGAACCAAAGCCTGTCGCCGCGCCGCCGCCGGAGCCGAAGATCGCCACGCCGTCACCGCCGGCGCCGGTCGCCGAGAAGTCGGCGCCGGACACCGCGCTGCTGGTCGCCTTCCTGCAAGGCGCGGAACTGGCGGATGCCGAGGTCAAGGATCCGGTCGCCACCATGCGCGGCCTGGGCCGGACGTTCCGCACGATGATCACCGGGCTGCGCGCCGTCCTGATCGGTCGCGCCCAGGTCAAGAGCGAATTCCGCATCGATCAGACCATGCTTCAGGCGCACGGCAACAACCCGCTGAAGTTCTCCGCCGGCAACGATGACGCCATGGCGGCGATGCTCGGCGCCGGTCGCCGCACCGATATGGCGCCGCACAAGGCGGTGGCCGAAGCGCTGCGCGACATGCGGCTGCACGAGCTGGCGACGATGGCGGCGATGCAGTCCGCGGTCCGTGCAGTGCTGGATGGGCTCGATCCGGCGAAGCTGCGCGTCGCTGCCGAACAGAGCGGCGGCATGACGCTGCTGCCGGCGCAACGCAAGGCGCGGGCCTGGGAGGCCTACGAAGCGCTGCACACGCGGACCGTGCATGCGCTCGCCGATGACTTCGACAGCGTGTTCGGCAAGGCGTTCGCGCGTGCCTATGAACGCGCGATGCAGGACATCGCTGCCAAGGAGCCGGAATGATCCGCCGCCGCCTGCTGCTGCTATCCTCTCTGGCGCTGGCGTATTGCGGTCCCAAGCCGCCCGCCGTGGTCACGCTTACCATGATCGGTAGCGCGGAGCAGAACCCCGACACTGCCGGCAAGGCCGCACCGGTTGCGGTGCGCATCTACCAGTTGACCCAGACGGCGAAGTTCGAGCGCGGCGACGTGTTCGCGCTCACCGAGCACGAGCAGCAGACGCTCGGGCAGGACGATGCGGGCTCGCAGGAATTCGTGCTGTCGCCAGGCGAAACGCAGACCAAGACGTTCGAGCTGAAACCGGGCGTGCAGGCGATCGGCGTCGTCGTGCTGTACCGCGACATCGACAGCGCGCAGTGGCGCGCCGATGCACCGGTCGCGACCAGCGGGCCGACGAAACTCACACTCAACGTCGGCAAACTTGCTATCACGCTGAAGGCCGGATGATCCGGCGCGCATAGCCTACGTGGGGGACACCGACCGATGAGCTGGACGAACCGCGTGGTCTGGCAGGAAGGCATGTTCCTGCGCACGCAGCACTTCCAGCAGCAGGACCGCTGGACCGAGCAGCTGGTGCGCAGCCGGGCGCAGGCGCTGCGGCCGCATCCCTGGGGCCTGGTGGATTTCGCGCTGGATCGCGACCTTCTCGGCACTGGCCGCTTCGCGCTTGCGCAAGCGACGGGTGTGTTCGAGGACGGCACGCCTTTCGCATTGCCCGGCGAGACCGATCATCCGCCACCGCTCGAGTTGCCGGAGACCGCGCGCAACGTGCTCGTGTTTCTGGCATTGCCCATCCGCCAGTCAGGCGCGGTGGAGGTTGCCGATGCCGTCACCGAGGGCCGCTACGCCGCGCGTCCGTTCGAGGCGTACGACACCCACTCCGCCTCGCCGCAGCCCGCCGAATTGCAGGTAGGGCGGCTCAGGCTGCGCTACCTGACGGAGACCGACGAGAGGACCGGCTACCTGTGCATCGGCTTGGCGCGGGTGACCGAGGTCACCGCCGACCGCCGCGTCATCCTCGACGAACGCTGGATTCCGCCGGCGCTGGTGTGCTCTGCCGCGACACCGCTGTCAGGCCTGATCGCCGAACTCTCCGGCATGCTGAACCAGCGCGGCGAGGCGCTGGCGGCGCGCATGACCGCGCCGGGCCAGGCCGGCGTGGCGCAGGTCGCCGACTTCCTGCTGCTGCAATCGATCAATGGCTGGCAAAACGTGCTGGCGCACTGGGCGGATGCGGCGAACCTGCATCCGGAGAGCCTCTACACAGCGCTGGTGCAGATGGCCGGTGAGTTCTCGACCTTCCTCGAGACCCGCAGGCCGGGTTCCTATCCTGCATATCGCCACGATGACCTTCAACGCAGCTTCGCCCCGGTGGTCGCCGACCTGCGGCGCGCGCTGGCCGCGGTGCTGGAGGCGACCGCGATCCCGATCCCGCTGCGTGATGCGCGGCATGGCGTTCGTGTCGGGCCAATCACCGACCGCTCGATCCTGCGCGCGTCGAACTTCGTGCTGACGGTGCAGGCCGACGTGCAGGCCGAGATGCTGCGCCGGCTATTCCCGGCGCAGGTGAAGGTCGGCGCAGTGGAGCATATCCGCGAACTGGTGAATGTGGCGATGCCCGGCATCTCCGTGCGTCCGCTGCCGGTGGCACCGCGGCAGCTGCCATTCTACGCGGGTGCCACGTATTTCGAGCTGGATCGCGCCAGCCCGCACTGGCAGCAGATGCAGAACTCCGGCGGCTTCGCGATCCACGTCTCGGGCGACTTCCCCAACCTGCGGCTGGAACTGTGGGCGATCCGAGGATGACGTACCCGCGCAACTCAGCACTCCCTCTCCCGCGCAGCGGGGGAGGGTCGGGGAGGGGACGCCGATGAGCGACAACCCCTTCGCGCAGCCCGACGACAGCGACCGCACCGTGATCCGCCCGGTGCCAGGCGGCGCCCGTCGCCCGGCGCCGGAACCCTCGCCGCCACCACTGCGCGCCGACCCACCAACGGCGCGGGGGGCCGCCGCGCCGATCCCTGCGGAGGGCGCCGAGACCATCAACTTCGGCCTCAGCCCGCTGATCGCCGCCGCCGCGCCGTTGCTTCAGCTGATGGGTCGGCTGCGCAACACCTACAGCCAGCCCGATCCCGGCGAGCTGCGCGAACGAACGATCCAGCAGATCCGCGCCTTCGAGCAGGCGGCGCGCGACGGTGGCGTGCCGGTTGAGCAGCTTCGCCCGGCACACTACGCCTTGTGCGCCAGCCTCGATGACATCGTGCTGAATTCGCCGTGGGGAAACACCGGCGCCTGGGCGGCCCGGTCGCTGGTGTCCACCTTCCATCAGGCCGTGACCGGCGGCGAGCGCTTCTTCCAGGTGCTGGATCAGCTCAAGCAGAACCCGGGCAATTACCTGCCGGTGCTCGAGCTGATGTACCTGTGCCTCAGTCTCGGCTTCCAGGGTCAGTACCGGCTGCCGCCGCATCGCCCCGGTGAGCTCGATCGTATCCGCGAAGACGTATACACGATCATCGCCCGCCAGCGGCAAGCGCCTGACCCGGCGCTGTCGCCGCATTGGATGGGCCTGCCTGCACCCTACCGTCCGGCGCGCGCCGTCGTGCCGACCTGGGTCATGGGCGCCGCCGCGCTCGCTGTGATCGGCGGCCTGTTCATCTGGTTCTCGACCGGCCTCAACGCCGCGTCCGACCAGACCTTCGCGCAGCTTCTCGGTGCGCCGCTGGCGCATATGCCGCAGATCGCCCGGCCGGCGCCGGTGCGTCCGCCACCGCCGCCACCGCCACCCGCGCTCGATCCGCTCTACGTGTTCCTGAAGCCGGAGATCGACCAGGGTCTGGTCACGGTCGTCGGCAGCCACGCGGTGCCGATCGTGCGTATCCGCAACGCCGGCATGTTCGCCTCGGGCAGCGCCACCGTCGCGCAGACCTATGTGCGCCTGCTCGAGCGGATCGGCGAGGCGCTGAAGGCGGAGAAGGGGCCAGTGACCGTCGACGGCTACACCGACAACCAGCCAATCCGAACCGTGCAGTTCCCGTCGAACTTCCAGCTGTCGCAGGCGCGCGCCGACGCTGCCCGCGCCATCATTGTCCGCGCCCTGGGCGATCCGGCACGCGTCACTGCGCTGGGTCACGCCGACAGCGACCCGTTGGCGTCGAACGCCACGCCCGCCGGCCGCGAGGAGAACCGGCGCATCGAAGTCGTCTTGCGAAGGCAGAGCTGAGCCATGCGTGCCGTCCTGCGCTTTCTCGGCTCTCGCTGGTTCCTGAGCTTCGTCGGCATCGCGCTGCTGGCGGCTCTCGTCTGGTATTTCGGACCATTCCTCGTGTGGCTCGAGGACTGGGTCCCGCGCGCCGGTGTCATCGCCGGGATGCTGCTTGTGTGGGCCGGCGCGAACCTCTGGCTCGATCGGCGCCGGCGCAAACGCGAGGCCGCTCTGGTGAAGGGCGTGACCGAGGTGCCGGTGGACCCGACCGCCATCGCATCGGCCGAGGAAGCGGCGGCGATGCGCGAGCGGCTCACTGCGGCGCTGGGTCTCCTGAAGAAGGCATCCGGCGCACGCGGCTATCTCTACGAGCAGCCCTGGTACGTGATCATCGGGCCGCCCGGTGTCGGCAAGACCACAGCACTGCTGAACGCTGGCCTGGCTTTCCCGCTCGCCGCCGAGATGGGGCAGAGCGCGGTCCCAGGGGTCGGCGGCACGCGCATGTGCGACTGGTGGTTCACCGAGAGCGCGGTGCTGATCGATACCGCCGGCCGTTACACCACGCAGGATTCGGACGCCGCGGTGGACAAGGCGGGATGGCTCGCCTTCCTGGGCCTGCTGAAGCGCACGCGCGCGCGCCAGCCGCTGAACGGCGTGCTGGTGGCGATCGCGCTGTCCGACATCGCCGCCGCGTCGCCCGCCGAACGGCTCGCCCATGCGCGCGCCGTCCGGCGCCGGGTGAAGGAGATCTACGAACAGCTTGGTGTGCGCGTGCCGGTTTATGCACTGTTCACCAAAGCCGACCTGATCGCCGGGTTCACCGAGTTCTTCGACGACCTCGACCGCGAGCGCCGCAGCCAGGTCTGGGGCGTCAGCTTCCCGCTGAACAAGACCGACGCCGGCACCGCCCCGCTGTTCGCCGGTGAACTCAAGACCCTGGTCGAGCGGCTCAATCAACGCCTGCTGGACCGCCTGCAGGCCGAGCGCAGCCCGGACCGCCGCACGCTGATCGCCGGTTTTCCGGCGCAGGTGGCAAGCCTTGCCGCCCCACTCGGCGAGTTCCTTGCCGAGGCGTTCGGCGGGTCGCGGCTTGATCCCGCGCCGGCGCTGCGCGGCGCCTACCTGACCTCCGGCACGCAGGAAGGCACGCCGATCGACCGCCTCACCGGCGCGATGGCACGCAGCTTCGGCATTGATGCCCAGCGAGCCCGCTCGCTTCGCCCGGAGCAGGGCCGCAGCTACTTCCTCACGCGACTGCTGAAAGAGGTGGTCTTCGGCGAGGCGATGCTGGTCTCGCGTGATCCGGTCCAGATCCGTCGCAACCTCTTCGTGCGCGCCGGCGCCGCTGTCCTCGCACTTCTCGTCGTACTCGCCGGCAGCGCGGCACTGGTGCAGACGCGCCAGGCGAACGAGGCCGCCATCGAGCAGTCGCAGGCTGCGGCCGCCGCCTACATCAAAGCGGCGCAGGCCGTGCCGCTGGACCCGGTACGCGACCCGGCGCTGCCGGCCATCGCGCCGCTGCTCGACCAGGCGCGCGCGCTGCCGTTCGGCGTCGATGCGCCGGGGCCGCCGTTCCAGTGGTTCCCCGGCCTGTCGCAGACCGGCAAACTCGGCGCCGGCGCGCGCGAGGTGTACCGCCACGCACTGCAGCACATCCTGCTGCCACGCCTGGTGGTACGCCTGGAGCAGCAGATGCGGGCCCATTTCGAGGAACCCGCATTCCTTTACGAAGCGACCAAGGTCTACCTGATGCTGGGCTCCGCCGGCCCGCTCGACCGCGAGTTGGTGAAGGAGTGGATGCGGCTCGACTGGCAACTGCAGTGGCCAGGTCCCGCGCAGGCGCCGCTGCGCGACAGCCTGCAGCGACATCTGGCGGCGCTGCTCGACCTGCCGCTGGAAAAGGTGCCCCTGGACGGCGCGCTGATCGAGGATGCCCGCCGCACCTTCAGCCGCGTGACATTGGCGCAGCGCGTCTACAACATCATCAAGGTGTCGCAGGCGGCGCGTGCGCTCCCGCCATGGCGGCCGGCCGACGCCGCCGGCGCATCCGGTGTTCGCGTGTTCGTCCGCAAATCCGGCGCGCCGCTGACCGACGGTGTTCCCGGATTCTACACGATCGAGGGTTTCCACAAAGTGCTGCTGCCCAACCTGCCGGCGGCGACGCTTCAGGTCGCCAACGAGAGCTGGGTGCTGGGCCGTCAGGCGCAGATCGATCCCGCCAGCCCGCAGGTGCTGAATCTCCAGCACGACGTGATCGCGCTGTACACTGCCGAATATGCCAGGCAATGGGACGGCCTGATGGCCGATCTCGATATCGAACCGCTGCGCAACCTCCAGCAAGCGGTCCAGGACCTTTATATCCTTGCCTCGCCGCAGTCGCCGATGCGCGACCTGCTGGCCGGCATCACGCGGCAGCTGACCCTTACGCAGCCGCCGCCTCCGCCACCGGGCATCCAGGGAGCCGCGCAAGGCGCTGCACAGGCAGCGACCGCTGCCGCAAATCAGGCGGGAAGCCTCGCCAACCGTCTCTCCGGCATCGTAACAGGCGCGACGGGCGGGCCGCCGCCGGAACCGCCGGGCAAGGCGATCGAGGACCGCTATGCCGCGCTGATTGCCTTCGTCGGCAAGGGCCCCGGCGCACCGATCGACAACGCGTTGAAGCTGTTGAACGACCTCCAGCAGCAATTGGCGAAACTCGCCGCTGCCCCAGCAGGTGGAGCGGCTGCGCTGGGCGGCGGCGACGATCCGGCGCAGTTGCTCCAGGCAGAAGCGGCGCGCGATCCGCAGCCGGTATCCCGCTGGCTTCAGGCGGTCGCGTTCAGCGGCAACCAGCTGCGCGGCGGCGGCGCGCTCGATCAGGCGAAGAAGGCGTTCGGAGCGCCGGGAGGCCCAGGTTCGCTGTGCACCAAGGCGGTCACCGGGCGGTTTCCGTTCTCCGAGGACGCGAAAAGCGAAATCCCCCTCGACGACTTCGCCAAGCTGTTCGCCGCCGGCGGACTGCTGGACAAGTTCTTCAACGAGAACCTCCAGTCCTTCGTCGATACCTCGGGCGCCACCTGGAAGGCGCAGCCGGTGGCGGGTGTTGCGCCGCCAGTGACGCCGGCCGATCTCGCGCAGTTCCAGCGGGCGTCGCAGATCCGCGACCTGTTCTTCGGCGGCGGCGGCAACCAGCCGACCGTGCGGTTCGACATCGCTCCGATCGACAGCGACGCCAAGTCGGTCACCATGGACCTCGATGGCCAGGCGATCCCCTACACCCATGGACCGATACGCACGACCTCGGTCACCTGGCCCGGACCGAACCGCATGAACAGCGCGCGGGTGATTTTCGACCCGCCGCCATCCAGTGGCCCGGCGGTGCTGAAGGCGACCGGACCATGGGCGCTGTTCCGGTTATTCGCACAGGGCACGCTGCAACAGGGCGACTCGGCCGATCGCTATACGCTGAATTTCACCCTGGGTGACCGCCACGTGTCATACGAGTTGCGCGCCGGGTCGGTGCAGAATCCGTTCGCCCCCGGCGTGCTCAAGGATTTTCAGTGTCCTGCGATGTGATCAGCGGATTCTACGGCAAGATCCCGGCGCGCGGCGATTTCGTGCGCCATGGTCTGCCGCGCGGCTTCACCGATCCCTGGGACACCTGGCTGCAATCGGTGATGTCGGGCAGCCAGGCGCTGATGGGCGATGACTGGCTGCCGGCCTTCCTCGAGGCGCCAGTGTGGCGCCTGATCCTGCCGCCGAGCATGTGCGGATCGCTCGCCGCACTCGGCCTGATGCTGCCCAGCGTGGATCGCGCCGGTCGCTACTTTCCGCTGATCTTCGGCGCGCTCAGTCCGCTCTGCGTCGACCCAGGCTCGGCCGAGGCATGGCTGGACAGTTGCGAAGCCGCCGGATTAGCGGCGATCGAACGGGATTCGCCGCCCGATGAGATTGCCGGCATGCTTGCCTCGACCGAGGCGCTTGAGCTGATCGCAGATCAGGATACGGCGCTCTGGTGGAGCCACGGATCGACGCACGTGCAGCCGGCGCGCCTGACCCTGCATGCTTTGCCTGACGCCGAGACCTATGCGCTGATGCTCGGCGCGCCCGGGCAGGGGAGGGCGTCAGCATGACGGTGCCACGCTTCTGTTCCTGGGCGGTCACGCATCCCGGCGCGAAGCGCTCGCACAACGAGGACGCCTATGTCGACCGACCCGACGCGGGCGTATGGGCGGTGGCCGACGGCGCCGGCGGCCATGCGGCGGGCGAGCTTGCCTCCGGCATGATCGCCGACGCGTTGCAGGCGATCCCGGCCGGCCTCTCAGCGCCACAGCTGCTCGCGCATGTACGCCTGGCGATCGAGCACACGCACGCCGCGCTGCGCGAAGAGGCGACCCGGCGCGGGCCCGACGTGCTGGTCGCTTCGACCGTCGTCATCATGCTGGCGCATGGCGACCATTTCGCCTGCCTGTGGGCCGGCGACTCGCGCGCCTATCTGCTGCGCGACGGCATGCTGCGCCAGATCACCCGCGACCATAGTCTGGTGCAGGAGCTGCTGGAGGCTGGCGCGATCGAACCCGAGGAGGCGCTGAACCATCCACGGGGCAACGTGATCACGCGCGCCGTCGGCGCCGAATTGGACGAGGTGGAACTCGACAAAGTGAGCGACCGGCTGTTGCCGGGTGATCGATTCCTGCTGTGCAGCGACGGCCTGTGCAAAACGCTCCCGGACAGCGCGCTGGCAGATCTGCTGGAAACGGTCGGCGATACACCGCCGCAGGCAGTGATCGATGCGGCACTCGCTCTGGAGGCGTCCGACAACATCACCGCGGTCATGGTCGCCGTCTGCTGAGACGGGTCAATCGCTGACGAACGTCGCGACGGTATGGTGTGCGATGCGCTCCTCATCCAGCACGAAGCCGAACCCCGGCCGATCCGGCACCCGCACGGCACCGTCTGCATCGATGGTCAGCGGCTCCGCCAGCATCTGGTCGCGCGCTGCCAGCGTGAAGCCACTCGGCGGATCATGCGGGAACTCCAGCCAGCCGCAGTTCGGCAGCGCCGCCGCGAGGTGCAGGTTGGCGAGCAGCCCCATGCCGTTGCCCCAGGTGTGCGGCACCAGTTCCAGCCCCGCCGCCTCGGCCATCCCGCCCACCTTGCGCAGCTGGAAGATGCCCTCGGACAGCAGCACGTCGGGTTGCAGGATGTCGAAGCAGTCGCGCTCGATCAGGTCGCGGAACTCGTGGATGCCGTGATTGTCCTCGCCGCCCGCGAGCTTCAGCGTGTCCAGCCGGTCGCGCAAGCGCGCGAGCCCGGTGTAGTCATGGCGATACAGAGGTTCCTCCAGCCACAGCACACCCAGCCGCTCCAGCTCGCGCGCCACCGCAACCGTGCGCTGGAAGCCCCACAGGCGATGCCCGCCATGGCCCGGCTCCACCCCGGCCTGGTTGGCGTCCACCATGATGTCGAGACGCTCGCCCAATTTTGCGCGGATCGCCTCCACCACCTTCAGGTCGTCGCGCGGATCGTCGCTGTGGAAGCGCAGCTTCATCGCGCGGTAGCCTTCGGCTGCGATGTGCTCAGCGTCGCGCACGCGTTCCTCGGGCGAGCGGATCTCGGCTGTGGCGCAGTAGGCTGGCACGCGGTCGGTAGCGGCACCCCACAGCTGGCACACCGGCAGGTTGGCGCGCTTGCCGACGATGTCCCATAGCGGCACCTCCATGAAATACATCGGTGGCCCCAGGATCTCGGCGTCGCGCAGCACCGCGGCCAGCCGCTCCACGCGCAGCGGGTCCTGGCCCAGGAAGTGCGGCGCGACGAAGCGCTCGATGCAGATTGCGGCTTCGGGGCCGGCATGCGCGGCACCCAGGCCGGTGATGCCGGCGTCGGTCTCCACCTCGACCAGCACCATCAGGATGCTGGCCTGATTGCGCCCGCGCGCCCAGGCAGGGTGGAACGGTGCCGGCAGCGGCAGGTCCACCACGCGGCTCCGGATGCGCACTATCTGCATGCCAGCCCCCATCGTCATCGACGTTCCGCCATGATTGACCCGTCGGCCCCACTGGAACAGCGTGCCGGCGCATGGAGGTACCCGCGATGCTGCTGAACGCCGATCTGTCGCGCGCCGCCACGGTGGACAGCGAGGCACTGGATTGGGTCGCCTCGCCGATGGCTGGAGTGGAGCGGCGCATGCTGGAGCGTGACGGCGACGAGGTCGCGCGCGCCACGTCGGTGGTGCGCTACGCGCCCGGTTCGGCGTTCTCGCCGCATTCGCATGGCGCCGGCGAGGAGTTCCTGGTGCTGGACGGCGTGTTTTCCGACGAGACCGGCGATTTCCCCGCCGGCCACTACGTGCGGAACCCGCCCGGCTCGCGCCACACGCCCTCCAGCACGCCGGGGGCGACCATCCTGGTGAAGCTGCGCCAGATGCCGCCGGAGGAGACCGCGCACGTGCGGCTTGATACGCGCGATCCGGCGCTGTGGCGCGACGCCGGCGAAGGATGCCGCGAGGCGGTGCTGTTCGATGCGCCATGGGAGCGCGTGGCGATGCTGCGCCTCGCGCCCGGCTATACCGGCGCCGAAACCTGGCCTCGCGGCGCCGAGTATTTCGTGGTCGAGGGCGAGGTGTCGGTGGACGGCATCGCGCACTGCGCCGGCGCATGGCTGCGCCTGCCGCCCGGCAGCCGCCCCGCCCTCGCCAGCCGTGCCGGCGCGCTGCTCTATCGCAAGACCGGGCATTTGCCGGCCTGACCTCGGATTGCGCCGCCACCCACCTGCTGCCACAGTCGCCGCAAGAGCTACTACCCAGTAGGAGGACCGATGGACCTGCGCTTCACGCCGGAAGAGCTTGCGTTCCGCGACGAGGTGCGCGCCTTCATCCGCGACAACCTGCCCGCCGAGATCCGCGACCGGATGCGTCTCGGCTACGGTCCGCGCAAGGAGGACACCGTCGCCTGGCAGCGCATTCTCAATCAGAAGGGATGGGCGGCGATGTCGTGGCCGAAGGAGCATGGTGGCCCCGGCTGGACCTCGATCCAGAAGATGATCTTTCTTGAGGAGAACCAGCTCGCTCCAGCGCCGGAGCTGTCGTCGTTCAACATCACCATGCTCGGACCGGTGCTGATCCAGTTCGGCACCGAGGCGCAGAAGCAGCGGTTCCTGCCCCGCGCCGCCAACCTGGACGACTGGTGGTGCCAGGGCTTTTCCGAGCCAGGCGCGGGATCGGACCTCGCGTCGCTGAAGACCGCGGCGAAGCGCGATGGCGACGACTATGTGGTGAACGGGCAGAAGATCTGGACATCCACCGCGCATCACGCCGACTGGTGCTTCCTGCTGGTGCGCACCAACCCGAATGCGGCGAAGCGGCAGGAGGGCATCTCGTTCCTGCTGGTCGACATGAAGACGCCCGGCATCACCGTGCGGCCGATCATCTCGATCGACGGCAGCCATCATCTCAACGAGGTCTTCTTCGACAACGTGCGCGTGCCAGTGGCGAACCGCGTCTATGAGGAGAACCGCGGCTGGGACGTGGCGAAGTTCCTGCTGGGCAACGAGCGCACCGGCATCGCCCGGCTGGGCAAGTCGAAGGAGCGTGTGCGGTCGGCGAAGGAGATGGCGCGCACGGTCCGCGAGAACGGACACCCGCTGATCGATGACGCGGCGTTCCGCCAGCGCATCGCCCAGCTAGAGGTGGACATGAAGGCGCTGGAGATCACCCAGTATCGCGTCGTCTCCGCCTATGACCGGCAGCGCGACGGGCGGCCCGATCCGCTGTCATCGGTGCTGAAGGTCAAGGGCACCGAGCTGTTGCAGTCCACCACGGAGCTCGCGATGGATGTCGGCGGCCCGATGTCGATGCCCATCTGGGCCGAAGAGCTGGCGGCGTTGTCGAACGAGCCGGGCGTCGGCCCCGAATGGGCGACGCAGGCCACCGGCAGCTACCTGTTCCTCCGCGCCGCCTCGATCTACGGCGGCACCAACGAGATCCAGAAGAACATCCTGACCAAGGCCGTGCTGCGGCTGTAGGGCTGATCGCCCCCTCCCCCGCGCAGCGGGGGAGGGATGGGGAGGGGTGTTGCCAAGCGGCAAGTAACCCCTCTCATCCTCCCCCGCTGCGCGGGGCAGGCGGAAGTTGCAACGCGAGGAAGCGGACTTTTCCGATGGACTTCACCCTCTCCGACGAACAACGCCTGCTGAAGGACAGCGTCGATCGGCTGATGGCCGATCGCTATGCGTTCGACCAGCGCAAGAACCACTTCAAGGAAACGAACGGCTGGAGCGCCACGCTGTGGTCGCAATACGCCGAACTTGGCCTTCTCGGGCTGCCGTTCGCTGAACAGTACGGCGGCTTCGGCGGCGGGGCCGTCGAGATCATGCTGGTGATGGAGGCGTTCGGCCGCGCGCTGATCCTGGAGCCCTATCTCGCCACCGTCGTGCTGGCGGGCACCGCGCTGCGTCTGGGCGGCAGCGAGGCGCAGAAGTCGCGCGTGCTGCCGGCGGTCGCCGAAGGCAACATGAAGCTCGCCTTCGCACATGGCGAACGACAGGCGCGCTACGACGTCACCGACGTGATGACCACCGCAAAGCAGAGCGGCGGAGGCTGGGTGCTGGACGGCGCCAAGAGCGTGGTCACCCACGGCGACTGCGCCGATGCGCTGGTGGTGAGCGCGCGCAGCTCGGGTGATCGCGACGACGCCGACGGCATCACGCTGTTCCTGGTGGACGCCAGCGCGGCCGGCGTGGCGCGCCGCGGCTACACCATGCGAGACGAGCAGCGCGCGGCCGAGGTGTCGCTGTCCGGCGTGCAGGTTGGCGCGGATGCGGTGTTGGGCGAGGTCGGCAACGGCCTGGCTCTGGTCAAGCGGGTGATCGAGGCCGGCATCGCCGCGACCGCTGCGGAGAGCGTCGGGTCCATGGAGGCGCTGCACAGCATGACGCTGGAGTACAGCCGCACGCGCGAGCAGTTCGGCAAGCCGATCGGCAGCAATCAGGTGGTGCAGCACCGCCTGGCCGAGATGCTGATGTCGCTGGAACAGGGCCGCTCGATGGCGATGCTCGCGGCGATGATGGTGGACGAAGTGGACGCGCAGGAGCGGGCGCACAACATCGCCATGGTGAAGGTGGGCATCGGCCAGGCGGGACGCTTCGTGTCGCAGAACGCAGTGCAACTGCACGGCGGCATGGGCATGACCGAAGACCTCGCCGTCGGCCACTACTTCCGCCGCTGCATGGTGATCGAACGGCTGTTCGGCGACACGGCGCATTATCTGGCGAAGCTGGCCGCGGAGGTGGCGTAGAAGCCAGCTTCAATGCGCAGCGCCATGGCCGTGCCGGTGGTGCAGATCGGGGTAGTGCGGATGCCGGTGCATCAGGCGCGCATGGCGATGCCGGTGGGTATGCGGCTCGCCGAGTGGGTCGGTCGCTTCGTGCTCGTGCTGGTGGTGCGCATCGTGGCGATGGCGGTGCTCGTGCTCCATCGCTTCATGCACATGCTCGTGCTCGTGCTGTTCGGTCAGGTGCAGCCAGATGCCGAACGCCATCAGCGTGCCGGCGATGAGTAGCTGGACGGTCAGGCTTTCGCCCAGCATCACGACTGCAATGACGGCGCCGACAAACGGCGCGAGCGAGAAGTAGGCGCCGGTGCGAGCGGTGCCAAGATGGCGCAGCGCCAGCACGAACAGCGCAAGACTGACGCCGTAGCCCAGGAAGCCGATAAGGAAGACTGCGACGATCACGCCGCCTGAAGGCAGCGACGCTCCTTGCGCCAGGGCGAGTGACAGATTGACGACGCCCGCGACCAACCCCTTCAGCATGGCGATCTGCACGGGATCGGACGATGACAGTTTGCGGGTAAGATTGTTGTCGGTGCCCCAGCATAGGCAGGCCGCCGCGATCAGCAGCCCGCTCCACTGGAACGATGCGGCGCCCTGCCACGACAGCAGCGCCGCTCCGGCGACGATCGCACAGACGCCGGCGAACAGGCGGCGGTCGACATTCTCGCGGAACACGACCCAGGCGATGCCCATGGTGGCGACGCCTTCCAGGTTCAGCAGCAGCGACGCGGCAGCGGCTTCGGTGCGCGCTAGTCCCAGCATCAGCAGCAGCGGACCTAGCACTCCACCGGCGAGGATCACCAGCGCGAGCCAGGGCGTGTCCGACCGCCGCAGCGGTGCGTCGGTCGGCGGCATGCGCAGCGCCCGACGCAAGAGGGCCACCGCGGCCAGGCCGACACCGGCACCGCAGTACAGCAGCCCCGCCATCAGCCACGGATCGACGCCGCCCAGCAGCAGCTTGGCGAACGGCGTGCTGGCGCCGAACAGCGCGGCAGAGGCCAGGGCGAGCAAAATACCGGTCGGCATGACCGCCAGCCTACGCCAGATTGCCCGATCGGGCTTGCCCCTCTGCGGGTTCCTTTCCACACTCGCCGGTGCAACGAGAACGTCCCCAGGGAGTAGAGACGATGTTGAAGCACGCTGTCGCGGGCCTCGCACTGCTGGCCACGACCGCCCTGCCGGCCGGCGCCGCGCCCTACATGATCGTCGGCAACGACGAGAAGCCGGGTACCGACGCGCAGGGCAAGCCCGTGGTCAACCCGACTGGCAACGACACCGTGGTGATCTTCGATCTCGCCAATCCGGAAGAGCCGAAGCCGGTGGCGACGCTGAAGCTGGAGAACTCCATCGTCGGTCCGCCGACCAATCTCGACATCGCGCCGGACAACAGCATCGCGTTGGTCGCCGATTCGATGACGGTGGTCGAGGACGGCGGCACGCGCAAGCTGGTGCCGACCGACAAGCTGTTCGTCATCGACCTGAAGGCGAATCCGCCGAAGCTGGCGCAGACGCTCACCGTCGGCAAGCAGCCCTCGGGCCTGTCGATCAGCCCGAAGGGCGACATGGCGCTGGTCGCCAACCGCGCCGACGGCACGATCAGCGTGCTGAAGATCGACGGCACCAACGTGACAGCGACCGACACGGTGCAGATCGCGCCTGGCGTGTCGCATGTCGTGTTCACGCCGGACGGCAAACACGCGCTGGCGCTGAAGTCGCCGGACAACAAGGTTGCCGTGCTCGACATCGAGGGTGGCAAGGTGAGCTACAACAAGCTCGACATCCCGACCTATCCGTTCCCCTACAACATCGTCGTCTCGCCCGATTCCAAGCTGGCGCTCACCGCCGACAACGGCGGCGGCGGCTCGTCCGACGGCAGCGCCGATGCAGTGACGGTGATCGATCTCGAAGGCGCGCATCCGCATGGCATCGCGCATGTCACGGTAGGCGATGCGCCGGAGGGCCTGGCGATCAGCCCGAAGGGCAACGTGGCGGCGGCGCTCAACGTCGACGGGTCGAACATGAAGCAGGCGTGGTTCTATCATCCCAACGGCAGCGTCACTGTGCTGACGATCCAGGGCAAGACCGTGACACCGACCGCGACGATCGAGGTGGGCGCCTTTCCCGAGCCGATGGGCTTCTCGCCTGATGGGCGGTATCTTTACGTTGGCAACTATGCCGATCAGGATTTCTCTATCCTGAAGGTGGACGGCACAACGGTCACCAATACCGGCAAACGGTTCAAGGCCGGTGGTCATCCGGCGTCGATGCGGGTGGGACCGTAGATAAGGAACCGCGGATGAACACGGATAAGGTTTGATGGACGATTGCACCGCTGCGATCGCGCGCGTGATGAGAGCCAGTGTGGCAAGCCATCTGTGTTTATCCGTGTTCATCCGTGGTTGAATTCCTTCCCAGCTAGCGACGGAAAAGGGCGACGGCATGAGCATTTCAGCCGAGATTGAAGAACAGCCACAAACGGCCGCCAGCACCACGGACTTCGACGCGATCATCATCGGCGCCGGCATCTCCGGCATGTTCATGCTGTATCGCCTGCGCGAACTCGGCATGACCGCGCGCGTGTTCGAGACCGGCAGCGACGTGGGTGGCACCTGGTACTGGAACCGCTACCCCGGCGCCCGTTTCGATTCGGAAAGCTGGACCTATGGCTATTCCTTCTCCAAGGAGGTGATGCGCGAGTGGGACTGGAAGGAGCACTTCTCGCCACAGCCCGACACGCTGGAATACCTGAACTTCGTCGCCGACAGGTTCGACCTGCGTCGTGATATGCAGTTCCGCAGCATGGTGACCGCAGCGCACTGGGACGATGCGGAGAAGCGTTGGACAGTCACACTGGAAGGCGGGCAGCAGGCGACGTCGCGCTTCCTGATCACCGCCGTGGGCATACTCTCGGCGCACACCCTGCCGGCGATCCCGGGCCGCGAAAGCTTTCTTGGACCGGCGTACCACCCGGCGCGCTGGCCGCACACGCCAGTCGACTTCACCGGCAAGCGTGTCGGGATCATCGGCACCGGCGCTACGGCAATCCAGGCGATCCCGGAGATCGCCAAGCAGGCCGCGCAGCTCACCGTGTTCCAGCGCCGGCCGAACTGGGCCGCGCCGCTGCATAATTCGAAGATCAGCAAGCAGGAAATGGAGGCGATCAAGTCGCGCTACGACGAGATCTACGCCTACTGCGCCTCGACACCGATGTGGTTCATCCATCAGGCCGATCAGCGCAAGACGCTGGAAGTGCCACAAGAAGAGCGGGAGGCGTTCTGGGAGAAGCTCTACGCTGAGCCCGGCTTCGGCATCTGGCTTGGCAACTTCCGCGACATCGGCGTGGACGAGAAGGCCAACGCCGCGATCAGCGACTTCATCGCCCGCAAGATCCGCCAGCGGGTGAAGGATCCCGAGGTCGCCGAGAAGCTGATCCCGAAGGACCACGGCTTTGGCTCGCGTCGGGTGCCGCTGGAGAGCGGCTACTTCGAGGCGTTCAACCGCGACAACGTGCTGCTGATCGACACGCTCAAGGACGAACCGATCAAGCGGATCACACCGCGGGGCGTCCAGACCAGCAAACGCGAGCACGAATTCGACATCCTGGTCTACGCCACCGGCTTCGACGGGGTGACCGGCGCATTCGACCGCATCGACATCCGTGGCGCGAACGGCGTGCGGCTGAAGGATGCCTGGGCGGAGAGTCCACGCACCTATCTCGGCATGCTGGCGGAAGGCTTCCCCAACATGCTGATGGTGCTTGGCCCGCACACCGCGCGCGGCAACATCCCGCAGGCGGTCGAGCACAGCGTCGAATTCCAGACCGGCCTCCTGCGGTTCATGCTCGAACACGACTATACGCGCGTGGAGACGCGACCCGAGCAGGTTGCGGAGTGGACCGAGACGGTGATCAAAGCCGGCGAGAAGCTGCTGTCATCCAAGGTGGATTCCTGGCAGACCGGCGTGAACCGCAACGTCGAGGGCCGCAGTGTGCGTCGCGTACTCGGCTACAACGGCCACGGTATCTACTTCCGGCGCAAGACCGACGAGGTCGCCAAGGGTGGTTACCAGGAATTCAGCTTCCACTGACCACCGATTGCTCGACGCTGACCACGCTTCGCGCAGCCCTACTGCGCTGGGCCTGCTGCGACCCTAGGGACCGGTTGCAGCCACCGCGGCGACCATGGCAGGGGCCGCATCGTCGAAACCCTTGCTTCGAAAGAACTCGATTCGACTGAGCACCTTGTCAGCGTAGGTGCCTGCCGCGCAGGCGGCCTTGAGGCCGGAACTCGCGATGAGTCTCGATGCACCGGTGAAACCCATGTTGTAGGCAGCGATCGCGGCAATTGCGGCGTCTTCGGCTGTGTGGCCCTGCCGCACGAACTGGTCACGGTTCGCTGCGTACAGTTCGCACGCGAACGCGATATTGGCCGCCGCGTCGCGCCAGTTGCCGGTGCGGGCAAACTCATGCGCATCCCAGTCGATCTGCATCAGTCCGCGACCAAATCCCAGCCCGTCGGTCGGCATCGAGTCGGGCCGCTGCGGCGGGTTCGGCCTTCTTGGCGTACGGTCACCGGTGCCGGTCGGACCCGTCGGATGCATCAGGCTGCTCGTGCCCCAGCCGGACTCGACGGATCCGATCGCGGCAATGATCGCGGGCCGTACGTTGTTCGCACTGACCGCGGCATCGATCAGCGGCTTGAACGATAGTGCTGCGGGTAATTCGGCTGTCAGCGCCTGCTCAAGTGCGGTGCCCGGCTTGACCATCGGTGCGGCTGGCTTCTCCGCATCCGAGCGCAACGCAGCGACTCCGGTCAACTGGCCGCCGATCAGGCAATTGCCCTGACACACTAGGCTGAAACCCGGGACCACTGGAGTATTTCCGGCTGGCGTCAGCCGCAGGATGATGAACTGCTTCGGTGGCGGGTCGTCCATTGCGAACGTCAGCACGGTATTCGGTCCTGCATTGCCGAGATTGACCAGAGGACCAAGTACTTCCTCTTGCTGATCCGCGAACGTCTCCAGATCACTGAGGCTGCTCGAGCCGGCGAACGTGACCTCCTTGATGATCATGACGCGCTCCCTAAAAAGTCTGGTGCAGGATTGGTTCCAACAATTGCGACACTGCGTCCATGTTGGCGGCAGCCTGCGCTGCATTGGCTATGACCCGGTCGTTGACATTGCCAATGATGTTGGCCTGCAACGATCTGGGATCGACGCTGTTCGCGTTGACTTGCAGGGCCGCGGCGGCCGCCTGCAGCGTTGCAACATCAGCCACGCCTCCGACGAAGCTGCTGAACGCAACCAGCCGGTTGTGCACGATACGCGGGATGATGGTCCCGGTTTGAGAAGCGGCGGGTGGGACAACCCGGATTATCGGAGTGCCTGCCGGAATGGCTGTGATCGGCCGAGCCAGGGAGGAGGTTACTGCCGGCGTGGCCGGATCAACCGCGATCCGTCCATTCTGCTCTTTGGCTCGATTGAGCACGCTGGCGACATTCGCTTCGATCGTGACCGGCACGCAATACTGGACGTATTCACTGAGCCGCGCCGAAGCCAGGCCTTGATTGTTGATCCTGACCAGGATCTCGCTTTCGTCCGCTCGCAGGACGTCTCGCTGTGCCAAGACAATTGTCCGGACGGACGACGCCGGAAGCTGATACAGGACGACTGACGTCGTATTGTCGATCAGGCTGGCGGTAAGGCCAAACGCTATGGCGACGATGCCGATCGCGTTCTGTGCCGCCAGCGCCAGACCCATGATCCCGATCGTTGCGGCCTGTACAGCATTCAGGTTTGCCAGGGTGCCGCGTTTCGATCGTTCCAGCTCGTTCAGTGCCTCTAGGAAGCGGTTGCATTGGGTATCGATATAGCCTTCACCGACCAAGGTGACCGCCGACCAGTTGATGGCATGATCGAGCAGCGCGATCTGCTGCGCGTTCACGTCCACAGCTGGAAATGGTGCAGTGCTGTCTGCGGTCGGCTGCACCTGTCCCGCCTCGAGGGCGAAGGCGTAGAGCAGCGGCACCGCATCTGCGCGACCCTCGGCAATCGCGGAGGCCGTCATCCTGGCAGGCGGCCCGTCCTGGAGCAGCCGACCTCCTTCAGTGAGCCGAGAAGCGAAACCGCCCGGAGTCTGAGTGCACCCGGCACAGAGTATGGCACACAACAGCGCAAACACCCCGCTGCGCGCGAGAAGAACGAGGATGTTGAGCAAGTCGCCGTTTCCCCCGGCATGCTTGGCAAGGGAAACGCTGCAACTTTGCCGTACTGCAGTCAAGAAATGATTATGTTCTCCTCCACTGCAAAGGCTGGGTTTCAGTTCCCGACCGACTGCACCTTCGAGAAGTCGACCGACAGTGACCCCATCTGCAACTGGATGGTGTTGGACTGGTTCTGCACGCCGGTCGCGGTGCCGATGACGCTGAACGGCAGCGCGCTGGTGCTGCCATCGGCATTCACGCCGGTGACCGCCACCTTGTAGCTGCCGTCGGGCAGTGTGCGACCAGTGCCATTGCTGCCGTCCCAGGTCCACGTGTTGCTTCCCTTGGCAGCCACCATCGTCGCGTCGCGCAGCTTCCTGCCGCTGTCGTCATAGATCGCGATGTCCACCGTCTCGGCGGCCGGCGCGGTGAACTGGATGGTGCCTTTGCCGTTCTGCAGCGGCACGTGATCGGAGCTGACGGTCACCTGCTTGCCGGTCATCGCCGAGGCCTGCATCACCTCGCTGGCCTGGGTGAGCTGGATGAGCTGCGTCAGGCTGGTGTTGGTGTTGATCTGCTGCTCGACCGAGGAGAACTGCACCAGCTCGCTGGTGAACTGGTTGGTGTCGAGCGGGCTGGTGGGATCCTGGTTCTGCAGCTGGGTCATCAGCAGCTTCAGGAAGTCGCCGAAATTCGCCGACAGCGAATTCAGCGCCGCGCTGCCGGTCGTGCTCGACGTGCCGGTGGTCGTGGTCGATGCAGTGGCCGCGGCAGTCTGTTGCGCGGCGACGGAGGCGAGGCTCATCGATCGGTTCCTTCCTGCGTCATGCGGTGATGTCGATGCCGCCGCGCACCCAGCCGGACGGGGCAACGGCAGCGAGATCGATCGGATCGAGGTCCGCGGTGGTGGCGTCCTGCCTGCGCGGCTGACCGCCGTGGCGCGGCGCGCCATGCGAGCCGTCGCTGCTTGGACCGCCGGCGGCAACACCTGGCGCCGGTGCGGTCGCTGGCTCGCTGCGCTGCGCGGCTTCCTGCGTGGCGACGTGGAACGTGACGCTGCGGCCTTCGGCTGGCACCCCGGCCTGGTCCAGCGCGCGCTGCAACTGCGGCTGGTCGCGCAGCAGCAGGGTGAGCGTCTCCGGCCTCTCGACGGTGATCTCGACGCGTGCAGGGGCTTCGGCCGGGCGCTCGATCTTCACCTCCACATGGCCCAATTCCGGCGGATCCAGCCGCACCGTCAGCCGCGTCGCGCCATCCGGTGCATGCCCCATCTGCACCAGCGCCGGTGCGAGCTGTGCCGCGGGCGATGCGGTGTGGCTCGGCGACGGCGCAGCCGACGCTGGGTCGCTGGGTGAGGCACGGGCAGATGCCGACTCCGGTGCGGATTGCTCCACGGCGATTGGCGTCGCTGGTTCACTCGTAGCGTGCGCAGGTGTGGCCACTGGCGGGGCAACAGGCGGATCGACTTGCGCCGCTGCCACGCCATTGGT
>DASSRN010000595.1:0-7718 GCA_035701785.1 Acetobacteraceae bacterium | reverse complement strand
TGCGGCCAGGGCAGCTTGACATAGACTCGGCGCAGCGGCGGCGACTCGGCCGCAACCAGTGCATAGGCTTTGGCGAACACCACCGGCCAGGGAATGCGAGCCTGGTTACGTGGCTCCACTAAGGCGGCGACATTGATCCGGGTCAGCAGCGTTGCCCGCGGAAACCCGCGCGAGAGGTGCGAAAGGTCGGTGAGCAGTCGGCGTGGCGGCGACAATGCAATTCGGCGCCCCCGCATCTGTTCCCCCGGCCTATTGCCCGATCGAGCCTACGCCGTAGCACGGCCTCTATCTACGGCAGGACACGCGGTCCGCTGATCCGGGAACGGACCCAACCAGACCTTTGGCCTTCAGCGCGCGGACGGGATCATCCACGCCGACCGCATCGCGAATGGTTATTTAGATGTCGGATATTTTTACATTTGGCCGCCGGCCCCCACCGGCAAATTCCTGCAAAGTGTTGGAATCAGCTTCTTTTCATAAACGGCACGGTTCATGCCTGAGGCTGGGGCGACCGGCGCGCATAACCGACGCTCGGGTTACGAGAGCCTGATGTGGGGCAGTGGCTATGTTGAGCGAAGACGACGGAATGACGCGCTGGCGCACCTTCGATGAAATGGGGCCAGCGAACAGCTGGCGGGACGAGTTGCGTCGGGACGGCTATTCAACCTCGGTGATCGTCCAAAGTGGAATTTGGGTGGTCGTCTGGTGGCGAGCGCTTCGGCTGGTGCACGCAGCCACTGAGCCACAAGAACAGGACACGACTGAGCGGAACTCCCGAGTCAGTGCAGGCCATCATCGGCAGCCTGGTCGTGAAGCCATGAACCAGAGTGGGAAGCTGCGGCTTGTGGCGGCTTCGAAGCGGCTTCCATCCGGCGATGATGCGCGTGCACCGAGATGAGAAGGCGCCTCGAACACATCGAGACCTTGGCTATTGGTGTAATCACCGCAGCGTTGGGCTTCGCATTGCTCACCTCGGTCTGCGTCAGTTGACGTCGAGGTTGATGATGCGCTCCGCACTGTTCGCCTACACGCTCGTCGTGCTGACAGCCTGGCTGCCGCTGATGCTCTGGGCGCTGGCGCCTCAGCTACGGATTCGATGGAATTAACGCCGTGTTCCGGACGCAGAGTTGGAGGCGCTGGGCTGTTGGATCCACGGCATGATGAACCCATTCTTCCTCATTCCGGCCGCCCACGCGTTCATGCGGTCGAGCCTGACGCTGATCGTGTTCGGTGCGATCGTCCGTGTGATCGCTCTGATGGCCGGCAGCACAGTGTTCAAATCGGCCTTTGCGGCCTACTCGCTTGGCCTTCTCCTTCGCTTTCTTGTGCTACTGTGAACAGTATCTGCCGCACCTTCCGGGCTAGATCGGGGCAAGCGCCGACGCGCCCAGCGATGTGAGCTAGCCGGCGCGCCGATCTCGTAGGCGATTCTGCCGTCAGGCTGCTTGTGATGGGGCACGGACACAACGCCAGATGAGCAGACAGCGGTAGCGGTGCATGGTCGAGCGCACGACGCCGATGGCCGCCTCGGGCTTCAGCCGCGCCTTCGCATACATCGGCTGAGCCTGATCGAGCCAGGCGAGGTGGGCGCCAGGCTGCATCCGGTGCGACAGCACCTCGACCGCCTTGTTCCGGTTGACCAGCGGCGTGCCGTAGTGGTCCGCGTCTTCGGCACTGTATGGCGGGTCGGCGACGATCAGGTCATATGCCTCGATCGGCACGCCGGTCAGGTCGTGGGCATCGGCGATGAAGGTCGGCGATCGCTCCGGGTTGATGTCGCAGGTGTCTCCGGGGAACTGCGTCACGTCGACCATGCCGCTGAACAGGTGCAGCACCCTGCGCTTGTCAGGAAACAGCGCCCGCACCCGCTTCAGATACCCCTGCGGGTAGCCTCCGTAGTAGCCCGACTTGACCGCCCAGCTATTGCCGAGGAACCACATGCCGTGAGCCCAGCCGTCTTCGTAGCTCACGTATGCGGCACGGCCGTTCACCCGGCGGTAGTTCTCGATCCGGTCGGGCCAGGACAGGGCATCGTCGCCGGGCGGCAGGTCGATGTCATCGAAGGTCATTGATGGGTCTTCCCTTGCGAGAGGTGAGAGGCGGTGCTGGCCACCTCGCTGCGGCGTGTGATCGGAGCGAAGTCGCGCGTCGGCTGAGTGACGCTCGGTGCTGGCAGGACTTCCCGCACCTCCAGCGGCACCTCCGGGTCGACCAGCTCGGTATGCCAGCAGGGGTCGCCATCATGCTCGATCGCCCACTCGTTCGCTGCTGACACGCTGCTGAACGGGCCGACGTAGTGGTAGCCGTCGAAGTGATCCCAGCGCGTGACGACCGCGACGGTGTCGGTGGTAGTAGTGTCGGTGTGCTGCATATTGATTGCTCCTTTTCAGGTGGCTGCATTTTACAAGAATAGCCTGCTAAGAATGCAATAGCATTTAACCATCAGAAGTATCGTATGAGTAACAGTGTCGCGACATTTTTACCTGCAGTGGTAGGCTATATTATCCGCCCTGGGCGAGCTGCGGGTCGCTGTCGACCAGCACCACGCGCCGATCGCCGCCCAGCGCTACGGCCAGGTGAGTTGGGAGCGTGGTCTTGCCGCTAACGCTTTCTGCGGCAGCAGCGCCAGCGCGCGGGCAGCAGATGCCGGCTTTGGTAGCCATGCGCTCGTCGGCAGGCGCAGCGCAACTTCATGCTCCGGAAGTAGGAATAAGATGGAGTAACGTCCCTAATCTGGCCGGAGAGCGATCGCTTCGGCCCTGTGCCCCCCCGCGGCCCTGCCACCCCCCGGCGAGGTCCGCTCGAGATCGGTGGCACGCGGAACTCTGATCCCGGTGTCGGACATGGCGACGTTGCTGACCTTCGAGCTTCGCTGATCAGACAGACGCCCGCGCTGGTGCCGCTCAGAGCGCGCTACAGGGCCTGCCGTGCTGGAGACCTCTCCCCGGCTGTGAGCCTGGGCGCCGGGTGCTGGCGCCTACGTGGCCTCCCGCTCACATCTCAGGACATCCGCACGGGCGGCCTCCACTGGATCGCCGCCGCGCTCGTTCAGTGCCTCATCGGCGATCTCAGATGCCCACACCTCGGCGTTGTCGCGGCTCCAGCGGCGGCTTGTGGCGTGGTCGATGAAAGCGGTGTGGTATTCAGCCTTCCAGAGCTCCTCAAGCCGCTCGCTCTCACGATCCCAGGCGTCACCGTCCAGCTCTCGCAGTGCCGCCCAGGATGCCTGCCAGTCTATGGCCATACGGATAACCCTGCTGAATCTGCCCTTCGTGGCCCCTGCAATATCAGGCGGTTACGCTGGCCGCTTTGGCTATACCGCAACCATTTGATATGCGTATACGGGCCATAACCTGGGGGGCGCCAAGAGACTTACACAGGAGCAAACCAATTTGGCCTTCGGCGACGCGGAGACCCAGCTTCCACAGCGACTGAACGCCGGCGCACCAGACCGAGCCGGAGGACGACAGCGAGGAGCCCGTCGCATAATTCGGATGGGTCGGAGAAGCCGGATTACCCGACGCACTCGCTGATTTCTGTTGGTCTCCGCGCCATCACGACTAAATCCATCCGCATGAACGTCGGCTGCCGTGCCTATCGAGTCCGCCTGGCAAGAAGACGTGGCTCTGGTTTCTGGAGGCGAGTCGGGAGCCGATGTCGTGGTGGGTGACGCGAGGCCCTGATGCGGACGATTAGGACATCTAAAAAACGGAAGGCGTTCCTCGACGCGATCGAGGCGGGCGGCAGCATCCAGCGAGCATGTCAGGCCGCGGGTATTGCGCGATCGGCAGCGTACGCCTGGCGCGATGACGATGCCGGTTTTGCCAGCGATTGGAATGATGCGGTCGAGCAAGGCACCGACCAATTGGAAGACGCAGCGCGTCAACGTGCATTGAACGGTTCGGACCTGTTAATTATTTTTTTGCTGCGGGCCAGGCGCCCGCATCTGTACTGCCCGCCCCGACCAACAACGGCCATAATCTCGTTGAGCCCAGAGGACGCGGCCGCGCTCGCGCAGGCGCGACGCATCAGGGAGATGTCGAGCGAGGAAATCCAACAGGAGATCGACGCCATAGATGAGCGCCGTCGCTTCGCCGAAGCAGCTCGCGCCGAGATCGCGGCGATCCCGACGATCAAAGGTAACGGCCGCGGTCACTGATACGTCGGGTAGTCGTGCTTCAGCATGTGTCTAGAGTAACTGCGTCAGTTGTCATTTATCGACGATCTGCAAGTGGCTTTTGCCCTGCAAGGCGCGCTCGATGCGATGTGCGATAGCAACGTGACGGCTATCGTGGCGGCTGCCGATCGGGCTTCCCGCGATCAGCGATGCGATCTCCTCTCGTGGCGTCTGCCGCGTCATCTGGTACACGCGGTCTCCCGGCGCACGCTCATCGACGACGAGGAACAAGACGGCCTCGCCGTTCAACAGATAGTCGATGTCACCGTCTTCGGTTATGTGCACGATGCAGATCGGTCGATCGTCCATAGCTCCGCCTCCTGGTGGTCCGTTCATTACGGAATGAGTCGAGGCTTGGCGTGCCGGGGTCACCCATCGGGCGGCCTTTCCGCGCGCCACGGCGTCGGCTGCGTGTCTTGCACTCCTGCAATCACCCGGGCCGGCGGAACGTCCGGGGGACTGGCAATAACCGGGGAAGTACCTTCTTTCAGCAGGTTTATTGCCAGTTTCCCGGCGTGCGGCTGCGCCTTGATCGTGCGATCGATTTCTATGCGCGTGGCGCGCTCCTTCTCGCGCAGCACGCGCATGTTCAGATCGAGTTGCCGTACCGTGGACAGGAATAACTCGCCTTGCTTGCGACGTGCATGGCCAGGTCTCCAGTATCGTCCGATTACCCAGTCCTGGCGCGGCCCTCTGCGCCAGGGTGGGCACAGCACACGCAGTGCAGTAGCGACAAAGCCTCCGGCCTCGAGGCGCTTATCGTTGCCGCCGGTGTAATCCTTCCGATAGATCGCGGGATGGATCCGATGACGGCCGCGCGAGTGCTCAACCGCCAGCCCCTCGGCCAGCATCATCACGAACCGGTCGGGCGCGTATTGGTCGGGGCTGGTTATCAGGAAGTCGACCACGGCGCCGTGCGGCACGTGCATCCCGACGTCGAACGTCAGCACCGGATCGGCCGCGGTGCGGTTCGGTGCGCGCGGTCGTCCGAGCTGGCCTTGCATCACATCGAAGTCACGCACACCGCACAACGCCCATTGCGCGGCCGGGTGCTCGTACTCGAACACTGGCACCGACAAACTTCGGCCATCGCGCATGGCGACGCGCCGAAGCATCCGCACCGGGCGCTTGATGGGCACGTCTTCACCGGTCTCTGCCGCACCTGCCGCCGCGGCATCCGCCGGTGACAGGAACCGTGCGCCGAAGCCGAAGAAGATCGAGCAGCGCTCCCAGTCTTTCCGTCCGACCATCGCGCCGTGGTGCCCGACAATGACACCTGGCAAGTCGGCGAACTCGTGCCCGTACGACTTCAGCACGGCGACGCCGGTTGCGTCCGGATTGCTGTCGGCGCCTTCCAGCGCGACCAACGCCCTAGCCCACCGGCGGCGTGCCTCGCTCGCCATCGCGCCCTTGCCCATACCCTTGTGAAAATGCACCAAGGTCTGATGTGGTGCGTGCGGGATCATCCCGTCCACCGCCATCGGCTGAACGCCGGGCAGCCACTGCGCGACACGATCGAACTCCAGGTTCGCGCCGGCCACCATGATCCGGGCTTTGAGCAGCGTCGGATGGAGATGCGCGCGCGGGCGCATGACCGCGGTGCGCGGCGCGTCGCCCACGATCTCGATGCGGCCGGAGCCTTCCTCGCCGGCCTGGATTGCCTGCGCGAGCCGGAAGAATGCGCACAGCCGGCGCACGGCATTGCGGAAGGAGAAGCGCGCCATCGAGGCGCGTTCGTGGTCGGATGTCGCCGCCGTCATGCCGGTCGGTGCGTCGCGTCGATCGGTGAGCTCGACCAGGCGAGCGAAGAACGCCGCGTCGCATCCAGCGTTGGTCATCGCCTCTCTTGGCCAGTAGCCGTTCTGCATCCCGTTGATGAGGAAACGCACGGCCGCATACTTCTCGCGCGCGTCCTCCGTCGCCGCAAAATCGGGCTGGCTGTCGTCGTCGCGTACCGGGTTCCGCTCGAACAGATGGTCGGCGAGCAGGTCGAGCATGATGTCGCGCTCAGGCCGGAACACTCGGTCGGGAGGCTCGTCGATCAGCACGAAGTCGAAGTGCAGCAACTCTCGGGGCATACGGAACGCTGTGGCGCGTTCGGCGACCATGCCGACGAACTCGGCGTGCGCACATTCCTCGATGCTCTGCCATTCGCGGCAGCCATCGCGGTCGGCGCAATGCGGCCCCAGCAGATCAAGGCCGCAGGCAACGAGGCGCGCGGGCTCGCCGGCGATGCGCGTCTGCTTCATCCGCTCGGGCTGTGTGCACCGCGGTGGCGATGTGGTGTCGGCCGGATCATATGGCCGATCGATGCCGGCCTCGTGCGCGGCGATCATGCCGAGCGCGCGTGCCTTTGCGACGTGCTGTCCTACGACACCATGGTTGTCGCCGACATAGGCGACGCGCAGCGGTCGCGCGCCGGCCGCCGTGGCTGCCTCCGCCGCATGGTGAGCCGAGTCCTTCGGATGATCGCGGCGCCAGTCCTGGATGAACTGCTTGCGCTGCTCGCGACGCACCTTGGCGAGGTGGGCGAGCAATTTCAGCGAGATGACGCCCTTGCCGGTGCTGGTGCTGGCGCTATTCAGCAGGAACCCAGGGCCCTCACCGGTCACCCAGGCCTCGACTCCCGCTGTCATGGCGGCGCGCAGCTCGTCCATCGTGCAGTTCGGACGGGACGCTGGCGGATCGGCGGCAATCGCAGCCTCGATCTGCGCACGCACTGCCTCGGGACCGGCCAGGCGGAGCAGGTCGTTGGCGTCCGCCACGCCCTCGGGCGGGTAGACCAGCCACACGTTCGCCCCGCGTGCACGGTGCGCCTCGGCGGCAGCTTCGGCCTGCGTGTGCCCGGTCTCGCCGTTGTCGCCGAAGATGACCAGGTTGATGCCGGCCGCGTACTGCGGCTTGCCGAGCGAGCCCGCGCCCAAGCTCGCGTCCGCCTGCCAGCCGGTCACTGCCTGGACGACGATCGCGTCCTCGGGGCCTTCGGTCAGCAGCGTGAAAGTGTCCTCGTGGGGGGACACTTCCCGCGCGGCGAAGCTCGCCGGCACATGCGACACGCCCGCGCCGAACGTGAGCTTGGGCGCGCCGACCTTGGCCTTCCCGCCGGTCGTGCGTTCCAGCAGGACGGCCTGTATGCGCCGGCAGTGCCGGCGTTGTTCACCAGGATGTCGAGCCGCGCCCTCGCTGCATGGGATCAGCAGCGCCGGATGTGCCGAGCTGGTCTCGCGCGACCACACCGCCGGGTGGAATCGCAGCTCGGATGGCAGCGGCAGGTCTTCCAGGCCGCGCACCTCGCGCAGATAGCGTTCGGCCAGCGTGCCGGGGATCGGCAGGCTGTTGGCGAGCAGATGCGCGGCGTAGTTCCCGGTGCCGCGCTGGCGGTGCTGTGGTCTGTCCTGCCGGCGGGGTACATCGCCGACGCGTTCCTGGGCCTCGATGAAGCCGACGCCCTCGATGCGGCGGATGAAGCTGATGGCATCGCCATGCGCACCGCAGCCGAAGCAATGGAAGTGCCCGTCCGCGTAGACGGTGAAGCTCGGCG
>DASSRN010000594.1:0-8854 GCA_035701785.1 Acetobacteraceae bacterium | reverse complement strand
GGCGCCGGCCGCCCGTGGAACATCCGCTGTTCCTGATGCATCCGATCACCGGCCGTAAGGTCCTGTACGCCAATCCTGGTTACACCGTGCGGATAAACGAGCTGCTGCCGCATGAGAGCGACGACATGCTGGAATTCCTGTTCGCGCATCAGCTTGAAGAGCGGTTCCGATACACGCATAGCTGGGCCGAGAACGACCTGCTGGTATGGGATCACCTCGGCACCATCCATCGCGCCATCGCCGATTACCGCCCGGACGAGATCCGCCTGATGCGCCGCTGCCAGGTAATGGCGACCAAGGTGTTCGATCCCGACTTCCTGCGTCCGGTGCGCGCGCTGATGGCGGAGGCAGCGTGATGCGCTGGGTCCGCTTCACCGCCGACGGGCGCACCGCGTATGGCTCGCTCCAGGGTGACACGGTGCAGGAGATCACCGGCGAGCCGTGGGGCACACATTCGCTAAGCGGCAAGACGCACAGACTGGCCGACGTCAAGCTGGAGGTGCCGGTGATCCCGCGTACCTTCTATGCCGCCGGCATCAACTACGCCGCGCATATCCGCGAGATGGCAGAAAAGCGCGGCGTGCAGCCGGTGTTCCCGGAGAAGGCCGATATCGGCTACCGCGCCAACAACGCACTGATCGCGCATGACGAGGACGTGGTGGTGCCGCAGGACGCGACCGAGAAGGTCAACTACGAAGGCGAACTCGTGGTGGTGATCGGCAGGCAGGCGAAGCACCTGTCGAAGGCCGATGCGATGTCCTGCGTGTTCGGCTACACGATCGGCAACGACGTGAGCGAGCGTACCTGGCAGCGCGGCGACCGCACCTTCTGGCGCGGCAAGAACACCGACACGTTCAAGCCCATGGGTCCGTGGATCGACACCGACGTCGATATCGATGCGATGCAGACTATCGTGCGGGTGAACGACCGCGAAGACCTGCGTTTCAAAACGAACGACATGATTTTCGACATCCCGACCTACATCGAGGCGATGACGCGCTATCTCACGCTGTATCCGGGCGACGCGATCTGGATGGGCACCGACGGCACCTCGCCCGACCTGAAGCACGGCGACGTGGTCGAGGTGGAGCTCACCGGTCTTGGCGTGCTGCGCAACCGCTTCGTCCGTGAGGCATAGCCTCCCCTGCTCGACACCTTAGTCGTCCTGCTGGCTGCTGCGACGCTGGCCGTGCCGCTGACGCGGCGCGCCGGCTTCGGCAGTGTGCTGGGCTATCTGCTGGCCGGTCTCGTCATCGGCCCTGGCGGGCTCCGGCTGATCACCGACGTGCAGGCCATTTCCTCGATCGCCGAACTGGGCGTGGTGATGCTGCTGTTCCTGATCGGGCTCGAGGTCCGGCCGCAACGCCTGTGGGTGATGCGCCGCTCGGTGTTCGGTCTCGGCACCGCCCAGGTATTCCTCACCGGCGCTGCGCTGGCGGGGCTCGCCTATGCGTTCGGCCTGGCCTGGCAAGGCTCGGTCGTGCTCGGTGCTGGCTTCGCTCTGTCGTCAACCGCGATCGTGCTGCCGCTGCTGGCAGAGCGCGACCTGCTGCGCACGCCGGCCGGGCGCGATGGGTTCGCCGTACTGCTGTTCCAGGACATCGCCTTCATCCCACTCGTCGCCATCGCGCCGCTGCTGTCGAGCAGCGAGGTGCCAGACCACATCCCGTGGCTCGACGTGGCACGCGGCGTCGCCGCGATCGCGGTCATTCTGGTCGGCGGTCGCTTCCTGCTGCGCCCGCTGTTCCGTGCGATCGGCGGGGCGCGCACGCCCGAGGTGTTCACCATCGTTGCACTGCTCGTCGTCGCCGCTGCAGCGTCGATCGCCACTGCGGGCGGATTGTCGCCGTCACTGGGCGCGTTCATGGCCGGCGTGCTGCTGTCCGAGTCCGAGTATCGCCACGAGCTGCAAGCGGACATCGAGCCGTTCGAGGGCCTACTCCTCGGATTCTTCTTTATTTCGGTCGGCATGTCGGTGGACCTGGCGCTGGCGCGTGCCCAGCCGCTGCTGATCCTGGCGGCGACCGTCGCGCTGCTGCTGGTGAAGTCGGCGATCGCCTTCGTGCTGGGCCGGCTGGCACGGCAGGACAATGTCAGTGCACTGCGCTTTGCCGCTGCCCTGCCGCAGGCGAGCGAATTCAGCTTCGTGCTGTTCGATGCTGCCGTCGCGGCCGGCGCGATGACCGCCGCCAATCGCTCGATCGCCACTCTGGTCACCGCCGCCTCGATGCTGGCGACGCCGATCCTGTTCGCCGGCACGGAAGCCGGCATCGCGCGGCTGCGGCGTGCCCCCCGCCCAGAGTACGACACGATCGACGCCGGCCCGACGCCAGTCATCATCGCCGGCTTCGGGCGCTTCGGTCAGATCATCGGCCGTGTGCTGCGCATGCACGGCATCGAGTTCACCGCGCTGGAGCGCGACCCGGGTCAGGTCGAAGTCGTGCGCCGCTTCGGCACCAAGGTGTATTTCGGCGACCCCACCCGGCTCGACATGCTGCGCGCCGCCGGTGCCGAGACGGCAAAGCTGATCATCGTGTCGCTGGATAACCCGCCAGACGTGCTCCGAATCGTGGAGGCGGTGAAGCGCTATTTCCCGAACCTCGCCATCCTCGCGAGGGCGCGCAATCGCTGGTATGCGCACCTGCTGATGGACCGCGAGGTCGATGGCCTCGTGCGCGAGACCTTCCACTCCAGCCTGAAACTGGCGCAGCAGGCGCTGATCACACTGGGCATCGACGAGGAAGCCGCGCAGCACGCGGTCACTTTGTTCCGCGAGCGTGATGAGAAGATGCTGATCGAGACCCACGCGATCTATCGCGACGAGAAGCAACTCATACAGAGCCAGCAGCAGGCGGCGGACGAGTTGGCGAGCCTGTTCGAGACTGATCGCCCGTAGCGCTGTCCTGGTTGGTCTCCGGCATCAGCAGCCATAGGACGAGGGTCGCCAGCGCACCGACCACCGCCAATGCCACGAAGGCCATCGGGGTTCCGGCCTGGTCGGCGATCCAGCCGCCAAAGGCCGTGCTGAGCCCGCCGCCCAGGCTGACCGCCAGGCCGAGCGCGCCCAGACACAGGTTGAAGTGCGATGTCCCCCGCGTGATATCGGCCGCGAGCAGCGGCAGCATGACGCCGAACACCGCGCCGCTGACGCCGCTCACCGCCTGCGCGGCGACCGGCAACCACGCGCCCGGCAGCACTGCAAGCAGCAACCCGCGGACCGGCAGGGCTCCCCATCCCAGCAGCAGAACCGGACGACGTCCCATTGAGGCGGCGTAGCGGCCGACCGCCGGGGAGCAGAGCGCCACAACACCCTGCGGCACCATGATGCAGGCGGCGATGATCACATTGGCGACACTGCCGGCGCGCATCGTCACCGTTGCACCGAGCAACGGCAGCATCGCGGCGTTCGACAGATGGAACAGCACCACGCAAAGCCCGAAAATCAGCAGCCGCCGATCGCTGAACAGCTCCCGCAGCCCCGGCCAGTCGAACGGCGTCTTCGTGGTCTGTTCCCGGGCGTGCTCGCCGCGTCCAATCGAGGCCAGAGCGAACAATGCGGGGACGCAAAGTGCGGCGGTCAGGATGAAGACGGAGCGGCTCGACAGGTAGGAGCCTGTCGCGCCCATCACCGCTGCGGTAAGGCCGTTGCCAAGCGACGCGAAGCGCGCGTTGCGCCCCAGCCGTTCACCGAGTGCGGCGTGTCCGACCAGGTGCAGGCTGATCGCCGCGATCGCCGGTGTGAGCACGCAACTGGAGAACGCGTGCAGCGTCTGCGCGATCGACACCGGTAGTTGCCGCGGCCACGATGCCAAGAGCAGCGCCGCGGCCATCACGCCGAGGATGGCGCCCCCAGCGGCGACACGCTTGTTCGACGCGGAATCGACCAACGCTCCGGCCGGCAGTTGGCTGATCAGAGCCACGACAGTCCCGAGCGTCAGGGCGAGGCCGATCTGCCCCTGTGTCCACTTATTGGCGGTCAGATAGACGGCGATGAACGGCCCGAAGCCGGTCTGCACATCGGCGATGAAGAAGTTGACCAGATCGAGCGCCCTGGCATTGCGCGCGGGTCGTGTCTCGCCATGGGACATCGGTTCATCGCGGCGCTTCGGAGGCCGGCGCGGCCGCCGCGGGTGCGGGTGCGGGTGCGACAACGACTGGCGCCGGTTTGGCGGTGTCCTTGTATTCCGGTGCCGCCTTGATCTGATCCTGTGTCAGGTTGAGCGTGATCGGATGCTGCGTGTCGGTCGGCGTGAAGCGCAGCGCGTTCCAGTCCACCGCGATCTTCCGGTTGCCGACTCCCATGAAGCCGCCGAAGTCGATCACCGCCGCCTGCGGCTGGCCCTGATCGCCGACCAGGATGTCCACCAGCCGGCCGACGTCTTTGCCGTCGGCATCTGTCACCATCTCGCCCAGCACAGCACGCGCCTGGTCAGGTGGGATCTGCTGAACATCACCGGCCGGCGGCGAGGACGCCGCGGTCAGCACCAGGGCAGCAAGTGCGGCTTGGGTGGGCGCCATCCGCAAGAGCTTGCAACAGCGGAAGAGACGATCAAGCATTCACCCGGGTCCGCCGCTTCAAGTTTCGTTGCGCACCTACCGCACGCGCGCTGCAAATGGAAGCCAGAACGATACCCGCCGCGATCAACGCCATGCCGACCGCGTGGTACAAGTAGAAGGTCTCGCCCAGGAACAGCACCGCAAGGATGCTGCCGAATACCGGCATCAGGTGCCACGACTGGCCGGCGCGCGCTGCACCGACCAGTTCGATGCCGCGATTGAAGAACAGATACGCCACGAATGATGGGAAGATCGCCACGTAGGCGAGCGTGAGCCAGGCCGCAGGGCCTCCCATGATGCGCGCGCCTTCGGCGAATTCCCACATGTAGAACGGCAGGATCATCGCCGACCCAAGCCCCATTGTGGCGACCAGGAAGCTCATCGGGTGCGTCGCGGGGCGTACGCGGAACATCGCGGCGTAGATGCCGTAGATCACCAGCGCGGCCAGGATCCAGATGTCGCCGCGATTGAGCGACAGATGCAGCAGGGTATCGACCGAGCCGTGCGACGCAATGACCGCCACCCCGATTAGCGACAACAGCACGCCGGCGGATTGCGACAGCGTCGGCCGTTCGCCGAACAGCGCAAAGGCCCAGATGATGATGATCAGCGGGCCGGCCGATTGCAGCAGCAGCACATTGAGCGCGGTGGTGCTGGTCAGGCCAATATACGACATCGCATTGTAGGTCGCGATTCCGGTGGCCGACAGCAGCAGCATCATGCGCCAGTGTCGGCACAGCATCGCCCAGTCCCGCTTCAGGTATGGCCACGCGAAGCCGACCGCGACGAGGAACGCCCCGGTCCAGCGCCAGTAGGCCAGAGCGATGGGCGGGATCATGCCGGCGACACCGCGCCCCAGCACGATGTTGCCGGCCCAGAACAGATTGGCGAGGATCAGCAGCGGCCAGGCGGAGTTCCAGAAGCGCATTCAGTATGCGCCGGCCCACCCATCGCGCCGCGGATCGGACCCCGCCATGCGGATGCCGTTCTCGGCGATGCGGATCGCCTGGACGCTGCACGGACCTTCCAGCGGCGCCACGCGATGCAGTCGATGACCCAGCCGTTCCAGCCCGGCCAGCACCTCGGCACCGAAGCCTGGCTCGATGGTCAGCCGGCCATCGCCCTCGTGCGGCCAGTTCGCACCCTGGCCCTGCTGGCTCGAGGTCCAGCGCGGCGCCTCCAGCGCGGTCTGCGGATCGGCGTCCAGGTCGATCATCGCGGTCAGCACCTGGATATTGACCTGCACCTGGTTGTCGGCACCCGGCGTCCCTTCCACCGCCCATAGGCTGCCGTTCCGGAACACCATCGGCGCGTTCATCGTGTGACGGACGCGCTTGCCAGGCGCCAGCCGGTTGGCGTGGCCCTGCGCCAAATGCCAATACGCCATGCGGTTGTTCAGCAGTACGCCGGTATCACCGGCGGTGACGCCGGAGCCAAAGCCCGAGTTCAGACTCTGGATGCCGGACACCGCATTGCCGTCCGCGTCCACCACGCAGAAATAGGTGGTATCACCATTCGCCCGCTCCGGCTCCGCCAGCGTCAGGTCGCTCGCACGCGCCCGGTCGATCGACGCGGCGCATTCGTCGGCATAGGCCTCGGACAGGAGGCGATCGAGCGGCACGTCGCCGAACCGCGGATCGGTGCCATAGCGCTCGCGGTCCTGAAAGGCACGCTTCTTCGCCTCCACCAGAACATGCACGCGCTGCACCGGATCAAGTGCCGCAATGTCGAACCTCTCGGCGATCTTCAGCATCTGCAGCAGCGTGAAGCCGGTGGAGTTCGGCGGCGTCTGGGTGACGCGGAAGCCGCGATAGTCGATCGCGATCGGCTCCTGTAGCTGCGGCTGGTATTCATTCAGGTCGCTCTCGTCCACCAGCACGCCTGCCTCTCGCATACCGGCGACCAGTCGCTTTGACAGCTTACCGCGATAGAACGTCTCGGCGCCGTCCGCGGCGATTTCCTCCAGCGTGCGCGCGAGGTCGGGCTGGCGGATCAGGGCGGCAAGCTGCGGCAAATCCGCCGCGATGTCGTGCAGGAACACCGCACGCGATCGCCTATCAGCGGCCAGCACATCGTGCACCGATCGGGCGAAGTCCCGGTAGTGGTGAGTAACGGGGTAGCCGTCGCGCGCGTGCCCGATCGCTGGTCCGAACAGTTGTCGCCACGGCAGCCTGCCGTGTGCGGCGTGCATCGCGCCGAGTCCGCCCAGCAGGCCAGGCGTCGATACGCTGAGCGGTCCACGTACCGCGATGCCGCTGGCGCGGAAGCGTTCTGGGGATGCGGCGAACGGCGCGGGGCCCGTGGCATTCCAGCAGTGCGGCTTGCCGTCCTTCGCAATGTAGACCTGATAGAAGCCATCGCCGCCCAGCCCGGACATGCCAGGCTCGACCACGCCCAGGGTCAGCGCGGTCGCCACCGCGGCATCGATCGCGTTGCCGCCGGCGCGCAGCGTGTCGAGGCCGGCCTGCGTTGCCAGCGGATGGTTCGCACCGACCGCGCCGTTGCGGCCCATGATCAGAACGCGATGGTTGCGCGAAGGAAGATACATGGCGGCCTCCGGGCTGCGACTTACAAGTGTGCTGCGAAGAAGTCGGCGACGGCACGATAGATCCGGCGCCGGTCGTCGGCGCGGATGAAGCCGTGGCCTGCGTAGTCGAAGGTCAGGTAGGTGACCTTCTTCTGGCGTTCCTGCAATGCAGTGACGAACTGCTCACTTTCGCCGATCGGCACCCGCGGGTCGCGCTGGCCGTGCGCGATCAGCACCGGCGCGGTGATGCGGTCGACGCGATGGATCGGCGAGATGCGGGCGAACAGCTCGGCATTGCGCTCGGGGTCGCCGTATTCCGCCGCGCGGTGATTGCGCCGCCACGCGCCGGTGCCGGCGAGCAGCGTGACGAAGTCGGCGATGCCGTAATAGTTGACTGCGGCGCGCCACAGCTCGGGATGCTCAGAGATCGCCGACATCACCATGAAGCCGCCGTACGACTGGCCCATGATGCCGATGCGTTGGCCGTCAATCGCCGGGTGCGACGCCAGCCAGTGTCGCGCATGCGCCAGGTCGGTGACGCTGTCCAGCCGCCGCTCGACATCATCGCTCTCAGCGTAGCTGCGGCCATAGCCGGAACTGCCGCGCACGTTCGGCAGCAGCACGGCGAAGCCCTGCGCCAGCAGCATCTGGGTATCGGGACGGAAGTTCGGTCGCGTCTGGCCGACCGGTCCGCCATGCACCCAGATCACCGCAGGATAGCCGCCGGCGGGCTTCGCCTTGTTCGGCAGCGCCAGCCAGCCGGGGATCTGCCTGCCGTCGAAACTCGGCCACGCAACCAGCGAGATGTCGCAGAAGTCCACTGCCGGCGCCTCGGGACGCCATGCCGGGCGCACTGCGCCGTCCTGCCATAGCCACAGCGAGGGCGGGCTGGTGGGCGACGCGGCGCTGAATGCCAGCATCCCGCTGTCCACCGACCACGTAAGGTCGGTCACCACACCACGCGGCTGACCCGTCACAACGACGCGTTCGCCGTCGATCGGCCCGACGCGCAAGACGGCGTAGCCGCGATCGTTCTCCACGCAGGCGAGCCGGTTGCCGTCGGGTGCCAGCGCCCAAGACTCCACGTCCCGGTTATCCGCCGTGTGCACGATCGTCGTGGTCCCGGTCGTCGTGTCCAGTCGCACCAGCCGCATGAAGTCGCTGCCGCCGAGATCGGTCAGCGCCAGCAGGCTGTTTCCGTCGGTCGCCCAGCGCACGCTCTGGAAATTACCGGGCGTGCCGAGTGTTCGCGCTTTCCCACTGGCAAGATCGAGCAGCAGCAGCGACTCCGCGCCGTAGCCGCGATCATGCAGCAGCGCGAGATGCATGCCATCGGGGCTGAAGCCGGACACGCTGACCAGGTTCGTGCCGTCATACACGCGCTGCCGCTCGCCACTGGCCACGTCCTGCACGTAAATGTCGAAATTCGCCTCGTCGCGCTCGTTCGCGGCATAGGCGATGCGCAGCCCGTCCGGCGACCAGCCGCCGAAGTCGTGGATCACCGCAGGGTTGTCAGTCAGCGCGCGCGGTCCTGCCATGGCGTCGTCCGGATTGAGCAGCAGCAACTGCTGGCGCTCGTCGCCGCCGCGGTCGATGCCGTAGATCAGCAGGTCATCGACCGGCGAGCGGCGTAGCAGAGCGACCTTCTCGTCGTGCCGGGTGAGCTGCCGGTCGTCGCCGCGCGTCAGGTCCAGCGCCCAGACCTGCGGCGTTCCAGAACCGCGCAGGTGGAAGAGCGTTCTACCATCACGGGAAAAGCTGGGCGAGGTA
>DASSRN010000593.1:0-2730 GCA_035701785.1 Acetobacteraceae bacterium | reverse complement strand
CAGCTTATGACCCACGCAGCGATGCGCGGTGCGACCGAGGCGACGCATCTAGACACACTGCAGGGCACGAACGGCGACCTGGCCCGAGGACATGGCACACCAGTTCGAGTATGTCGGCGTCGCGCCGCAGGATCCCCGCTTTTGATCTAGGCCTGCGCCACCGCGCCTGACCACGGCGAGGCGGCGTCACTGATACCGGTGCGCGTGCCGTCGGCCGCCTGAACGATGACATTCGGGCAGGCAAAGTTGATCGGCACGGCGTTGTGCTCGACCACCTCCAAATGGCCGTCCGCTGCCAGCGCATCCCGCACCTCCACGGGCAGTCGTGCATCGGCACTGGCCCCATCGGCGCTGGAAACGTCGATCCGCGGATGGTGTGCGCCGGTGTCCACGTCCATGCCGAAATCCGCCAGGAAGGTCATGAGCTGGAACACCGAGGCCAGAATGCGCCGGCCGCCGGACGCGCCGCCGGCAATGTAGGGCCGGCCGTTCTCTGCCAGGATGATCGGCAGCATATTGCACAGCGGCCGCTTGCCGGGTTCGATGCTGTTCGGCACCCCGGGCCGAGGGTCGAACCACATCATGCCGTTGTTCAGCAGCACGCCCGACTGCGGCAGCAGCACTCGGCTGCCGAACGACGACATCAGCGTCGTGGTCATCGCCACGGTATTGCCCTCGGCGTCGCAGGCGGTGAGGTGCGTGGTGCAGCTTTCCGCTGCCAGCGGCTCCGACTCACCCAGACCTGCGAGGCGTTCCGCGTAAGCAGCCTTCATTACCCGGGCGAGCGTACGGTACCACTCGGTCGATGGCGCGTTGCCGCCATAGGGCGCATCGGCCATTCCCTCTAGCACGCGCTTCAGGGTCGGCGCCGCGGTCAGTCCACCGGTCAACTGCAAGGTGCGGCCACGCCAGCCGACCTGCTCCGATGCCCAGGTGCGCGCCTGGCAATCGCGCAGGTCTGCCAGTGACAGGACGCCGCCCAGTGCCTGTGCGTCGGCGGCAACCGAGGCGGCGATCTCACCCTCATAGAAGTCCCGCAGCCCGGCCTGACCGAGACGCTCCAGCGTGGCGGTCAGATTGCCCTGCTGGAAGAACCCGGGCTTGCCCTGATAGGGGGGCGCCGGCGGCAGGCCGTTCGGCATGTAGACCGCCGCGGTGTGCGGATAGAGTCGGATCGCCGACGCGGAGGTGACAACCTTCAGCGCGGTGTACCAGTCCTGCGGCAGACCCCGCTTCGCGAGCGCGATCGCCGGCGCGATCACCTCCGACAGCGGCAGGCGCCCCCACTGACGGTGCATGTATTCATAGCCGGCCACCGCGGCAGGAATCGCAACGGACAGCGGGCCGTGGATGTTGATATCGCCCTCGACCTCCGGCCAGGCGAACAGGTCGGTGGTCATCCGCCCGGTCATGCGATAACGCGCGGGGTCGGTTGCCGCGGGCGCGCGCGGGCCGAAATCCACCACCTCGGCGCGCTGCTGGCCGGCACGGTGCACCAGGGCGAAGCCGATGCCGCCAAGCCCCGAGTTCCACGGCTCGTGGGTGGCGAGCGCGAGCGCCGTAGCCACCGCAGCGTCGATCGCGTTGCCGCCGGCATCGAGCACCGCGACGCCCGCCTGCGCCGCCCCCTTGGCCTGCGACACCACCATGCCACGCCGGCCCTTCGCCGATGGCTTGCTGAGCTGCCAATTCTGGGTGACGTGCGGCGGTGGGGTGTACTGCATGGATCAGCTTCCTTGGTTCATGGCTGGCTGTTGGCGTTCCCGGTAACGCGCCCGCAGGTTCTCGGCTTCGTCCTTTTGCCCGAGCGCTGCAAGGGCTTCGGCGGAGCGCAGATAGCCCTCGGCCCGATCCGGCCAGCGCTCCCTGACCCATCCCCAACGCGTGACGGCTTCCGTCCAGTCCTGCCGCCTGCTGGCGAGCGAGGCATGATTGATCGCCGGCCAGGCATCCGTAGGAAACCGATCCATCGCATCGACCATCGCCGCCTCAGCGTCTGCTATGCGATCAACCGCTAAGAGAGCCCGGTGCGCTTCCTGGTAGCCTCTGACCAGCCGGGGAAAGCGCCGCATGACGTCCCCCCAGCAGCGTGCGGCGTCTTCCCTGTCGCCGCGTCGATCGGCCAATTCGGCACGTGCCACTGCAAGCGTCGGATCAATGGGGAACCGCAGGCGGGCCTGTCGCAGCCTGGCTTCCACATCATCCAGACGGCCCAACTTCTCCAGCACACGGGCGATACTCTGTTCGCAGATGACGTGAGGGTACTTCTCCGCGACAGTTTCCCAACGGCTCAGCGCCTCGTCCAAGTCGCCCGTGGCTTCCGAGAGTTGAGCCCACTCCATCCACACCCGGAGGTCTTTGGAAAAGCGCTTGATCGCCGTGGCGTTGAGCTTCTCCGCGTCGTCCAGCCTACCGGCTGCCCTCAGACACCTTGAGCCGGCGATGTAGGCGTCCGGCGCACCCGGATACCTTTTGCGCACCCTGGCCCAACGTTCGATCGCAGTCTCGAGATCGCCGCGGTGCTCCGCAATCCTTGCGTAACCTTGGGCGAAGAACGGGTCGTGACGCTCGCGCTTCATGCCTTCGAGCATCAGCGGCTCAGCTTCCTCGTAGCGCTTCAGGCCGATCAGCACGTCGAGCGAGTCATGCGATGTCCTGGTAAACGCCGGATAGCGCACCAATGCCTGCTGCCAGTATTGCAGCGCGGCCGCGGGATCGCCGGCTTCCACC
>DASSRN010000592.1:0-5756 GCA_035701785.1 Acetobacteraceae bacterium | reverse complement strand
CGCAGCGCTGCTCGCCATGTGCCGCGCCATCCATCGGCTGCCGACGCCGCCAGACCTTGCGCTGGTGGACGGCAACCAGCCGCCGCCGCTGAACTGTGCCGTGCAATGCGTGGTCGGCGGCGACGGGCGCTCGCTGTCGATCGCGGCCGCCTCGATCGTCGCCAAGGTACTGCGCGACCGCGCGATGGCGCGGCTGGCGGTGCGCTTCCCCGACTACGGCTGGCACAGCAATGTCGGCTATGCCACCGGCTATCACGTGGCCGCGCTGCGGCGGCTGGGACCGACGCCGCACCATCGGCCGGGCTTCGGCACGGTCGCCCAGCTCGCGCTCGAACTGGACTGATTGACGCGGCTTCGCTGCGTTCGCCACGATGCACCCGCCGCCGGTGCGACCGGAGGCGTCCCATCGCTATCCGCCAGCCGGGAGCACCGTGGAAGTCGTCCGCGAACTGCCGCTCGATCAGGTCATGCTGGGCGATTGCGTCCAGCTGATGCGCATGCTGCCGCCGGCGTCGGTGCACTGCGTGTTTGCCGATCCGCCCTACAATCTTCAGCTACGCGGTGAGCTGCGCCGCCCGGACGACAGCCTTGTGGACGGGGTGGACGAGGAGTGGGACCGGTTCAGCGATTTCGCGACCTACGACGCCTTCACCCGCGAATGGCTCACCGAATGCCGCCGGCTGCTGCGCAAAGACGGCACCCTGTGGGTGATCGGCGCCTACCACAACATCTTCCGCATCGGCGCGGCACTGCAGGACCTTGGGTTCTGGGTGCTGAACGACGTGATCTGGCGCAAGTCCAACCCGATGCCGAACTTTCGCGGGCGGCGCTTCACCAACGCGCACGAGACGCTGATCTGGGCGGCCCGCCAGCGCGATTCCCGCCACCGCTTCAACTACGCCGCGATGAAGGCGCTGAACGACGACATCCAGATGCGCAGCGACTGGCTGCTGCCGCTGTGCACCGGCCCGGAGCGGCTGCGCAACCAGCACGGCCTGAAGCTGCACCCGACGCAGAAACCCGAGGCGATGCTGCACCGCATCCTGCTTGCCAGTACCGCCCCGGATGACATCGTATTGGATCCGTTCCTTGGCACCGGCACGACGGCGGTGGTTGCCAAGCGGCTGCACCGGCACTTCATCGGGATCGAGCGTCATCCCGCCTATGTCGAGGCGGCGCTCGGTCGGCTCCGTGCAACCCGCCCCGTTCCGGCGGGCGGGCTCGCGGGCGCAGTATCGAAGCGCGATGCCCCGCGTGTGCCGTTCGGCAGTCTCGTCGAGCGCGGCCTGTTGCCGGTTGGTGCCAGGCTGTTCGACCGCATGCGCCGGGTGAGCGCTGTGGTCGCCGCAGACGGCACCATCACCGCCGGCAAGGTGAGCGGGTCGATCCACAAGGTCGGCGCGGCGGTACAGAACGCACCTTCCTGCAACGGCTGGACCTTCTGGCACTTCGAGCGCGACGGCCGGCTGGTGCCGATCGACACGCTACGCAGCGAGGTCGGCTGACACTCTTGTCGCGCGTGCCTCGGCAAGACAAAATCAACTTTCAGTAGCGATCATGCGGTTGGGTCAGGTCACATGCTCATCCCGCGCCGCGCCATGTTGCGCACACTATCGGCGCTGCCGCTTGCAGTGTCGGCGCAGCACGGCAGGGCGGCCTCTACCGCCGAGACGCGCCAGGCAACGGCACTCGCCGGTGCCTCGTTTATTGATGCCGCCGGAAATCCGCATCGCCTCGGCGAGCTCGACCGTCCGCTTTTGCTGGTCAACCTTTGGGCTGCCTGGTGTCCGGGCTGCCAGGAAGAACTGCCGACGCTGCGCCGGCTGGCGGCTTCGATGCAGCCCGGCGCCATTGAGATTGTTCTCCTGAGCCACGCCATGAACTGGGCCGGCGATGTGGCGTATCTGCACCGGAACCCACTGCCCTTCCGGCACTGGCGACTATCGCCGCAGACGTCGGACGGAACGGTAGCCGCGGCCTTCCGATTCGAGGTCGACCGCTTCGGTCTGCCACAGTCGGTGGTGTTTGCCGGACGCGAGCGCGCGGTGGTGCTGTCCCAGCTTGGGTCGCTTGACTGGACCACACCCGGTCAAGTGGCGCGGGTCCACTCCTGGCTCGCTGCCTGCAACTGAGGGGAACAAACTTCGCCCCCCCCTTGCGGGAGGAGGCCGGGGAGGGGCCCCACCATGCCACACCCGCCCGCACCAGCATTAGTACCCCTACCCCAGTCGCCAGCAGCAGCACAGATTTTGGCTCGATCACCGCAACCGGCCGCGCTGCCTCCAGCACGGGCGGTCCGATGGTTGCGCCACCAGCCGGGAAGGGGATACGTCCGGCGTCCTCCAAGCCGGCCAGCCCCGGATCGACGAAAGCCGGCAATGCCTGCGGGACGGGCGGACGCGGCGGGTTAGCCGGGATCGGGGCCAGCAGACCGCCACTCACCATGGCGGCCGGTATCACCTTGCATACCAGTTGCGTCCAGGCATGCGAGGACGCTCGATGCAGCGTGTGGTGCGCGACATGGCCCACGGCGTGCCGTACAGCACGTCCCGCCGTTGCCATGCCACGCGCCACCGGCGCGACAGCGTTGTGAATGACGGTCCAGCAGATGGTTGCCATGGCGGCCTGCCACCGACGCACCCGCAGTGCGCCGTACCGCGCACATTACATCGAAAGCGCGATCAATGCCTTGATCCGGATCAAACTCAGCCGGCGAACAGCGGACTTTCCGGCAGGCGCGCCCCACCGTCGACCACGATGGTTTCGCCCGTGATGTAGCTCGACTCGTCGCTCGCCAGGAATACCATCGGACCGGCGATCTCCTCTGGCCGGCCTAACCGCCGCGCTGGGATGAAATGCGCCAGCCGATCGGCGCCGAAGCGAGCCTTCAGCCCCGACATGCCTGGGGTGTCGATGTAGCCGGGCTCGACGGCGTTGACCGTGATGTTGTCCGCCGCCAGTTCGATTGCCGCGGTATGCACGAACCCGGTGACCGCCGCCTTCGATGTGGCATACGCGCCCGAACCCGGCATCGAGACCTTCGGACCGGTGACCGACGATGTGATGATGATGCGACCGCCGCCTTGCCTGCGCATGTGCGGCAGCGATACCTGGGTCAGCGTAAAGCAGGCCTTCACGTTGACGTTGAACAGCCGGTCGAGCGTCGCCTGGTCCATCTCCTCGATCGTGGCGCGGCCGAACGCGGCGGCGTTGTGCACCATGACATCCAGCCGCCCGCAGGCAGCCGCCACCTCGTCCACCATGGCGCGGGTCGCGCCATGGTCAGCGATGTCGACCTGCCGGAACAGCGCCTTGCCGCCTTCGCTCTCGATCAGCCGCAAGGTCTGCTCGCCATGCGCGGCGGTGCGCGTCGCGATGACCACCACCGCGCCTTCGCGCGCAAAGGCGAGCGCGACGGCGCGGCCGATGCCCTGGCCCGAGCCGGTGACGACGGCGACCTTGCCGGCCAGTCGCGTGCCCATCCTCAGGCCGCCACGTCGACGATGCTGCCGCTGGCGTCGAACCCCTGGTTGGCGCGCAGCAACTGCTGCGAATAAGGATCGGTGACACGGCCCTCGGCCAACGCAGTTGCCGTGGTCATCTCCAGCAGCCGGCCGCTGTGCATCACACCGATGCGGTCGCAGATATGCGCAATCACGGCGAGGTCGTGGCTCACCATCAGCATGGTCAGACCATGATCGCGGCGCAGCCGGGTCAGCAGGTTGAGGATCTCGGCCTGGACCGAAACATCCAGCGCCGAAGTCGGCTCATCCAACAGCAGGATCTTCGGCTCCAGGATCAGCGCGCGGGCGATCGCGACGCGCTGGCGCTGCCCGCCGCTGAGCTGGTGCGGATAGCGGTAGCGGTGCTCGCGGCCAAGTCCGACCTCGGTGAGCGACGCCATGATCCGCTTCTCGGCATTCCCCAGGCGATGGATCGCGACGGGCGCGCTGAGCGTCTGGTCTACCGTCTGATTGGGATGCAGCGATCCATACGGATCCTGAAACACCATCTGGATGATCTTGCGCGACTCGCGCGGACGGCGGTTGGGCAGTTCGCGGCCGTCGATCACCACGCTGCCTTCGGCGTGCGGGATAAGCCCGGCGACCGCACGCAGCACGGTGGATTTGCCCGAGCCCGACTCACCCACCAGGCCCAGCGCGTCGCCAGCGGGGATGTGGAACGACACGTCGCGCGCGGCGCGCACCAGCGCGGCGCCGGTGCCATACGTGACGGAGATCTTTTGCAGTTCGATCACGCAGCGGCTCCAACCGCGGCAGGCAGATCCAGCAGCCATTCGGGGTCGCGTCGGAGTTGCGGCAACTCGGTGCGGCGATTGCCGAGTTCCGGCAACGCCGCGAGCAGGCCCCGTGTGTAGGGGTGACGCGCCTCATGCAGGCGCCCCACGTCGCAGATCTCGACGATCTGCCCCGCATACATAACCAGCACCCGGTCACAGAACGACGAAACGAGATGAAGGTTGTGGCTGATCAGGATCAGGCCCATGCCGCGGGTCTTCACCATCTCGTCCATAATCGCCAGCACCTGCTGCTGCACCGACACATCCAATGCCGATGTCGGCTCGTCGGCGATCAGGATGTCCGGACCGGCGATCAGCATCATCGCGATCATGATGCGCTGGCCCATGCCGCCGGAAACCTGGTGCGCGTACTGGTTATAGACGCGCGCCGGATCGCGGATATGCACCGCCTCCAGCATCTCCAGTGCGGCGGTGCGCGCCGCCTGCTTGCTGCTGCCGAAATGATAGCGGTGGGTCTCGGCGATCTGCTTGCCGACGGTCATCACCGGATCGAGCGAGAATTTCGGGTCCTGCAGCACCATGGCGATGCGCTTGCCGCGCAGCCGACGGAATCCCTTCTCGTCGAGCCGCGTCAGGTCGATCTCGCCCAGCCGCATCACATCGGCATCGACGCGCCCGGGAGAGGGGATCAGGCCCATGATGGCGCGGCCGGTGGTGGATTTGCCGGAACCTGACTCTCCCACGATGCCGAGCCGCTCGCGCCCGAGCGAGAACGACAGGTTGCGCACCGCGCGGAAATCACCGTCCTCGCCGGGATAGACGACGCGCAGGTTGCGGACGGTCAGCAGCGGATCAGCGCTCATCCGGCACGCGAATCCGACACGTCACGCAGCCCGTCGCCGAACAGGTTGAAGCCCAGGCTGACAATGAAGATGGCGATGCCCGGTATCGTCGCGACCCACCACTGGTCCAGCAGGTACTGCCGGCCGGACGACACCATCGCGCCCCATTCCGGCGCCGGCGGCTGCGCGCCGAGGCCGAGGAAGCCCAGGCCTGCGGCAGTCAGGATGATGCCCGCCATATCGAGCGTCAGGCGGATGATGACCGACGGCAGGCACAGCGGCACGATCTGCGTGAACAGGATGCGCAGGTGCGATGCGCCCTGGAGTTCGGCCGCCTCGATGAACTCAGCATTGCGCCGCGTCAGCGTCTCGGCGCGCGCCAGCCGCGCGTAGGGCGGCCATGCGGTGAGCGAGATCGCAATCACCGCGTTCTCGATCCCCGGTCCCAGCGCAGCAGCAAATGCGAGCGCCAGCACGAGGCGCGGGAAGGCGAGGAAGATGTCGGTGATGCGCATCAGCACCGCGTCGATCCAGCCGCCGAAATATCCGGCAGGCAGGCCGATGCCGAGACCGAGCGGCACCACGATCAGGCTCACCAGCGCGACGATGGTCAGCGTGATGCGGCTGCCGAACACCACGCGGGCATAGATGTC